>JBGTHW010000001.1:0-20265 GCA_041746035.1 Parasphingopyxis sp.
TTAAGGGCGATGGGGGTGATTTAGCGTGGTTTATGGAAAAGAGAGAATGTTAACTGCAACGATCATCCAAAGGTAATTAGAAAACCCCTCCACAATTTACTCGCCATCATCCAAATGTCTGATCCGAAAAATTAGTTCTTCAATTGCTTTCGCCCAAGTCTCGGCATGTTTGGGGAGGATGTCCTCGATACGTGGCGCTGACTTGCCATCAATGCTGACATAAGAGTTCTTCGCGTTGGCAATTGAACCGTCTATCACCGAAGCCAAGGATTCAAGATAGGGTTCCCAGATTTCTTGCGGCAGGAAGCGGGTGATTGCGTCGGTCCATAGCTGCCCATTCTTCTGAATATATCCTAGGTTGACTGGCTTTTCGAACCCTTCGACGTCAACCTTGAAATTGAGGCTGGCGAGCTGCTCGGCATAAACGCCAAGAGGCTCAACATGATCCAGGAAACCGCGAATCGCGCTGGGAAGCCCTTCGTGCCGCTCAGCCATACTATCAAGAAAAGATGTCATGCTTAGCGATTGCGGGCGCGCATGCGCTTCTTTTGGGACAGGCACGACTTTCGGAATACCGTTTTCAATCCGAACGATACCCCGCTCGATCATGACAGTCTTGGCAAGCGTATTCGGAACGACGATAATTTCACGGGTTGCCGTATTCTGCCATGTCGCCAGTTCTACAAGGGCAAAGGTAAAGTGCGCGCCTGCATGGCTTTGAAGCAGTCCCGAGAGCGTCTCCGTTTCGCGTTTTATCCCGTCACCTAGTGCAAGTACCAGCATGCGCCCGCGCGCAAGATTCATGGCGACAGCATCGATGAAATCTGCTTCGTCGAGCGCATCGGGATGACCGGCGAAGCGATCGTAGAGGCGTTGCGGTCCATCCATTGCTTTGGCAGCAATGGTCTCGAACTGTTCGAAGCCAAGCTCGGTCAGGGCCGCCACATAATCCAATGCCTGAGCCACGACCTCGCGTCGTGCCTGATTGTTCCGCCACAGTTTCACCTCGACAAGAATTATCTCTCCAGCCGGCGTGATGAAGAGATTGTCGATCGCGCCGTGCGCACAGGAAATCTCGCGCGCTATTGCTATAGGTTCTCCGAATCCGGGCTCGATGTCGCTAATCGGAAGCAGCGAGGGGTTGCCGTGGAGCAACCCCTGCAACCAGTCCTCGTCATGCGTGCCACTACCAAGATAGAGACGTTTGAGCCTTGGTGCTTCAACGCCTTCGGGTGCGACGATAAGAGGTGATGATTGTGAGCGTACCATGTCCCGCATAGTGCTAGGACACGACATGAAGTCCAGAGAAATCTGACTGATCCAAGCAATGGCGTGACTTTCGCCAGACCAAAATCACATCAGCACACGCTGCTCTTAGCCGCCAAATCGGATGAGCGCGGCGTCGTCCGCCCGACCTGTTTCGTCAACGAGATGTTCCACATCGGAAAGAGAACGTTCAAGTCGATAGACAAGCCACCCGCGTGTCAATGGTTCGACCAGCATTGTCCGATCAAGATCGTCCTCGCGCAAAACCAGAAAAGAGTTTGTGCGGGCTATCACGCGCATCTGTATCTGAAAGTTCCGGACGCCCGCAGCATAACCAAGGTTGAGAAAAGACAGATCGATCAGTCCGCGTTCCGTGCGCAACGCTGTAGATTTGTCGATACGGATCGGGGAATGATACGGTTCGTCGCCATAGCCCGGTGTCATGGTCCAGCCATACCAGTTACCGCTTTGCAGTGTCAGAAGCCGGTCTTCATCCATACCCGATTTATGGCATGCAAACGCCGCATGGGCCAGCTTCTTTCATTACGCTGACTTTGAGGAATTGATGTAGTCCTTCTCCTACCATGTAGCGGGTGTCATTCCGCTAACGCTTACACCATTCACTTTTTACGCTGCTTGCTTTGGCATCAAGATGACATTTGCAACATTCCTCATTTTCCCTGCCCCAGCCCCTATCAATACCCGTGCAGCAGGAAATCGACAGCGTCGGTAATTCGGGAATGATCGTCGATCAGATTTGTAATGGGTTGGCCGAGTTTCGTAGCCTGCTCGGCTGAAATAAATTGAGTGACCATCGAATGCGGCTCGCGCAAAACTTCGAAAAGCGGGTTCATTCGCTTGCCCCGAACGGGAGCATAGCCTTCCGGTAGCAGCTTAAGGGCGATGGGGGTGATTTAGCAGCAAGTCCGCCACGTTTTCTCGATATTGCATAAACCCAAGCGTTAGGTTATTGTCGACTATAGTTACGATCCATCGCGCGCATGGCTTCCGCTTCGCCATACTGACCGACGATAACGAACCGGCGCATGTCCATATATATGGCAGTGGCGAGGCAAAGATCGAGATTCGCGCGGCGGACGGCAAACCGCAACTGATCTGGTCGATCGGGCTCAAGGCGAACGATCGACGGCGGGCGATGGAAATCGTGCTGGAACGGCAGACCGAATTTCTGGCGCAATGGAACGCCATACACGGAGAGCAGAAATGACAGCGCATTGGTCCGACAGTCAAGCAAAAACCGCCGCGGTGCGCGGCAAGATAATCCAGGCGGACGAGCCGCGCGCGAAAACTGTCCGCTACGATAGCAAGAGCGGGCGGATCGTCGTCGATCTTGCCAATGGCTGCATATTCGCTTTCCCCGCCCGACGCGTACAAGGGCTGGAGAATGCTGACACAGCAGACATCGCCGCCGTCGAACTGGCCGGAGCGGGCTTTGCCCTGCATTGGCCTGGCCCCGATGTCGATATTTCGCTCAGCGGCCTGATGAACGGCGTATTCGGCGCAAAAAGCTGGATGCGCGAACTGGCGCGCCGAGCCGGACAGAGCCGCTCTCCTGCCAAGGCTGCGGCGGCGCGGGAGAATGGACAAAAGGGCGGCAGGCCGAGAAAGGCTGGATGATTCTGAAGCTATTCGGAATTACGGGTGTAATCGGATTGATCTCACGTCCTTCAATATCCGTGCAGCAGGAAATCGATAGCGTCAGTGATTTGGGTATGATGCCGGGCCATCGTCTCGACGCGATTTTTCAGCATGACAGCGGAAACCGCCGCCATCAGGTGCGTGGCCATGACATACTGATTGTCGCCTATCGTGAAAACCGGATGCAGTTTGCGGGTCGGTGGCGGCACATGCGATTTCGGTAGCAGCGGGACAACCAGCCGGGTTTTGAAAGCTGTCACAAAGTCCGATTGTATGTCCAGGAGATAGCCCGACCCCGAGCTATCCCGATAGACGTCATATTGCGCCATTAGGCCATGATGCGTGTAAGTCTATCCAACGCCGTCATTGCGAGCGCAGCGAAGCAATCTAGAACCCCAAGTAACATCGCCAGCCGATCTGGATTGCTTCGTCGCTTCGCTTCTCGCAATGACGATTCAACCATATTTCATCGCGCTCTAGAATTGACGATATTTTTCAAGCGGCAGGCCGTGTTCCGCCACATATGTGTTCCATTCCTCAACCGCCTCGGCATTTTCGGCAATCCATTTCTCTTCCAGAGTCCGCTTTATTTCAGGCGGCAGTTCCGGACGCCGTCTCCGTTTTTCCGACACCACAATCTCCTTGCGCACGGGGCTACGTTCCGTATAACTCATTTCCAAAGTACGCACAAAAAAGCGCCGCCCAGGGGAGGAGGCGGCGCTTTCTTTATCAGCCTGTCGGGGGGGGCAGGCCGTGTTTGACGGTTCGGGCGTTAGCCGTTCAGGAACTGCGTCATTTCGTCCGGCGTGACGCCGGTGCTGCTGTCGGTATCGGCCTGGGCGAAAGCAGCCCCTGCCCATGCGTCGATCTCGGGCTGCTCGGGCGTCTCGTCAAGCTGCGCGGTGAACAGCGGAACCATCCATGCCGCAAACTCCTCCTGCGAAAGCTCGCCATCGCCATCGGCATCCCGGTTCGGGAATTCCTGCTCGACGAACGATGCCACCTGGGCCGGATCGGCCTGAGGCTGCGCTTCCGTTGCAGGGGCGGCGTCCGCCACGGCGTCCTCGCCTTCCATCGCCGGATCGTCGATCGGCTGCGTCTGCGCTACCGCCGGTTCCTCGGTCTCGGGTTGATCCAGAGGCTGCGCCTCGGCAATCGCGTCGCTTTCCGCTTCCGGGGCCGTCATATCGTCCGCCATCGGCTCTTCGCCGGGCGTCTGGGCCTCGATGGCCGCTTCGGGTTCGGCCGGGGTGGTTGTTTCAATCTGCGCGGCGACCGGAGCCGCCAGCGCGATGGCACTTGCACAAGCGAACAGTTTCAACATTTTACGTCTCCTTCATTGTCCTGCGGCCAGCTCATCGGGCCGTCGCGTGAAGAACCGGCGACATGCGATGCGCGTTCCGCATTTTTGCCGCAATTCGACGCACCGAAGGCATAGATGGCCGTGAATCCGTGGTAAATCCGCGACGAGCCGTTCCGCTGGTTCGGGATTGTCATTGTCCGTGACATTCCTGCATCGGTCTTTACCGTCCCTATTTGTCGATGGAGACGCCCCCTGCTAATCGACAGCCGATCCCGCCCTTGCTCCGTCACAAAGGATTCGCCCGCCCATGATCCCGCGCTATGCCCGGCCCGAAATGTCCGCCCTCTGGGAACCGGAAGCCAGGTTCCGCATCTGGTTCGAGATCGAGGCACATGCGACGGATGCGCTGGCCGGACTGGGCGTCGTGCCGCAATCGGCGGCGAAGGCATTGTGGGACTGGTGGGCGACCGACCCCGCCATCGACGTGCCCGCGATCGACGCCATCGAAGCCGTCACCAGACATGACGTCATCGCCTTCCTGACCTGGGTCGCGGATAATGTCGGCGATGAAGCGCGCTTCATGCATCAGGGCATGACGAGTTCCGATGTGCTCGACACCTGCCTTGCCGTCCAGCTCGCCCGCGCGTCCGACATCCTGCTCGCCGATCTTGATGCGCTGCTCGACGCGCTGAAGCGCCGCGCGATGGAACACAAAATGACGCCCACGATAGGCCGCAGCCACGGTATTCAGGGCGAACCCGTGACATTCGGCCTGAAACTGGCCCAGGCCTGGGCCGAGTTCGAACGCTGCAAGGCGCGGCTGCTTCTGGCGCGCGAAGAAATCGCGACCTGCGCGATTTCCGGCGCAATGGGCACCTTCGCCAATATCGATCCGGCGGTCGAGGCGCATGTCGCGGAGAAGATGGGGCTTGCCGTCGAGCCGATCTCGACCCAGGTCATCCCGCGCGATCGCCATGCGATGTTTTTCGCGACGCTCGGCGTCATCGCGTCCTGCGTCGAACGGCTGGCAACCGAAATCCGCCATCTCCAGCGCACCGAGGTTCTGGAAGCGGAAGAGTATTTCTCGCCCGGCCAGAAGGGCTCGTCGGCGATGCCGCACAAGCGCAATCCGGTGCTGACCGAAAATCTCACCGGCCTCGCCCGCATGGTCCGCGGCTATGCGCTGCCCGCGATGGAGAATGTCGCGCTGTGGCACGAACGCGATATCAGCCACTCCTCCGTCGAACGCTATATCGGCCCCGACGCCACCATCACCCTCGATTTCGCCCTCGCCCGCCTGACCGGCGTCATCGACAAGCTGCTGGTCTATCCCGAACGGATGCGGAAGAATCTCGACAGGATGGGCGGGCTTGTCCACTCGCAGCGCGTGCTCCTCGCCCTCACCCAGGCCGGCGTCAGCCGCGAGGACGCCTACCGCCTTGTCCAGCGCAATGCGATGAAGGTGTGGCAGTCCGACGGCGCGCTATCGCTGATCGAACTGCTCAAGGCCGACAGCGAAGTCACGGCGGCGCTGAGCGAGGCGGAGATCGAGGAAAAATTCGATCTCGCCTATCACTACGAGCATGTCGACACGATCTTCGCGCGGGTATTCGGCGAGGATTGAGCCGCTCTCTTTCGTCATTGCGAGGAGCCGAAGGCGACGCGGCAATCCAGAATTGCTGCGACCATATCCGACTCTCCGGATTGCTTCGGGTTGCATCCTCGAAATGGCGGCAAAAAAAAGCCCGCCCCGGCATAAGCCGGAGCGGGCCTTTTTGCTCTGGGAAGCAAATCCCTAGATCAGAATATCCGCGGCCATCAGCGGCGCATCCGCCGTTACATTCGCCGCGACATCGGCCAAACTGTCGCCATCGAGATCGACCTGCAACTGGCCGTCACCGGTGACGATCACCTGCCCTGCGACGCCGCTGAACGCGTTCCCGGCAAAACTCAGCGAACCTCCGCCACCAACCTCGTTATTCAGCCCGCGCAGATCGATCGTATCGCCGTCCGCGCCGGAGAAATCGAGAATGCTGTCCTCGGCCCCCACCGCGCTTTCATCGGCGTTGAAGATGAAAAACCGGTCCGCGCCGGCCCCGCCGGTGACACTGTCCGCGCCGGTGCCGCCGCGCAAGGCATCGTCGCCGCCATTGCCATTGAGCACGTCGTCTCCGGCACCGCCGAGCAAAGTGTCCGCGCCGGCCCCGCCATCGATCATATCCGCGCCGCCATTGCCGCCCACCAGATCGTCGCCGCTATTTCCGATAACAGTATCATCGCCCGTACCGGCAATGGCAAAGTCGTTGCCGTTGCCGAGGCCGATAAAATCGTCGCCCGCCCCGCCGCCAACCGCATCGTCGCCGTCGGAGGCGATGATGCTGTCATTGCCGTCGCCGCCGATAACCGCATCATTGCCCGCGCCGGCGGCGATTGTATCGTCGCCGCCATTGCCGCCCAGAATATCGTCGCCGTCGCCGCCGAACAGCTGGTCTGCACCAGCGCCCGCCACGACAAAATCGTCGCCGATACCGCCATTGATGACATCGTCGCCGCCATTGCCGAATATTACATCGTCGCCCTGATTGCCCCGGATGGTATCGTTACCCAAACCAGCATCGATCCGGTCCGATCCAAGGCTGCCTTCGATAACATCGTCGCTATCGCCGCCGCTGACCGTGGTCGGCGCGAAGATAATATCGGTAAACTGGAGATCGCCCTCGACAACAATCCGCAAATCGGAACCGGCACTGGAATCAGTCAGTTCGATGAAATCGCCAACCTGAGTCAAGGTCGGTGCGGCGATCTGGAAGGCGGACACATCGATAATATCGATGCCGGTTTCGAAACCGGCGATGAAATCGGCATTGTCCGTCGTCGAATCGCTGGCCGTGAGATAGACAAAGAGATCCGCCCCGCCGCCACCTGTCAGCACATCGGCACCCGCACCGCCGATCAGCGTATCGTCGCCCATGTTCGGAACAACGGTCTCGCCCTCGAACTCGAAGGATTCGAAATCGACGAAATCGGCGGTCAGCGTATCGTTGCCGTCGCCACCGATCAGGCTGTCATTGCCCATCCCGCCCTGTGCGAAATCGTCGCCCGCACCGCCATCGATGGTATTATCTCCCGAATTTGGCAGAAATAACGCTTCCATTTGAAAGGGCTCGCCTGGACCAGGATCGGGATTGAAAGTAAAAAATATCGCGGGTGCGAACTCGAAGCCGCCACCGGCGAGCGAGTCATTGCCATCGCCGCCAACGACCGAGTCATTATTGACCGGCGCTTCCGTTCCCTGCTCGAACAGATCACTGCCTCCGTCGAGCGTGTCGTCGCCGCCACGACCGTCAAGACTATCGGACGCGAAGCCCGTCGTGGTAAGCGCATTGGCACCATCGTCTCCGAAAAGGTCGGCACCGGCTGCCCCACTCGCAAACACGATTTCGAAATTCAGCGCATCGTAGCTTTCGCCAAAGCCGTTATTGATAACGCGGCCTGCTGCCAGATCGACAATAACCCTTTCCATGCCTTCCTCGAAATTACCGCCAGGAAGGCTGCGAAAGGTCGAAATAGTGATCTGATCGTTACCATCGCCGCCATCGATCAGCCCCGGCGCGCCGTTGACCTGAAACCGGTCGTCGCCGCCAAAGCCCATCAGCGTGTCATTGTCGCTGCCGCTCAAAAAATTCATGCCATCGTCGCCGAATACCCGGTCGGCGAAAAATGTGCCTGCGCTTATGCTTTCGATCCCCGAAATGATATCCTGATTGCCGAAGCCGTCATTCAAAACGGTCTGCGTCCGCAAATCGACATCGACGCCCTGGGTATAGGCATCGAGCGCGCCAAGGAAACTGATCCGGTCGAACCCCGCGCCGCCATTTATCGTGTCGATGCCGTCGCCGCCGCGCAGAAAATCGTTACCGTCGCCGCCTTCGATCAAGTTATTGCCGCCATTGACCAATGCGCCATCCGGACCCTGCAGCATATCGTCGCCACCGCCGCCGATAATTGTATCGTCGCCCCTACCGCCACGAATGAAATCGCCGCCCTGCCCTTCCCTTCCGACGCCACCGAAGGGCGGCGCGTTGGGATCCTGAAAATCGGAGCCGACAAGCGAATCATTGCCGCCATTGCCGAATATGGTGTTGGTCTCGCCTTCCGTGCCGAAGATCGTATCGTCGCCTTCGGTTCCATTGAAAAACCCGTTCGGTGCGTTCTCGCCGCCGAGTATCATGTCGTCCCGGCTATTGGAAAATCCGGGGGCAAAGCTGTTTGTAGGCATGGTTGTTCTCTCCTCTGGCTGACGGCCTTATTCGGAGAAAACCATTGAAACAAGTGCAAAATCATAGTAAAATCATCCGAATCGGATATGATTTACGCGACCGGAGACATCGGACGGCTATAATCCGGGCAATCCGGACGACAAAAAAAGCCCGCCCCGGCATAAACCGGAGCGGGCCTTTTTGCTCTGGGAAGCAAATCCCTAGATCAGGATATCCGCGGTCATCAGCGGCGCATCCGCCGTCACATTCGCCGCGACATCGGCGATGCTGTCGCCATCGAGATCGACCTCGACCCGGCCGTCATCGGTGACAATCACCTGGCCCGCCGTACCGCTAAACGCAGTCCCGGCAAAGCTCAGCGAACCGCCATCGGCAACCTCGTTATTCAGCCCGCGCAGATCGATCGTATCGCCCTCGCCGCTCGAGAAATCGAGAATGCTGTCTTCGGCCCCGACCGCGCTTTCGTCAGCATTGAAGATCGCGAAATTATCCGAGCCTTCGCCGCCCGTCACCCTGTCGGCCCCGGTGCCGCCGCGCAGCACGTCGTTGCCGGCATTGCCGTTCAGCAGATCGTCGCCGCTGCCGCCGAGCAGCGTATCGGCACCGTTGCCGCCCGCCAGATCGTCCATACCGCCATTGCCGCCGATGACATCGTCGCCGTCATTGCCGATCAGCCGGTCGTCGCCACTGCCGCCGATCAGCAGATCGCGACCCGAACCGCCGCTGGCGATATCGTCGCCAAGACCGCCATTGATGACATCGTTGCCGTCCGATCCGATCAGGCTGTCCATGCCGTCCGCCCCGATCAGCGTGTCGGCCCCTTCGCCGCCGGCCAGCGTATCGTTGCCGGCATTGCCGCCCAGCACATCGTCGCCGTCGCCGCCCAGCACCTGGTCGTCGCCGGTTCCGGCGATGACGAAATCATTGCCGCCGCGGCCGCTGATGAAATCGTCGCCCGAGCCGCCCCTGATATCGTCGGCCCGCTCGGTGCCGGTCAGGCGATCGTCGCCATCGCCGCCGGGGATCGTCATGCCGGTGGTCAGCACGGTGTCTTCGCGGACATTCAGATTCTGGATGCGATCGTCATTCTCGATGCTCGTTTCCTCGTCATCGAAGGCCCGCCGCGCATTCGGGAATTCGCTGCGCAGGAAGTTTTCGAAGGCCTCCTGTTCGGCGATACCCAAATCGCGGGCATCGCCCTGCGCGACTTCGGGGAACGGATAGCCGTCGCCGCCGCTGGCGAGGAAGCCGAGCGTGACGACCGTGATGGTCTCCGGCGCGCCCTCGACCAGCACGCCATCGTCGAACAGCGCGGCGATAACATTGCCGTCCTCGTCGATCAGCGCGACATCCTGAATGCGGCTGCCGTCATTATTGTTGTCCGGATTATCGGGATCGCGCACGAAGGCCACGCCGTCGGGATCGTAGGAGAAGCGCACCCCGGCGACCTGCGCGAAGGAACCCGGCGTCGCGCCCGGCGCAACCCCGCGCACACCCGCTTCCAGCAGCAGCTTCAGGCCTTCCGCCGTCACTTCGAGCGCCGACAGGCTGTTATCGAAGCGCAGCGAGTTTTCGACATCGAGCTGGGACACCCCGCCCTCGACCGGCTGTTGCGGCGGTGCTTCGGTCGTCGTGCCGTCCGGATTGGTGATCAGCGTGCCGATCGCCGCGCGGATACCGCCGCCATTCTTGATCGAGACGACGAACGCGGCATTCGCCGATTCATCGTCCGAAGCGCGCAGCGCGGCGATGTTCGCCTCGGCGGTCAGATTGCCAAGATTGGTTTCTTCGGTGCGTACGGCTTCGCGCGCGCCCTCCAGGAACACCTCGGTAAAGCCGAAAATATTGCTGCCCCGCGTCTCGATGATTTCCTGTATCGGCGCGATGATATCGCGCACCGCATCGCCGCGCGTGCCCTCGGCAAAGGCGGTATCCTCGAGATCCTCGATATCGACACCGAAAGCATCGGCGACATTCTGTTCGGTCGAGGCATAGGCCCCGTTAATCGACACATTCTCGTCAAGACTGTCGAGGACGATATTGCCCTCATCGTCGAACTCGACGACCAGCCGCCCGAGATAGGTATATTCATTATCGGTATTGACGATCAGCGTATCGT
Source organism: Parasphingopyxis sp. (assembly GCA_041746035.1). GTDB lineage: Bacteria > Pseudomonadota > Alphaproteobacteria > Sphingomonadales > Sphingomonadaceae > Parasphingopyxis. The sequence continues at coordinate 10,628 of JBGTHW010000001.1, forward strand.
TGCCGTCCGCGCCCTGGGTCAGGATCGGATAGGTATCGGCAAAGTCCGCGGCATGGCCGGGAAATTCCACCGCGACATCGTCCTCATCGCCGAGCCGCGTGTTGGAGCCGCCGCCGATAATGATGTCGACACCGTTCAGCAGCGTCGCCAGTTCGCGCTCGTTACCGAGCTGCTGGAGATGCGAAACAAGGATAATCTTGTTGACGCCCTGCGCGATCAGATCGTCGATGACGGGCTGGAGAATGGCAGCGAGCGCCGGCATATCGTCCATCTGCGGACCGATGACCTCGACGCCGCCGGGCGAGGAGATGGTGGCGAGAATCTGCGTCGTCGCGCCGACCACGCCAACCTGTTCGCCATCGAGTTCGAACACGCCGTTGGGCACGATCTGCCCGGCGAAATCTTCGAGATTTTCGAGGCCGTCGGTGGCCGTCGTATCGGTGAACCGGTCCGCCAGCGAGCTGTTCGAGAAATCCAGATTGGCCGTGATGTGCGGGAAATTCGCGGCATTCACCGCATCGGAAAAGCCGCCTTCGCCCAGATCGAACTCGTGATTGCCGATCGCCGAGGCATCGACACCGATGGCGTTCAGAATGCCGATATCGACCCCGACCCCGCCCGCCGACAGGAACACGCCGGGGATGTAATTGTCGCCCGCCGAAATGGTCAGCGTATTGTCGAAATCCTCCTCGAAGGCATCGACAAGCGCGGCAAGGTTCGGCGCGGTCGTCGAGGCAAGAAGACCGGCTTCGGGATCGCCGAAATGCAGCAATTGCAGCACGAACGGCTCCGGCGTCACGTCGAAAATCGCCGTCGTGCCGGAGACTTCATAGGACACCGCGATCTGCGCCTCGCCGTTTTCGGATTCATCCGCCGGGATGAACTGGATGGTTTCGGGCGCGAAACTGCCGTTGGCCGAGCCGTCGATATAATCGACATAGGTCGCTTCGCCGGGAACGGTGATGTCATAGACCATGATCCCGCTGTCGCGTTCCAGCCCGATGAACGCCAGAATCTTGCCGTCGACTTCGCCGATCGCGATCGCTTCGGGTTCCGGGCCCTTATTATCGGAGCGGTTTTCGTCGAGCGTGTTCAGATCGTCCTCGGACGGGAAACCGTCATTGTTGAACGCATTGGCCGGGCGGATATCGGCGATGATGGTCTCGAACTGGCTGCCCGAATCGAACACGACCGCACCATTTGCGTCGAAAATCGTGAAACCGCGCGAGCCGAAGGAGAAGAGCTGATCGAAATCGCCATCGCCATCGGTGTCGCCATCGATATTCGAAATCTGGATGCGACCGATATTGTTTTCCATCTGCAATTCGGCAGCATTCGGAAACGCCGTCGGATCGAGGGTGATGTCCGCGACACGGTCCTCGTCGAAATCGCGGCTGTCGCCTTCGTTCGCGGTCAGGAAAAAGGTCTGCCCGCCGATCTCCGCCGTGGCGATAGCATCGGGCATCCGCAAGCCGCTCAGCGGCCAGGTCTGGATATTGATCGCGTCGTCGCGATCCGAGGCATCGAGCTCGTTGCCCGGCAGCGAATGATCGACCGTGCCGAGCGGCAGCAGAGCCTCGAACGTTTTCGTGGCGAGATCGAAGACCGCAACGGTGTTGGCTTCCTGTAACCCGACATAGAGTTTGCCGTTATCGCCCTCGGCGATATATTCGGGTTCGAAATCGCGGCTCGGCAGTTCGCCGGGGAAAATCCGGACGCCGGCCTCGCGCAGCGCGTCGACATCGCCATCGAAGCCTTCGAACCCGAAGGTCTCGACGGTGCCGGTCGCGAGATCGATAATCGAGATGCTGCCCTGCGCATCGCCCGCGTCGGACGGCTCGCCCTCATTGGCGACGAAAATCCGCGTACCGTCTTTCGAGAAGGTGACCTGATCGGGCAGGTTGCCGACCTCATATTCGGCGATCAGCTCGCCGGTTTCGGAGTCATAAGTCGCGACGACGCCATTCGACGGGGCGACCGGATTGACCGGGCTTTGGACAGTCGCATCGCTGCCCGGCGCGGACAGGAAGAGCAGCTGGCCGCCTTCCACGAGATCGTCATCGGTAAGGCGCGCTGCGGGGCCATCGACACTGAAACGATCCTGATCGTCGAGGCTATGCGCCTGAATATCGGAGAGGAACAGCGTGCCCGGTTCGCGACCGAACAGCGTCGACACATCGAGAATGCCGGAGCTTTCCCAGTTGCCGACATCGGTCGGTGCCTCGTCGACCGCGCCATCGGGGGAGACGGCCGAGCGATCGACATTGAAAATGCGCACCGGATCGGCATCGGCGGCGTCCGGATCGAGCGTGACGATCCCGGCATCGTTCGGATTGACCGCGCCTTCGCCGAAGATGCCTCCAACCGCGCGATCTTCCTGCACATAGATCAGGCCATCGTCGGCCCAGTCGAGATTATCCGGCGAGCGGAGTGTCTGCGCGGCATCGCTATCGCCATCATAGAGGATATTGAGAGAACCGCTCGCACCATTGAAGGTGCCGCCCGTGAAATCGAATTCGACATCCATCGTATAGACTTCGCCGACAAGATCGGCACCATTGAAGTCGCTCTGGCGACCTGTGGATGCCAACACAAACTCGCTGCCGTCGTCGGGATTGGTCGCGACATCTTCAGGGCGAGAAAACTCGAAAGAACCGACGGCTTCGGCCTGCGTCCAGAGGTTGGACTGGGTCGGATAGCCATATTGATCGAATCCCGTGGAACCATCGTCGGATGCCATGGCGAGATTCTGGCTGTTGTCGATCTCGACCCAGCTACCCGCCGAACTGGTGCCCTGGCCGGAGAAGGATTCCGGATCGTTATTGCCATCGTCCGGAACCCAGACGAACAGCTGGCCATCGGACAGGCCGTTGCGTTCGACGAAATTGGCATCCGGCGAAGTATCCTTTTCACCGACATACAGATAGAGCGGCGCGGATTCATTCATACCGTCGCCATCGGCGTCGAAAGGCGAGGTATCGTCGGCAAGAATGAAGGCGACATGCGTCGTCGAGCCGGTATCGAGTTCCGTGACATTCTCCCATGCGCCGCGCCCGAAAGCCGGCAATGCCCAGAGTTCGCCGGTATCGACATCGAGCGCCCATTCCGCGCCCGCTACTCCGCTGAACTCCCCGCCGGTTTCCTCGCCGGCGAAATAGATGTTCTCGGTCAGACCGCGGTCCGCGCCGAAGCTGTTCGCCTCGAACAGGCTGCCCGAACAGAAACGCTCGAACCCGGCCTGGTCGGCGCTGCCGATGGTGAAGCTGTTATCGGTAATGATATCGCCATTGGCGTCGTAAACCGTTTCATAGGCAAGACCGCCATCGACGATCGACATCGTTGTCTTGTCGATATCGAAGAAGGAAATCCGCGAACCCACCAGTTCAGTGCCGTTGGCGAGTTCATAGGCATAGCCATTGCCGCTGGGAAGCTCATGATTGACATATACACGCACCGTGTCGGCGTCGAGTTCGAAAGCACCGATGCCGTCCATGATGCCCGGCGGGGTATAGCCATTATCGAGCGTTGCGCCGACCGTAAAAAGATTGTCCGCCGTCCAACCGCCAAGGCCGGTAATCATGTTGTCGACATCCGGGGTCCCGGCTTCGCGCGCAACAGCCGCAGCGACGACACCGTCATTCACGGCGACCGACTGGACACCGTCGAAATTCTCGATGCCGGAAAGATCGATCGAAAAGACCAGTCCATTATCCGTGGTCTGAAACACATCTATGCGGTCCTGTTCGCCATTGGTGACATAGGCGCGGCCTGCTTCATAGGCGACCACTTCGGAGCCGCCCTCCCCTGCGCCGCTGTCGAAAAGATTGGCGAGATTGAATTGAAAGCTCATGAAAGTGACCCCTTGCCGGATATGGTAAATAACAACGCAGCCGCACGGATTCGCACGACAACCAGACGCCGGTTAGCAAGGGCGGGTGACAATGGTTGGTAGGTTCCGTGACAATTGGGTCGCAAATTTCTTGCGAAAATAAGACAGGCGAACGCAAAGCCCTGTTTTTACGGCGCAACTAGCCTTCGAACAATCTCGCGCACTGCAACTTTTCGAGCGATCACGCGCGCTGCAACCTAATGCTCGTCGCTGCCATGCTCGCCATGGCTGTGCGCCATCGCATCCGGATCGGTTAGGCTGGCATGGACGAAGCCGACAAAGGTCGGCCCGTCGATAAAGCCGTCCTCGATCTCATAATCCGCCGCGATATTCATCGCCTGAATCTGTTCCAGCGTTTGCCCGCCATCGATCGCCGCCCGCACCTGTCCGATGATATCGGCGAGCATGGCGCGATAGGCCTCCAGATCGGCGCGCGTCGCCAGCGGACCATGGCCGGGTATGATCCGGCTTTCGGCATCGGTCATTTCGAGCACGCGCTCGACCGCCGCCAGCATTCCCTGCGCGCTGCCGCCCGACTCGCGGTCGATAAAGGGCAGCGAAATCCGGTGGAAAAACAGGTCGCCCATATGGACGACATTGGCATTCTCCCACCGGATCACCGAATCGCCGTCGGTATGGCCATTATGCATATGGATAGCATGGACGGTGTCGCCATTGAGATGCAACTTGAGGCCGTCCTCATAGGTAACGACCGGCAGTGCCGCGGGCGGCGAGGCCGGGGTGTTGCCGAACTGGGTCGTCTGCTCGGTCGCCATCCGCACCCGCACATTGTCATGCGCCATGATCAGCGCTCCGGCCTCGCCAAAATTCTCGTTGCCGCCCGAATGATCGCCATGCCAGTGCGTATTGATCAGAAATCGCACCGGCTCCGCGCCCAGTTCGCCAACCGCCGCCTGAATGCGTTCCGTCAGCGGCGCGAACTGGTCGTCGATCAGCACCGTGCCGTCCGCGCCATGGGACACCCCGATATTGCCGCCCGCCCCGAACAGCACCGCGATACCCGGCGCGACCGGCTCGGCGCGGATTTCGACATCGGCCATGCTATTGTCCTGCGCAGCCGCAGGAACGGCGGTGACGAGAGCGATAACGGCAAGCGGGGTGGTGCGGTTCATGGCGAAGGTCTCCCTGTGAAGTTCGGCAATATCCGTAACCCTTGGCGGAGAGCATGTCGAAAGGTATCGACGCTAAAAGGGGGACACAATACCTTTTTCATTGCTTCGCCCGCTTCCCTGGCTGACTTTGCGGTGAAAAAGGTATTGTGTCCCCCTTTTAGCCACCGATCTCGCTGAACATGCCCTTCAGCCTGTCGAGGAATCCCGCGCTCTCCGGGCATTCCTCGCCGGTTTCCGTCTCGCGGAATTCGCGCAGCAGGTCTTTCTGCTTGGCCGACAGCTTCGTCGGCGTTTCGACATCGATCTGGATGACCATATCGCCATACCCCCTGCCCTGCAGCACCGGCATCCCGGCACCGCGCTGCCGGATCTGCTTGCCGGTCTGCATGCCCGCCGGAATCCTGATCTCGTGCAGCACCCCATCCAGCCCCGGCACCTCGATCTCCCCGCCCAGCGCCACCGTCGTCAACGATACCGGGCAGCGCGCGAACAGCGTCGTGCCCTCGCGCTGGAAAATATCGTGCCGCGAAAGATGGACGAAAATATAAAGATCGCCCGCCGGTCCCCCGCGCGCGCCCGCCTCCCCTTCGCCGGAAACCCGAATGCGCGTTCCGGCATCGACCCCGGGCGGAATGTTCACGTTAATACTCTTGGTCGTATCGACCCGCCCTTCGCCCCGGCATTCGCCGCACGGATCGGCGATCACCTGGCCCATGCCGTGGCAGCCCGGGCACGTCCGCTCGACCATGAAGAAGCCCTGTTGCGCCCGCACCTTGCCCTGCCCGTGGCAGGTCGCGCAGGTCTGCGCGCCGGTCCCCGGCTTCGCGCCCGATCCCTCGCAATTCCCGCATTGCGCGGTAACGTCCAGCGTCAGTTCGGCCTGCTTGCCATGATAGGCCTCTTCCAGCGTGATCTCGTAATCGTAGCGCAGGTCCGCGCCGCGCCGGACATCCCTGCCCCGCCCGCGTCCGCCGCCACCCATGAAATCCTCGCCGAAGATATTCTCGAAAATATCGGAAAAACCCCCGAAGCCCTCATTGGCCTGCCTGCCACCGCCGCCATTGCCGAACGCGGCATGGCCGAACCGGTCGTAAGCGGCGCGTTTCTGCGGATCCTTCAGACAGTCATAGGCCTCGCAGACCGCCTTGAACCGGGCTTCGGCCCCGGCATCGCCCGGATTGCGATCCGGGTGATACTGCATGGCGAGCTTGCGATAGGACGATTTGATCGTCGCGCCATCGGCGGAGCGATCGCATTGCAGCAGTTCGTAATAATCGGTTTCGGTCGCCACTATTGCTCTCGCCCCTTCAGGGGAGCTTCGGGTCGGCCATGCTCCCGGCATGGCCTGGACAGCGCGGGGCGCTGTCCACCCGAAGCGAAGGGAGCCGCGCAGCGGCGGAAAGAGAGGGGGAGTACTGTATTATGCAAATCCACGCGCCTCCATCTCCCGGACTCCCCCTCTCCCCGGCCCTCTCCCCTCAAGGGGAGAGGGAGGGTTCATACCTAGGCCTTGGTCTCTTCGTCTGCGGCCGCATCTTCTCCGGCATCGGCATTCTCATCGACCTCGGAAAACTCGGCATCGACCACGTCCTCCTCCGCAGACGCCGCCGCATCGGCGGACGCTGCATCGCCGGCATCCCCGGCCTCGGCCTGCTGCGCCTCGTAGATTTTCTGACCCATCTGCATCGCGACCTGCGCCAGTTCGTCGGCCTTCGCCTTGATCGCCTCATTGTCCTCGCCTTCTAGTGCCGTTTTGGTCTCGGCGATCTTGGTTTCGATCTGCTGCTTCAGCTCGGCGTCGATCTTGTCCTCATGTTCCTTGATCTGCTGTTCGGTCGAATGGACGAGGCTTTCGGCCTGGTTTTTGGCTTCCGCCGACTCGCGGCGCTTCTTGTCTTCCTCGGCGAACTGCTCGGCTTCCTGGACCATTTTCTCGATGTCGGAATCCTCGAGACCGCCGGAGGCCTGAATCTTGATCTGCTGTTCCTTGCCGGTGCCCTTGTCCTTGGCGGACACGTTGACGATGCCATTGGCGTCGATATCGAACGTGACCTCGATTTGCGGCACGCCGCGCGGCGCGGGCGGAATGCCGACGAGATCGAACTGGCCGAGCATCTTGTTGTCCGACGCCATCTCGCGCTCGCCCTGGAACACGCGGATCGTCACCGCATTCTGGTTATCCTCGGCGGTCGAATAGACCTGCGTTTTCTTGGACGGGATCGTCGTGTTGCGATCGATCATCCGCGTGAAGACACCGCCCAGCGTCTCGATACCCAGCGACAGCGGCGTCACATCCAGCAGCAGCACATCCTTGACGTCGCCCTGCAGAACCCCGGCCTGGATCGCCGCGCCCATCGCCACAACCTCGTCCGGGTTGACACCGACATGCGGCTCCTTGCCAAAGAAATCCTGCACGGTGCTGCGCACCTTGGGCATCCGCGTCATGCCGCCGACCATGATGACTTCGTCGATATCCGCGGCTTTCATGTCGGCGTCCTCGAGCGCCTTCTTGCACGGATCGAGGGTTTTCTTGATCAGATCGCCGACGAGCTTTTCGAGGTCCGAGCGGCTGATGGTTTTCACCAGATGTTTGGGGCCATTCTGGTCCGCGGTGATGAAGGGCAGATTGACCTCGGTCGATTGCGCCGACGACAGCTCGATCTTCGCCTTCTCGGCGGCTTCCTTCAGCCGTTGCAGCGCCAGCTTGTCGCCGCGCAGATCGATCCCTTCCGCCTTCTTGAATTCGTCGGCGAGGAACTGGACGATCTTCGCATCGAAATCCTCGCCGCCCAGAAACGTATCGCCATTGGTCGATTTCACCTCGAACACGCCGTCGCCGATCTCGAGGATCGAGATGTCGAAGGTGCCGCCGCCCAGATCGTAGACCGCAATCGTCTTGCCGTCCTTCTTGTCGAATCCGTAGGCGAGCGCCGCCGCCGTCGGCTCGTTGATGATGCGCAGCACTTCCAGGCCCGCGATCTTGCCGGCATCCTTGGTCGCCTGCCGCTGGGCGTCCGAGAAATAGGCCGGCACGGTGATCACCGCCTGCTCGACTTTCTCGCCGAGATAGCTCTCGGCGGTTTCCTTCATCTTCTGCAAAACGAACGCCGAAATCTGCGAGGGCGAATAATCCTCGCCGCCCGCTTTCACCCAGGCATCGCCGTTGGGCCCCTTGACGATATCGTAGGGGACCAGTTCCATGTCCTTCTTGGTCGTCGGATCGTCGAACCGGCGTCCGATCAGGCGCTTGATCGCGAACAGCGTATTGTCCGGATTGGTAACGGCCTGGCGCTTGGCCGGCTGACCCATCAGCCGCTCGCCGTCTTTCGTGAACGCGACCATCGACGCTGTCGTGCGCGAACCTTCGGAATTTTCGATAACCTTGGCATCGCCGCCTTCCATAACCGCAACGCAAGAATTGGTCGTTCCCAGATCGATACCGATAACTTTAGCCATATTTACCTCTTATATTCCCCGAATCGCGGAGGAACCGGTGGCCCCCCTTGTTGAAACGCAAAAACCGCCGGGGCGGTCATACAGGGGCGATATAGGTGGGCTTTTTCTTGCTGCAAGCATCGCGCGGGACTATGGCGCACGCGGTATTCGGCACACTGTCCGGTAACGGGATAATCCATGCGTATTTCAGCTTTCGTCGCCGCCCTTTCCCTTGCTGCCTGCGGTTCGGGCGATAATGCCGCGCCGTTTGGACCTGTCGACCATGTCTGGGTCCGCCTCCCCGCTATCGAAGGCCGCCCCGCCGCCGCCTATTTCGATCTCCATGGCGGCGAGGCGGGCGACAGCCTCATCGCCATCGACAGCGAAAGCGTCGCGAGCATCGAGCTGCACGAGACGATGACAATGGACCTCCAGATGGGCGAAGTAACCCATGACGGGATGCGGATGCGCCCGATCCCGGCGACCGATGTGCCGGCCGGCGAGACCGTCCGTTTCGAACCCGGCGGCAAACACGCCATGCTGTTCGCCATCGACCCGCAAATCTCCCCCGGCACCCCCCTGATCCTCAATTTCCGCTTCGACAGCGGCCGCGACGTGCAGGTCGAAGCGGCGACCATCGCGGCGGGCGACGCGAACCCGTTTGCGGAGAACACGAACTGAGCACCGTCATTGCGAGGAGCCGAAGGCGACGCGGCAATCCAGTCCAGCGGCCAGAATTCGTGATGGCGGGACTGGATTGCTTCACTACGTCCGCAATGACGGGTGCCAACCGCGACGCGGATCGCGCGCTTCGAAATTTCCGCGCAAAATTCTGTTGCGTTGGAGCACCGTTCGACTAACGGATATCGTCGGCCCGCCGTCGCGAGACAACGGGCCGCTGCACGCCAAACTTTCAGAGGGAGAACATGATGTCCGTTACAGCAAAGATTTCCGCCGCCGCCGCCGCCGCCGCGATGCTCGCCGCGATTCCGTCCGCCGCGCAGGACGTCGCCGCCGACCCGACCTACGGGACCGCCAACCTCTCGAGCGGTTTCGAGCCCGACCCGTATTCTGTCCGGCTCTCGTCGGGCGGCACGATAGACGCCTCGCGTCTCGGCGGTGCCTGTAATGGCTATATCGCAGATGCGCCCGATTACCGGCTGAATTTCGAAGCCGGCAGC
>JBGTHW010000002.1:0-27152 GCA_041746035.1 Parasphingopyxis sp.
GCTGCTCGCCGCAGGTGTGGCTTTTTTCGCGTTCCTCGCCTTTGTCCCGCTGATCGCTGCGGTGGTTTTGTCATACGGCCTTCTCGGCGACCCGGCAGATGTATCGCGGCACATGGAAACGGTTATACTGCTCGTCCCCGCAGACATCGCGACCCTGATCCGGGACCAGTTGCTGGCGATTGTCACAACCAGCGGTCGCGTTGCCGGCCTGGGTCTTCTCGCCGCGCTTCTGATCTCGGTTTACGGCGCGATGCGCGCCTCCACCGCCATGATTCAGGCGCTCAATGTCATCTATGAAGAGCATGAATCGCGCAATATATTTCGCGTCATGCAGGTTTCGGCGACGATTACGCTGGGCATGATTCTGCTTGCAATCGTCGGCATCGTCGCGGCATCGCTCTTCACCTATATCGAATTCGTTCTGACCGGTTATCTCGGCAGCGCGGTGGTTGCGCTCGCGCAGGGCCTGACATGGCTGATCGCGGGGACCATCGTCAGTGTCGCGTTCGGCATAATATACCGTTTCGCACCGGACCGGCGGCGCGCCAAATGGCGCTGGCTGTCGCTGGGATCCCTGGTCGCCATGCTGCTCTGGGTGGCCGCGACGCTCGGATTCAGTGTCTATGTCGCCTATGTTTCCAATTATAACGCGACCTATGGCTCGCTCTCGACGGTGGTCGTCTTCCTGATGTGGCTGTTTCTTTCGTCCTATGCCGTGCTGATCGGCGCGGAGATCAATGCCGAAACCGAACGCCAGACCATTCAGGACAGCACGGTCGGACCCGATCGCAGGATCGGCGAACGCGGCGCGGTGATGGCGGATACCATTGCGCTCGATGAGGCAACCAAAACGGTGCTCGAAAAACAGCATCGCCGCCGTGCCGAGCGCGCTTCACGCAGGGCCAGCCGCATAGCGCGCAAACTGGCCGAGCAGGATAAAATCTAGAGCATTGTGATATCGGTTGGCAGATCGAGAATGATCCGGCCGGCCAGTTCGTAGGTCGGCCAGGCGGTGGCGATATGCTGTGTCGCGACATGCGCATCGCGAAAACGGCGTTGCAGGGGATGGCTGGCATAGACCGCCGCGCCGCCCGCCAGTTCGTAAGCCGTCCTGGCCACTTCCGCGCTGGTTTCGGTCGCATGGGTGCACGCGTTGCGCAGCTTTGCCCTTTGAAGGGGCGTGAGTTCCCCGGTCGATTGTGCCGCGTCCCAGCATTCGCCAACCGCCTCGCGCAGATAGGCGTTCGCCCCGCCAAGCTGCGCGGTCGCCCGTGCAATCGCTGCCTGCACGGTCGTGCGTTCGGCGTGGCTTTTGCTCGCACCAGCCGATTTTTTGGTCATGACAAGTCGCTTGAGGTCCTCGAGCGCCGCTTCGGCATTGCCCAGTGCCACGGACGAAACGCCCATCGCCAGCAGTCCGAACACCGGGAACACAAAAAGCGGCGCAGCGGTCGTCGGCCTGTCGGCAATGAGAGAAACGCTGCGTTCTTTCGGCACTTGCAGGTCTTTCACGGCGAAATCTCCCGACCCTGTGCCCTTCAACCCGGCCACATGCCAGCTATCGATCAGTTCGGCCTCAGCCGCCGGAAAGATCATCATCCGGTGATAGGGCGCGGCATTCCCGAGCCGCTTGAGTTCGCCATCCTCGAAAATCATCGCACCGCCGCACAGCCAGTCGCAATTGGCCGAGCCGGACCCCCACTGCCACCGGCCATTCACCAGATAATGATCGCCCCGGTCCTCGGCCTTGCCCATCGGCGCGAACACGCCGCCGGTGATCGTCTCCGGATCGCCATAGATTTCCTGCGCGGTGTCCGGCGGGAGATACGCCGCATTGAGCGCCGTCGTCGCCCCGATCATCGCGCACCAGCCGGTACTGGCATCGGCGGCGGCGATGGTTTTGAGGATGTCGACGATGTCAAGCGGCGGCAGTTCGAGGCCACCGCAGGATTTCGGTTTGACGATATTGAACACGCCCGCCTTGGCCAGCTTCTGCGCCAGATCGGCGGGCAGGCGGCGAGCCTCCTCGATCTCCGGCGCGCGTTCTGTGATTTCGGCGAGGAGCGGTTCGATGTTCGCTAATACTGTCATTCGCTTCCTTTTCTAGCTCAAAGGCCAATCGAAATCCGTCATTGCGAGCGCAGCGGGCCGAAGGCGACCGAAGGTCAACCAATCCAGAGCCGCATACGCTGGTGCCTGCTGCTCTGGATTGCCGCGTCGCTTCGCTCCTCGCAATGACGACTCTCTCACAGCCGCATCAAGCTCGCGAGATTATTCCGCTGCATATCGCTCGATCCGCCGACAATCGGCATGCCGAGCAGATCGCGGACATGGCGCTCCATGTCCCAGGCGTCGGACAGCGCATAGGCACCCATAACCTGCTGACAGATCAACGCGATCTCGACGCCGGTATCGGCGACGAACAATTTGGCCATGCTGGTTTCGACGGAGCATGACCGCCCCTCGTGCGCCAGCCATGCCGCATGATACAGCATATGCCGCGCCGCCTGCCATTTGGTGCGCGCGGTGGTCAGTTTGTGGCGGATCGCCTGATGCTGCGCAATCGGCTTGCCGAACTGCTCGCGCTCCCGCGCATAGGCCCAGGCCTCGTCGATGGCCGCGCGGGCGATGCCCAGCGCCACCGCCGAAATCTCCAGCTTCTCGACATCCAGCGCGCGGCCCGCCAGCAGCTCCCATCCCCGATTCCACATTTCCTCGCCACCGACGATGTTTGCGGCGGGCACTTCGACAGTGTCGAAAAACACATCCTGACTATGGGTATAGCGCAGATTGATATGCTCGATATCGTGCATCGCGATGCCCGCGGCATCGGCCGGGATCAGCACGAAGCTGAGATTCTTGTACCGTGCATCCGGCTCGCCGGACCGGACAAGACAATAGATGAAATCCGCCCAATCCGCGCCCGTGCACCAGCGCTTCGCGCCATTAATGACCACCGTATCGCCACGCCTCTCCGCCCGCGTCGTCACGCTGACCAGATCGCCACCGATATCGGGTTCGGACAGGCCATACGACAGGAACAGATCGCCCTTCACGACACGCGGAAGATAGGCCGCCTTCTGCGCCTCGCTGCCATTGTGCGACAGGTTCATGCCGCCATAAAAGGCCGTATGAATATAGGGACCGGCCAGCGACGGCCCCGCGCGCGACAATTCTTCGATAACAGCGAGTGCCGCGATGACATCGATCCCCGCCCCGCCATATTTCTCCGGCACGGTCAGACCGGTGAGGCCGAGTTCGTTGAATTGCGCATAGACATCGCGCGGCCAGCGGGCTTCGCGGTCCCATTCGATGCGTTTCTCGCGCGGCGCGTGTTCTTTGACGAACCGTTCGATCTGGGTGCGGATCGCGGCGACATGATCGGGTTCGTCGGCGAAGGACTGGAAGGTCACAGGTCAAGCCCATCGGTGTCGTTGCGAGCGCAGCGAAGCAATCCAGAAGGGCTAGCGATGTTGCCCGCCGCTCTGGATTGCTTCGCTGCGCTCGCAATGACGATGAGATGTTTCGCCACCTTCACTCCCCGCTCAGCTTCGGCGCGCGTTTTTCCTGAAAGGCTTTTACCGCCTCAGCGCGATCCTTGAGAGTGTTGGAGACCGTCTCATAACCGAGCGACGCATCCATCATCTGCGCCGCCAGAGTACGCAGCGGAATATTCGCAACCGTCTTCGTCCAGCGCACCGCCCATTTCGGATTGCCTTGTAACTTGCCGACGATCTCGGCCACTTTCGCATCGAGGGCATCGGCCGGCACGGCGTAGTTGATCAGACCAAGATCGACCGCTTCCCGAGCGCTTAGCATATCGCCGGTCATCAGCAACTCCTTGGCTTTCGCGAAACCGATCAGCTGCGGCCAGATTATCGCGCCGCCATCGCCCGCTACCAGCCCGACCTTGACATGCGGATCGCCGATCACGGCATTCTCGTCCGCCACGATGATGTCGCAAAGCAGCGCAATCGTGGCACCCAGCCCCGCCGCCGCGCCGTTGAGGCGGCACAGGATCGGCTTTTCCATATCCAGCAAGGACGTGACAATGCGTTTCGCGTCCCAGGCCATCGCGCGGAATTGCGCCGGGTCCGCGATCTGCTCGGCAAACCAGTCGAAATCGCCGCCCGCGCAAAAAGCGCGGCCCTTGCCGGTAAGTATGACAATGTCGCTGTCCGCATCGCGCTGAAGATCGGTGAACAGCGTCGCCAGTTCCACATGCATCGCCGCATCGACGCCATTGACCGGATGACCGGAATCGAACGCCGCGGTCAGGACGCGACCCTCCCGCTCAAAGGAAAAGCGGCTAAAGTCGATGCTCTCGATCCTGAAATCCGCCGACATTATTCGCTTCCCAGCTTCACCAGCCGCCGCCCGAAATTCTCGCCTTTGAAAAGTCCGCAAAATGCGCCCGGCAAGGCTTCCAGCCCTTCGAAAATCTCGTCCCTATAGACCAGCCTTCCCTCCGCAATCAGCCTGCCCATTTCGGCCTGCGCTTCGCCGAACTGCATCATATCGTCGAACACAACCAGCCCCTGCATGGTCAGGCGGCTGCCGATAAACTCCGCCGTATTCTTGATGCCCGGACGATCCTCAAGCGGTACATTATAGTCCGCGACCTGCCCCGACACCACAATCCGCCCATTGCGCCGCATCATCGGCAGCGCGGTATCGATCATCGCATTGCCGACATTGTCGAACAGGACATCGATACCCTTGGAACAAGCTGCTTCAATCGCCGCCGCGAGATTCTCCACAGACTTGTAGTTTATCGCTGCATCGAATCCGGCTTCCTCGGTCAGCCAGGTGCATTTCGCTTCGCTGCCCGCAATTCCCGTAACGGAAGCCGCACCCCATATTTTCGCCAACTGCCCCGCCGTCGCGCCGACCGGGCCGGCGGCGGATGTTACCAGCACATGGTCGCCTTCCTGAAATCGCCCGGCCCGCAACAGCCCGAAATACGATGTCATGCCCGGTATGCCGAGAATGCCCAGAAACAATGAACTCGGCATAGCCGTCTCGGGCAGTCTTATCGCGAACCCACGGCCACCGAAGACGCTATGCGTCGCCCAGCCGCCGCCCATCGTCACCCAGTCACCCTCCGAGAATTTTCGATTGCGGCTCCCCGTTACGCGCCCGATTGTGAAGCCGTCTATCAGCCCGCCCGGCTGGATCGGCGGCGCATAGCTTGCGCCGCCCGAAAGCCGCGTCCGCATACCGGGATCGACGGAGATATAGCAATTCTCGGCCAGAAACTGGCCGTCCGCCAGATCGGGCTTGGCGATTTCGCTGAAAGCAAAGTCGCTTTCCTGCGGCGGCCCTTCGATATGGGCCTTGAGCGTAATACAGCGGATGGTATCGGCCATCTTTTCTCCTGTCCTCCAACCAAGCTGTAGCAGTTCGGGCTGGAGGGCAAGGCGGCAACGCGATAAGCAGGAACAATGATCCGTTTATTGCCGACCCTCTCGATCCTTTGCGGCCTGATAGCGTGCAGCGGCGAAAATGGCGAACGCCCGCTTGCCATCGATATTATCGGCGAGAGGCCCGATCTGGAGAGCGCCAACCCAACAAGCGCCGCTGGCCCGGCGCTGGAGGCAATCGCCCAGGGGCTGGTAGCGCTCGATGCGGAGGGCGAGATCGAACCCGCGCTCGCCAAACGCTGGACCGTGCTGGACGACGGTCGCACCTATATTTTCCGGTTGCGGGATTTAACCTGGCAGGACGGCACGGCGCTCACCGCCGGCCAGGTCGCGCGCCAATTGCGCGAAGCGAGCGAGCCAGGGAGCCGCAACCCGCTCGCGCCGATGCTGGCGGATATCGAGGAGATCAATGCGATCGCGCCGGAGATTGTGGAAATCGTGCTGCGCCGTCCGCGCGCCGACCTCCTCTCCGTGCTGGCTCAGCCCGATCTGGCCATACGCATAGGGGGCGAGGGATTTGGTGCCTTTCAGCTCGATAGCAAGCAGGCAAGCGGAGATACGGTCGAACTGGTGCCCTATCGCCCGCCGCCGGACGGGGATGACGAAGCAGCTTCGGCCCCGGCTTCTCCAGAACTGCAAGCGTCCATCGCACTCAGTTTTCAAACCGGCAGCCGCGCGGTCGGGCGCTTCCGGCTCGGTCAGACCGATCTGGTGCTCGGCGGTGACTGGACCAGTCTCCCCTATGCGCAGGCGATCGACCCGCCGGACGCGCAGCTCCTGTTCGATCCGGTCGAGGGGTTGTTCGGGCTCGCGATTGTCGAACATAGCGGTTTCCTGGCCGAGGCGCGGAATCGCATTCTTCTTTCGCAGGCATTGGACCGGCAACAGCTTGTCGCCCTGTTGGGCATACCGGAAGCGCAGGCGGTCTCTGCCATCATCGATCCGCGGGACGATAGCGCCGCGCATTCGCCAATACCGTTCCGGGCGAGCAATCCTATAGGGGAACGGCGGCGCTTTGCGCGTTCGGCGGTCGATCGATGGCGCAATAGCAACGGCGCGATGGAGCCGCTGCGCATAGCGCTTCCCGACGCACCGGGCAGTCGTATAATTTACGCTTTTCTACGCACCAACTGGGCAGCGGTCGGAATCGACACCGAACGCGTCGCCTGGGCCGAGGACGCCGATCTCCGGCTGATCGACAGGGTTGCAGTTACTGACCGCGCCTATTGGTATCTTCAGGAATTCCGCTGCGAGCGGTCGACGCCCTGCACGGATGATTATGAAAAGGCGCTCGCGGCAATCGAACAAGCGACCAGCGCGCGTGTCCGCGCCATTCGTATCGCCGAAGCCGCCGCGGAACTTGAAGCCATGGGACCCTTTATACCGCTGCTCCGGCCCATCCGCTGGTCGCTCGTTTCGTCCCGTATCACCGGTTTCGTGCCCAATCGCTATGCCAGCCACCCTCTGGCAACGCTGACTGTTCCATCTGGTTAAAGCACTTCCAGCTTCCTAAATCAGGACAGGAAAGGAAACCCATGCCGATCAAACAGGACCATCTCGACCATATCGCCAATGCCGTGCCGGAAATCCGCCGCGACCCGGCTTCCGTGCGCCAGCGGGTCGAGGCAATGGAAAAGCTGCTGGAAGGCGGCTTTACGATGCCGATTATCAACCAGCGTTTCGGGCTGGATTTCATCCTCGGTCTGGTGCCGGTGGTCGGCGATGTTATTGCTGCGGGAATGGGAAGCTGGCTGGTCTGGGAGGCGCGCAATCTCGGCATGTCGAAATGGCAGATTACGCGCATGTTCGGCAATATCGGCGTCGATCTGGCGGTCGGCGCGGTCCCCTTGGTCGGCGATGCGGTGGATTTCATCTTCCGCTCCAACAGCCGCAATCTGCGCATCATCAAAAAACATCTCGACAAGCATCATCCATCGACGGTGGTCGTGGAGAGCGCGACGCTACCCCCTGCCCC
Source organism: Parasphingopyxis sp. (assembly GCA_041746035.1). Lineage (GTDB taxonomy): Bacteria > Pseudomonadota > Alphaproteobacteria > Sphingomonadales > Sphingomonadaceae > Parasphingopyxis. The sequence goes on from JBGTHW010000002.1 coordinate 7,399, forward strand.
GCCAGATCCTGACGCTCGAACCCGGTGAAGCGCCGCGCTGATGGCGCGGACAGGGCGTGGGGCGGAAATTGCGCGCAAGGCACACCCGCACTTCGGTCAGCCAGCCGCGCTCATTGAGCTGCACCCGCATCATATTCGCCGACAAGCCGCGATTGCGGGCGGCAATGGCTCCACTCAACTGGCGCACCGTGAGATCGCGCCGCGAAAGCGCATTCATGTCCGGATAACGCATCGCCCGATACATGATGCTCCCGGCGCGCAGATAGCGACGCGGATCGCGTGTGGCGCAGATGCCATGCTTCGCCCATTCGCGCTGGATGAGCTGCACCGACGGCGTCGTGCAGAGATGCGGGCGGATGATGCTGCGGGAAAGCGGTCGTGCAGGCCGACACCATTGCGGCCAGCGCGGACTGTCGGTCTCCGGCCATAGCCCGTGAAGGATAAATCCAAACCGCCCTGCCCCGCCATTCGAGACACCGCCGCATTGCAGGCGATGCTGCGGATCGCGCTGGCGGGTTCGACAGAATTCCGGCGACCAGCTCAACGCCAGCGTGTAGCCCGTAACAGGCGCGATGCGGCGCGCACCGGGTGGCGGCGTTTCGGTACGGGGGACCTCGATGCGCGACGGTATCCGGCATTCGCGCGCCTGGGCATAAAGGCTCGCCGGCAGGCACAGAATCAGGACTGTCAGCCATATCCGCACCGCCTAAATCTCCTTGAAGTCCAGCCCGATATCGGCGGCTGGTGCGGATTGCGTCAATCTTCCGACGGAGAGATAATCGACGCCGGTTTCAGCTTTGGCACGGACCGTCTCCAGCGTAATTCCACCCGAGGCTTCGGTTTTCGCGCGTTCGCCGATCAGCGCCACCGCCTCGCGCAGCATTGCGGGTTCCATATTGTCGAGCAGCAGATGATTGGCGCCTGCTTCCAGCGCCGGTTCAATCTGATCGATCCGGTCGATCTCGACGATGATCGTTTCAATCTCCCCTGCGACCGCCAGCCGCACGGCCTTGCCGATGTCGCCGGCGACTGCGACATGATTGTCCTTGATCATCGCGGCATCCCATAAACCCATACGATGATTTTGCGCGCCGCCCATCCGGGTCGCATATTTCTCTATCGCGCGCAGGCCGGGGAGCGTTTTGCGAGTATCGAGCAGGGTCGCGCCGGTGCCTTCGATCCGGTCCACATAAGCGCGCGTCATCGTTGCAATGCCCGAGAGATGCTGGACGGTGTTGAGCGCCGAGCGTTCGGCGGTCAGCAGCGCGCGGGCATTGCCGGACAGATACATCAGGTCCGCGCCCGCTTCGACGCGGTCCCCTTCGCCTGCCAGTATCCCGATCTCGACCTCCGGATCGAGCGCGCGAAAAAACGCTTCGGCAATCGGAAGCCCCGCGACGACAATCGCATCGCGGCTGTCCATCACCCCGCGAAACCGCGCCTGCGCCGGAATCACCGCCGCCGATGTAATATCGCCGCGCTCCCCCATATCCTCGGCGAGCGTCGCGGCGATGAAGTTATCGCAATCGAACCGGTCGATCGCGAAACTCATTCGCCGCCAAGCTCGCGCGTCAGGAAAGCGAAGAGCAGCGCCGCGCGCATCGCATCCTCGGGCCGGTCGGCCCCGACCGAATGGCCACCTTCGCGATATTCACGGAAATAGACGGTCTGGTCGAGCTCGTGATGCCGCGCCGCCATCTTGCGGGCATGGCCGGGATGGACGCGGTCGTCGAGCGTCGAAAGATAATAAAAGGTCGCCGGATAACCCTCGACCGCGCGCAGATTCTGATACGGCGAATAGAGCCGCATGAAGGCCCAGTCCGCTGGCACATCCGGATCGCCATATTCGCCGACCCAGCTCGCCCCTGCAAGAAGGTGCGAATAGCGCTTCATGTCGGTGAGCGGCGAACCCGAAATCACCGCCGAATAGAGATCGGGCCGCTGGTTCGCCGCCGCGCCGACCAGTACGCCGCCATTCGACCGGCCCGAAATGCCGAGCTGGCCTTGCGAGGTTGCACCGGTCGCGATCAGGTCTTCGCCGACTGCGGCGAGATCGTCGAAGCTGCGCTGGCGGTTCTCGCGCAGCGCCGCCTCATGCCAGGCCGGACCATATTCGCCGCCGCCGCGGACATTGGCGAGAACATAGGCATTGCCCGCCTCTACCCAGAACAGGCCGAGCGGCCCCGAACGATAGGGCTGCTGGGTCAGATAGGTAGGCGTCTGGGCGGCGCGGAAACCGCCATAGGCATGGATCAGCGTCGGCACCGGTCCCTCGGTGCCGCGATTGCGGACGAGGAAATAGGGAATGCGCGTGCCATCCGCCGAGGTCGCAAAACGCTGTTCGACGCTGAACCGGCTGGCATCGAATTGCGCGGGGAGGGTCTGGACGGTGGACACCTCGCGCGCCGCTGTCACCGCATGAAGCGACGGCGGGGTCAGCATCCCCTCGACGGTGACCAAGACCAGATCGTCGCCGGTGGCGGCGATATGCACGGTGCTGTTGCCGGGCAGGTCGACGGTATCGCTTGTCCATGCGCCATCCTCTCCCCGCCGCAGCGCGAAAAGGCGGCCCGAGACATCGTCGAGCGCCTTCACCCAGAGCACATCGTCCGAGGCCGCGACCTCCTCGATCGCCTGGCTTGCGGTGGGGGCCATCACCAGTTCGGGCGCGACATCGCGGCCCTCGGCAATCGCCGCCACATCGTATCCGATCAGCGCGCCCTGCGGCAGCGCGGTACCGTTGGCGTCGAGCGGTTCATTGAGGCGGACGATAAGCCGCCCGTCGATCAGGTCGACAATATCGGCGGTGTCGGGCTTGGGCACCGGCACCAGACCCTGGACTGTCATCAGCGAGACCTGGTTCGTCCAGAATGTCAGCCCGCGCTGGACGAAATTCCAGCGGCGATCGCCATCCATAAAAGCGAAGGCTCCGGCGCTGATATCGTTCGTATTCGCCTCGAAAATCGTCTCGGCGTCCGACAGCGGCGTGCCGCGCCGCCAGACTTTGGCGATGCGGCCGTAGCCCGATTCGGTGAGCGAATCCGGACCATAATCGGTAACAACGATCAGCCGATCGGCATCGAGCCAGGTGGTATTGGTCTTGGCGACAGGGAGCGTGAAGCCGTCCTCGACAAACGCGCCTTCGGAAATATCGAACTCGCGCACGACATCGGCATCGCTGCCACCGGGGCTGAGGCTGACGAGACAGCGATCATAGTCGGGGGCCAGGCAATCGGCCCCGTGCCAGACCCAGCTTTTGCCCTCCTCGGCACCCAGCGCATCGACATCGATCAGTATCCGCCATTCGGGTGTGCCGGCGAGATAGGCGGCGCGCGACGATATCCGCCACAGGCCGCGCGGATGATCGCCATCGATCCAGAAACTGGTGACGAATTCGCCCTGCACCTCGTCGGGCATCGCGATCTGGTGTTCGTCATTGAGCAGCGCCAGCGCCCGTTCGCGCCGCGCATCGAAGCCGGGAGTGGCGCTCAGATCGGCTTCGGTTTCGGCGTTCCAGGCATCGACCTGTTCGAGCGCGCGCGCGCCCTGAATTTCTTCCAGCCAGAGATAGGGGTCTTCGTCCTGCGCATACGCGGCGACGGGCGCGGCGAGAAGGACGAGAAGGGAAAGGACTGTCTTGAGCAATGTCTGTCTCCGGAGGGCTTTAACCAGTGGAAGGCTAGAGCACGATGAAATACGATTGAATCGTCATTGCGAGAAGCGAAGCGACGAAGCAATCCAGAGCGGCAGGCGATATCTCCGGTGGCTCTGGATTGCTGCGCTGCGCTCGCAATGACAACCGTGGCTTAATCTACAATAATCGGATTCTAATAGCAGCGCGGTCGCCTGTCACTATTTGCCGAGCTTCTCCATGGAGGCTGCAAAATTGTCGAAACGGATTTTGAGTTCGTCCAGAGACGGCCCCGCCAGATCGAGCTCCGCCTGCTCGAACAGCTTCAGCCCCTCGGCGAGCAGCGAACGGCGGCGATGTTCGGACGGGCAGGCCTGCGCCACGGAATATAGCGTATCGAGAAATTTCTTCGAAGTCATCGCACTCGCCGCCGCCGATGCGCGGATCGCGCCGAAACCGCGCCGCAGAAAATGTTCGAAATCGTCGGACAGCGGCTGAACCCGGTTCGGATCGTAGCTGTCCTGTTCCGGTCCGCGATCAAGATCGCGACCGGCCAGTTCGGCGGTCCCGGCACCGAGCCAGTGGAGGGACGTGATCGCGGTAAACGGATCGTTGATCCCCGGCGACAGCGCGCGCAACGCGATCTCGACCAGCTCGTCGATCAGATATTCGACATCCTGCGTCGCCGTCCGCTCTCCGCTTACGGAAAAACAATCGCGGATATCGCCGGTGAGTTCATCGGTGAGACCGGTGCCGCCGATCTCGGCAAGCGGCACATCGCCATGCACAAAATCGCCGGTCCGCACTTTCAGGGCGATGCAGGCATTTTCGGCATTGGCGATATCGTCCAGCCCGTCGAAATCGATGATCGTAATATAGCCATCGAACGCTGCGGTGACGGGCTCGCCATCCTTCTGCTCGTGCGGTTCGCGTTCACCATGATCGTCCGGAAAGCGCGATTTGACGTCGCGAACGAATCGTCGTCCGATGCCCGCGAGCACCGTGTTGATCCGGATGCTCGCCGGAATATGGTGGAGGAAATAGACGAGCACCGCGACCGCCCAGATCGCCATGGCGATCGCCACCAGCAAAGACAATTGCGGCGTAAAACCGGGCAGCGTCGTCGCCGCCGCATCCGCCGCGCTCATCGCCCGCTCGTCCTCGCCGCGCACGACGCGGAGCACCATCAAAGCATAGACGAAGGTCGCAATGAATACGCCGAGCGAGAGCTGGTTGCCCTTGTCCTCCATGAAATTGGTGAGGAGCCGCGGGCCGTAATTGCCGCTGGCATAGGCGACGGCGGCGATGGTAATCGAGAAAACGGTCGAGGCGACGCCGATCATCGAACCGGAAATCACGGTAAGGAAATTGCGCGCGCCCTCCGGCCTGCTCGGCTGAATCCAGGAAAAATCCGCCAGCCATTCCGACGCGCCGTTCCGGTCGAGCCAGATCGTCGCGAAAGACAGGAAAAACGCCACCGTCGAAAACAGCGCCGGATAGAACCAGTAGCTGGCGTTTACCGACAGCCAGAGCGAGCGAAGTTTGGCGATCATTCCCTAGCGTTCGAAACCGAAACGCTGCATCAGTTCTTCGCGGGTTGCGGTTTCGCGCTCGGCTCCGCGCATCCGCACCATATGCTCATAAACGCCGGGGCGGATTTCGCGCCACCAGGGCAGATCGATGGTGCCGCCCTGTTCGAGATGCGCGAGATAGTCGTCGAGCGTCCGAAACGTCTCCCCACGCGCGAAAGGAAGACCGGCAATGCCGACACCGTTTTCGGAATTCGTCAATTGCGTCTCCATAGTAGGCGGTGCGGCAACAGCTTGTCCCGTCTGCCGTGCCGGAGTTCCGGACAGGGGCATCGCCGCCACGATTGCGGCAAAAAGGACCGTTCTACGTTTCGGAGACAAAAAAGTTACCAATTTATTCAAAATCTTTCTTGTGCGACTCACTGGATTGTGTTTTTACCCCTCGTCATAGCTAGGGCTTGCAAACCAACATTCCAAGAAAATTCGAGAAAAAGGGAGGGAATACAATGCGTATCAATCTGGACAACCTGTTTGGCTACGACAGTGGCCTGATCCGAGTCGGGCTGGATCGCCCGGAAACCTCCACTGCTCCCCAAAATATTTCGAGCCTTGTCGGCGAGTATCGCGGTTCTACGACCTATAGCGGCCCGATTACGGCATCCGTTACCGCTGCACCGGCCCTGACGACTGTCCAGTCGCTCCTGAAATACGGTCTTTACGAGCATTTCAGCCCGCTGGATGGAGATCACGACGGTGGTCACGATCACGAAAAGGGCGGCGAAAATGTCCGCGCAGCACTAGAGTCGGCCCATGCCGGAGAAGATATCGCCGCTGGCCCGCCCGGCACGATCGCCGCGGACGTTACGGTGCAGTTCACCGGCACGATCGACCCCGAGGGCGAGGTCGATACGTACAATCTCAGCGTGGTCGCGGGCGAAACCTATCTGATCAATCTTTACGGTTCGGGCGGTGCTGCACTCCCCGACACTTTCCTGATTCTCTATGACGATGAGGGATCGCTGGTCAATTTCGATGATGATGGGGGTGCCGGAACCGATTCGATGCTCACCTTTACGGCTGCTTACACCGGCGATTACATTATCGGTGCCGCAGGCTTCGACAATATGGATGGCACGGGCGCTGGCGACTACACTGTCGATGTCGTCCAGCAGCCCGCTGCCGACGAAGTGCCCGACACGTTCGCAGGCGCGGTTGCCCTGAGCACGAACGGCGTCACCTACGGCTTTATCGATGCGTCCCAAGATGTCGACACCTACACGTTCGAGGTCGTAGCTGGTACCGTTTACACCTTCGAACTTAATGGCGGTGCCGACTATAATACCGATTTCCTGGATGTTCCGGAGGGCGAACTCGATAGTCTGCTTGCCATTTACGATTCCGCAGGAAATCTGGTCGCCTCTAACGACGATATCAGCTTCCCCGGCGACATCAGTTCACGGGTCAGCTTTATCGCCGAGGAAACCGGCACCTATTATCTGGATGCTCTGGCCTACCCTGACCAGACCGGCGGCTATTCGATTACCGCAGCCGAAGTTCCTCTTGCCGATCTCAGCCCCCTCGATGCGCTCGACTGGGTCAATGCTGACAATATCGTGCCCAACGAAGACAATATCGTCTATGTCTATTTCGGCGATTCCGACCAGAATTTCGATCAGACCGGAGATGATGGCGGACCGATGGTGACGATCGACTGGAACGATTACGAAGTCGATCAGGTAATGGACGCGCTGGAAGAATACGAGAAAATCCTCGGCTTCCAGTATGAATATACCGACAATGAAGAAGAAGCGACCTTCCGGCTGCTGAAGACTGAATCCGAGCAATATGGCGCCTATTTCTTCCCGCAGGATCCGGCCTTTGGCGAGAACAACCAGGGCGTCGGCGTCTTCAACGTACTTAGCGGCGGCTGGTCTTTCGACCAGCAGCAGAGCCTGCAGCAGGGCGGCTTCTCCTTTGCCGTGATACTGCACGAGTTCGGCCATGCCCACGGCGTTGCGCATCCGCACGACAATGGCGGCGGTTCGGACATCCTGCTCGGCGTCGTCGGCGCGTCGGGAACGGCCGAATCCTACGGCATCTTCGATCTGAACCAGGGCGTCTATACGGTGATGTCCTATAACGACGCCTACGATCTGGGACCCAACGGCCCGTCGCCCTTCACCGCAGCGGGGATCGGCAATGGCTGGTCCGGTACACTCGGCGCGTTCGACATTGCCGTTCTTCAGCAACGCTACGGGATCATCAACGATTTCGCGACCGGCGACGACGTCTATGAGCTGGCCGACGACAACCAGCAGGGTGCCTATTACGAAACGATCTGGGACACGGCGGGTATAGACGAGATTCGCTACACCGGTCGGAAATCGGCGCAGATCGACCTGCTGGCGGCCACGATCGATTATTCTCCGACCGGCGGCGGAGCGGCATCCATTGTCGATGGAATCTTCGGCGGGTATTTCATCGCCGGAGGCGTGGAGATCGAAAATGCCAGCGGCGGCAGCGCAGCCGACGTCCTGCTCGGTAACGATCTCGACAATGTCCTTTCCGGCAATGGCGGCGACGATTTCCTTATGGGCCGCGGCGGTACCGATGTCCTCGATGGCGGTCGCGGGTTCGACACCGCAAGCTATGCCGATTCCGAAACAGGCGTGGCCGCTTCTCTGATCGCCGGGACCGGCGGTGACGGCGACGTTTTGCGCAGCATCGAGGGCCTGCAGGGCACCCAGTTCGGCGATACGCTGACTGGCAGCAACAATGCGGACGCCATCGACGGGCTGGCCGGCGATGATCGTATCTCGGTCGGCAATGGCAACGACACTGTCGATGGCGGCGATGGTAACGATCGGATTGCCGCCCGTGCGGGTGCCGACTCGATTTCGGGCGGTGCCGGCAACGACACCATCAATTCCGGAGACGGCAACGACACTGTCGATAGCGGCGACGGCAATGACGACCTCCTCTCCGGCAACGGCAACGACGTCCTTTTTGGCGGGGCTGGTAATGATCGGATTATCGCGGGTGAGGGATTCGATACTGTCGACGGCGGTGCTGGCAATGACCGATTCTCAGGCGGCAACGGCAATGACGACCTTATTGGCGGCGCGGGTCACGATACAATCAGCGGCCAAGGCGGTGACGACCAACTGTATGGAGACGCTGGCAATGACCAGTTGCTCGGCGGTGTCGGCAATGACTATCTGGACGGTGGCACAGGTTCGAACATCCTGCTGGGCGGTGACGGAGACGATGTCTTCCTGTTCGATGGCGACGATGCGGACGATGCGTTCAGTCTCGTCAGGGATTACAGCGCCGGCGACACGGTCGAGCTGTTCAACGTCGCCGATGCCGAAATTGTATTCGAGCAAGTCGGTGACAGCACGTTGCTCTCGATCGACGGCAATTTCGTTGCGCTGTTCCAGAACACGACCTCGAGCGACATTGTCTGGACCTCGGATACGGTTGGCTAAACCGGAGCGTGACCGAAAAAAGCCCCCCGGCTCGATTGAGCCGGGGGGCTTTTTTTTCGACAAAGAAAGAGGACGCCGGGCTAACCAGGCGCGCCGAGATCGCCCTGCCCCACCGTCGAGCCGGCCATTTCCAGCATCCTGTCGAGGCTCTTTCTCGCGTCGAGCCGGATGCTCTCTTCGATCTCGATCCGCGGCTCTAGGTCGCGCAGCGCGGTGTATAATTTCTCCATCGTATTCAGCGCCATATAGGGGCAGATATTGCAGTTGCAGTTGCCGTCCGCACCCGGCGCGCCAATGAAATCGACCTCCGGCAGCGCCTTTTCCATCTGGTGCATGATGTGCGGTTCGGTCGCGACGATCACCGTATCGCTGTCCGTCTCGCGCGCGTGTTCCAGGATCGAGCTGGTCGAGCCGATATGATCGGCATGATCGAGGATTGCGGCGGGGCATTCGGGATGGGCGAGGACGGGGGCACCGGGATGCCTTGCCTTGAGCTTGAGCAGCTCGGTTTCCGAAAACGCCTCATGAACGATGCAGACACCCGGCCAGAGCAGCATCTCCCGCCCCGTCTTGCGCGCCATATAGGCACCGAGATGCTTGTCCGGCGCGAAGATGATCTTCTGTTCCCTGGGAATCTGGTTGAGAATTTTCTCCGCCGAAGACGACGTCACGATAATGTCCGACAGCGCCTTCACCGCCGCCGAACAATTGATGTAGGTCAGCGCGATATGATCGGGATTGGCCTCGCGGAATGCGCGGAACTTGTCCGGCGGGCAGCTGTCTTCCAGGCTGCACCCGGCATTCATGTCGGGCAGGATCACGGTTTTTTCCGGCGAGAGGATTTTCGCCGTTTCCGCCATGAAGCGCACCCCGCAAAAGGCGATGACATCGGCATCGGTATCCGCCGCCTTGCGCGAAAGATCGAGACTGTCGCCGACAAAATCGGCGATATCCTGGATCTCCGGTTCCTGATAATAATGGGCAAGGATCACCGCATTGCGCTCGGTGCGCAGCCGGCCGATTTCTTTCCTGATATCCACGCCGGCGAGCGAGCCGCCCATTCCGTTTCGTGCGTCCATGATGCGTCACTCCTTGGAAGCAATATAGGGAGGCCGGGCGCGAATGTCTCGGACTAACGGTTTTTCGGCAAATCAGTTTGCATCGGGATTTTTTTCTTGGCTATATAAACCATATTGGTTATATAACCGCCGTCTTTCCCGCCAGTACACGGACGCGGAAAGCAGCAAGAGTCCGTCCTGTCTCGTCGATGGGGCAGATACGGAAAAACGGTCGGCGCGGAGCCATCCGGTGAAAGTCGGAAATGCCGCAACCCCAACCGGGTTTGTTTCAGCTATCCGTCAAGTTTGTCTCGACTGGATAACCGCAAAGCCCAAAACCCGAAGCCCCGTAGACCTCAATGTGGACGCTTCACCCCGCCAAACGGTTCTTCGAACCGGGCGGAATACACACTGGCGCAGAGCCCCCGGATGCCCCGAGGCGCACCGCGCCGACCGCTCCTGTTCTTGCCTGATAGCGCGGGATGCATTGGTGCGTCCGGACCAGATCGGTATTCCTTTTCTTGTTTGAGTCTTCTTCAATTTATAGCCTCAAAGCTATTGACATATTGTAACTCGATAGCTATTTGCCGACATGGCTTGGACAATGGGGAGTTCGATGTTCTGGCCGAAGCGGTACGAGAAGAACTGCTTGGTACCTTGATCCCTTTGCGCGAATATGGTCCGCAGCTTGGCCGCCCGCATGCCGATACTTTATCGGGATCGCGCCATGTCAATATGAAGGAACTCCGGTTCAGCGCGGACGATGGTGTCTGGCGCGTGGCCTTTGCATTCGACCCTGAACGGAAAGGTATCATACTGGTGGCTGCCGACAAATCCGGCGTGGGCCAGAAGCGGTTTTACAAAGCAATGATCGCCAAGGCCGATAAACGCTTCGATGCGCATCTGGCAGCACTGGCGAAAAAGGAGAAATAGCATGGGACGCACACTCGAAGAGATTATGGACGCCCTCCCCGCCGAACGCCGCCGCAAGATCGAGGCGCGCGGGCAAGAGCTGATTGCCGAGATCGAAAGCCTGAAGGCGGTGCGCAAGCTGATGAAACGCAGCCAGAGCGATATCGCGAAGACGCTCGGCATCAAGCAGCCTTCGGTGCACAAAATGGAAAAACAGACCGACATGTATCTCTCCACGCTGCGCAAATATGTCGAAGCGGCGGGCGGGACGCTGGAGCTGCGGGTGGACCTGCCCGGCAAGGGCGTGGTGGATATCAGCGATATCGGGCTGGGGCGTTAGGGGTGCGCGATACTGGCCGCGCTGTCGCGTGTGGCGACGGCGGTGGAGCGGGAACTGACGATTGAGTTGCGATGAGGTGAATTTGGATATCGAGTAAACTGAAACCGTAATTTACTGTAATTGCGAATCCAAACATATCGGCCATTTCAAACAGCCGGAGGCTACATGGCTGGCTCTATTGTTGAAGGGGGCAGCGCCGCAAATCTAAGTATCAGCAAGCCCATGAGGCTCGACAATAAAGAACCTGCAAGGACACCTATTTTCACGGCGTCTATTTGCCCGGGGTCGACGAATGCCAAGGTGCCAATGAAAAGGCTCATGGTGAAGCCGACACCCGTAATGCAGGCGAGGCCATAAACATGAAAATACGAAAGATCGGAAGGTTTTGAAACAATCTTCAGCTTGATCGCCACCACTGCAAAACCGAATACGCCGAACTGTTTGCCGATAACAAGCCCCATCACGATGCCGAGCGGCAATGGGGTCAGGAAATCATTTAGCTGTACTCCGGCAAACTGCACGCCTGCATTGGCGAAAGCGAAGAGCGGCAACACCATGAAGGCGACCCAAGGATGCAGGATGTGTTCGAGATGCTTGAGCGGCGACTTTCCGCCACCAGCTCGCGTAAATGGAACGGCTATTGCCACCAGAACTCCCGCCAATGTTGCGTGGACGCCTGATTTCAACACGCAAATCCAGACGAATATCCCGACCAGTACGTATGGTGCAACCCGGCTGACACCAAGTCGATTGAGGGCCGCGAGTGCCAAGACACCTATAGCCGCAAGCGCCAGGGCAGCGGTCGAAAGCTCCCCGGTATAGAAAAGTGCAATGATGGCGATCGCACCGATATCGTCGATAATGGCGATAGCGAGCAGCAATATCTTGAACGAGACCGGCACGCGCGGACCCAGAATGGCGACAATGCCCAGAGCAAAGGCGATGTCGGTAGCCGCGGGAATGGCCCATCCAGCCAAATTTTCAGGGCTGTTCCAGTTTATCCCGATGAAAAAAAGCGCGGGAATCGCCATGCCGCCAATGGCGGCAATTGCCGGAAGCGCAGCGCTCCTTATCGTGGAGAGATCGCCCGCCAGAACCTCGCGTTTCACTTCCAGTCCGATGAGAAAAAAGAACACGGCCATCAGCCCGTCATTGATCCACAGCAGCAATGACTTGGCAATCTGCAGCGCGCCAACCCTGATCTCAACCGGGGTCTGCAGAAATCCCGAATATTGCGGCGCCAAGACAGAATTAGAAGCCACCAGCGCCAGAATCGCTGCCCCAAAAAGCATGAACCCGGCAGTCGTTTCCCTGGCGAGAAACTCCTTCAGCGCCGGCTGAATTCTGCCCAGCATGTAATGCTTACCTTTCAATTCCTGCGCGGGCTTCAGCTATAATCCTATTTCCAAAGACATAAAGTCCGGCGACGCACTGCTCTGGACCCCAGGGGCGTGGGAGATGCACAGTGCGCCGCCGGTACGCTACCGGCTGTCAGGCCGATAGATGCGAGAATTCCGCTTGAGCGAGGCAATCCGGTCTTTCAGCGCGACCCGCGCGCGCTTCATTTTCTGCAGCTTTGGAGACCAGGGTGCAGGCAATTTCGCCTCGGAATCGATCATGCGATCGAGATTCCTGTGTTCCTCCAGCAGACTTTTCAGATAGACCCTAAGCATCGACTTTCTCCGTTGCATGGCCCGGTCGACTGATCGCGACAGGGTCACTGGCGGGAAAACTGTCTTCAAGCGCCTTGTCGAGCTTTGCTTCGGTGCTGTTTCGCTGTTGCAGTTTGCGCGCGCGATGACTGACGCGGTTCTCCGATCCGCTTTCACCTCGGTCCGCCGCAACTGTGCACATATAATAATACAGTTTTTTTAACATGATATCCTCTCAGTTTGTTTCCGTTAGACATGATATACGCGGCTTGCCTTGATTATTCTAATCACAAAGATAAACCGATAACGATAGAATTTATCTATCGGTTTCGAAAGCCAGCCGATGCCGACTATTCGCCAATTCGAGTATCTCGTCGCGCTTGCCGATCTGAAAAATTTTGGTCATGCAGCGCAGCAAACCGGTGCCTCCCAGCCAACATTAAGCCAGCAACTTGCGACTCTTGAGAGGCGTCTTGGCGTTAAGCTGGCTGAACGCAGCAGCGGTGGCATGGAACTCACCCCGATTGGCCGGGAAATAGCAGACCGCGCACGCCGTATTCTTGTCGATGTCCGCGATATCCGCGATCTCGCCGAACGGGCGAGCGAACATTTCGTAGGTACGTTGCGCTTCGGCGTCTCGCCGACTTTGGGTCCCTATCTCATGCCAGCGATAATTGCCGCGTTGCACCGGGAACAACCCGATCTGCGTCTGCACATTAGGGAAGGGTTCCCCCACCGGCAGGCACAAGCGCTATCGCGCGGATCGCTAGACATGCTGCTGGCACCCCTACCGATAGATGGCCGCGACCTAGAGGTCGAGCCGCTTTTCAGCGAGCCTCTTTTCATGCTTGCCGCACCGGATCATCCGTTGGCCAATTTGCGCACCGTTCGCAAATCGGATCTGAAGCACGCTCCGGTTCTCAGTATCGATCCGGGTCATCCACTGCACGACCGGACTGTCGCGATCTGCACCAAGCTTGGCATGCAACTGCTACGCGATTACGAAGGTAGCAGCCTTGATAGCGTACGCCAGATGGTTGGCTCGGGAATTGGCCTGGCGATACTACCCCAACTCTATATTCTGTCTGAAGTAGGAGAACGCAGCGAGGTAAAGGTTCTCAAGATCGCGGGCTGGCGTGAAACGCGCAGCATAGGCGCGGCATGGAGGACCAGCGCGGCATATCGCGACGCCTACCGACTTATTGCGGAGCGCATACGAAGCGAGGCGCTCCAGCTAATCGGCTAAACTTAGGATTGTCGTTATCCACTCTTCGAATATCCGCCAGCACATACGTATCTAACTCCCTTCCCCCCTACTCTCCCCCAGCACATCCCGCGACCGATCCATCTCGTTCGGATTCGCCTCGTTCCGGAACACCGCGCGCACCGTCGCGTCGATCCCCGCCGCGCGCATTGGCAGTTCGAAATTCTGCTCCACCGCGCGGCGGGCCGCGTCGCGGGCGAAGCGCATCGGGGCGGCACTCATTGCCTGCTGTCGCAGGGACCGCTGACCGGCGCGGCGGTTGGCGGTGTCGAGCGCGTCCTCGATATCGGTGACCGCCATCAGGATGCCGCCCTCGCCATATTCGCGGATTGCGTCGATATCGATTTCCGGACTGGAGACGGTAAGATCGGGCATGGTGACGGTCAGCGTTCTGCTCGCCGCGTCCCAGCTCACATCGTCCTCGCTCAGCGCGCCGAGATCGAGTTCGTAGCGGACATTGCCCGGCATGATCAGCGTCTTGCGAGCCGAAAGGCCCAGCCGCCGCTGCGTCGAGGTCGTCACCGCCACGAAGCGCGCGGAGAACGGGATCAGCGTATTCTGCTCGCGCATGCTGGCGAGGCTCGCGCTGGCAATCGTCTCCGGGTCCGGCCCGCCACCGAACAGCCGCCCGCCGATGCTGCCAATGCCGATAACAAGCACCGCGATCAGCGCGAGAAAGCCGAGCAGGCAGCCCAGCGCCCAGTATTTGCCGGAGCCGGAGCGGAGCTGGATAATACGCGGCTCCTGCTGCTCGAAAGAGGGCGTATCGGCAGGGTCTATTTCTATGCGGGGGTCTTCGGTCATTTGTGTGCTTTCATGTTAGCATAGCCGTCATTGCGAGGAGCCGAAGTCGACGCGGCAATCCAGAGTGGCAGACGAGGGCACCTAGCGCTCTGGATTGCTTCGCTGCGCTCGCAATGACGATGGAAACATATCGAATCGGTGCTCAAGCAACTTTCGACCATATCTCTTTGTCTTCCTCCACCATCCCCTGATCCCGCAAATCGATCAGATGCGCCAGCACCGACCGCCCCGCAGCGCCGAACAGCCGTGGATCAAGCCCCTTATACATCTTCTCCACCATAGCGGGGATCGCGGTGCGGCCTTCGTCTATCGCCCGCAATATCTGGCCCTCGCGCTGTTTGCGGTGCCCCATCAGGGAGCGCGTGAAGCGGCGGGCTTTTTCTATCGGCTCGCCATGGGCCGGGTAATAGACGGTCTCTTCGCGGTCGAGCAGCTTTTGCAGGCTCTCCATATAGGCCTTCATGTCGCCGTCCGGCGGCGCGATGACGGTGGTCGACCAGCCCATAATATGATCGCCGGTAAAGATCGCATTGGCCTCGTGCAGCGCATAGCAGAGATGGTTCGAGGTATGGCCAGGGGTCGCGACGGTCTCCAGCGTCCAGCCGTCGCCGGCGAGTATCTCGCCATCTTCGAGCACACGATCCGGCGTGTAGGAGGAATCGAACGCCGCATCGGCGCGCGGGCCGCTATCTTCGATGGAGAGGAAGGCGCAGCCCACCGCTTCCGCGCCTGTCGCCTCTTTGAGCGCGGCAACGGCGGGGCTATGATCGCGATGGGTATGGGTGCAGACCAGATAGCGAATCGTTTCGCCCCCGGTCGCCGCAAGGATCGCCTCGATATGGCGCTTGTCCTTCGGGCCGGGGTCGATCACCGCCACCTTGCCGTGCCCGACAATATAGGTCTGGGTGCCGGTGAACGTAAAAGGCGAGGGATTAGGCGCGAGAACGCGGCGTATCTGCGGGTGCAGCTCCATCGTTTCGCCGGTGGGGAGGGTGTCGGGCAATTCCATCGCCCCGATATGAGAGGTCAATCGCCATTAGCCAAGGATTGTCGGAAAATTTGACAGGTGCGGGATAGGTTAACGGCCCGGAAACCATCGCAATCCCGCAATTCCGGGCTTTTCCAAAACTGGCACGGCGGGTGCATAGTATGGTGTGTTCCAAACCAATACCCCCCCCCCCGCGATGGGCGGGTCGGACGCTCCACTGGTCTCGCGCCGACCCGCCCCCGCAATTTCCCCAACAAACGCAGATCGTTTATCCGCTCCAGGCGGCGTGAAGAATTTTCGCGGTGGCGTCGTTCGCCGGGAAAAACGCTTCGATCGCCAGTTCGGAAAGCGTGATATCGGCCGGTGTGCCGAAAACCGTGATCGTGCTGACAAAGGAAAGCTGGCCCGCGGTCGTATCGAGAATGAGCGGCACCCAGATACGACTGTCCTCGTCGCCGGGCGGCGGGCTGTGTTCGGGGTGCGGATAGGCTGCGATCTCGTCGCGCAATTCGGCAAGCCCGGTATCCGCGCTAGCCTCGATCTGCCGGTCGAGCCGTTCGATCACATGGTCATGCCATTCGCCAAGATTGGCGATTTGCGGGGCCAGGCCATCGGGATGCAGCGCGATCCGCAGCACATTGACCGGCGGTTCGAGGAGCGTCGAACCGATCTGCTCGGTCAGAAAACCGATGGCGTCGTTGGCCGCAACCATGTTCCAGTGCCTGTCGACGGCGAGCGCGGGGTAAGGTTCATGACATTTGAGGATATGGGAGATCGACGCTTTCGCCTGTGCCATATCCGCGTCGTCGAGCGAGCGTTCGCCATGCCGTGGCGCAAATCCGGCCGCGGTCAACAGGCCGTTACGGGCCCGATAGGGCACGTCGAGCTGCTCGGCAATCCGGTCCAGCGTCCCGGTGCTGGGTCGCGACCGGCCGGTTTCGATGAAACTCAGATGACGCGGCGAAATGCCGGCATCGAGCGCTAGCGCCATCTGGCTGAGCCGCCGGCGCTCGCGCCATTGCCTGATCTGTTGACCGACCGGAACCGTCGCCATCGTCCATCTCCCTTTATAAATGCGATCTTCCTAACGCCGCGGGCGATGCGATTCCATTACCTTCAAGGTAATCGACGCGCCGCGATTGGGCAGCGAAAGGACGCGGGCAAGCCGCCGGAATGGACTGGCGTATTTGACGAAGGAGGATTCAATGACCGCCGATTTGCTGAAAAAGATACTTCTGATCGATGCTGCGACCTGCGCGGCGATCTTTATCGCCCATATCGTCGCAGGGGCGTCGGTGGCGACGCTTCTCGGCCTTTCGCCCGCGTATGTCGCGGCAGGTGGATGGATATGCCTCGGTGCGGCACTGGTGCTCGGCTTTGCCGGTACGCGCAAGGTGCCGTCGGCCGGCCTTGTCTGGTCGATCGCGCTGGTCAATCTTGGCTGGGTCGCGGCAAGCATCGCCGTGTTCGAGATCGAACTGGCGAAGCTGACCGGCATCGGCACGGCGATCGTCCTGGCACAGGCTGCCGGTGTATCGGGTTTCGCTGTGCTGGAAGCGCTCGGCGCGCGGGAGATCGGCAGAAACCGGCGCGCTACCGCCGCGTGAGGCTGCGAAAAAAGCGCGAAGGGGCGTCAGGCCGCAGCCGGTTTGACGCCTTTGGTCTGCATGAGTTCGGCGAGTTCGCCCGCTTCATACATTTCCATCATGATGTCGGATCCGCCGACGAATTCGCCTTTGACATAAAGCTGCGGGATGGTCGGCCAGTCGGAATATTCCTTGATGCACTGGCGCACGTCCTGATCCTGCAATACATCGACGCTCTCAAAACCAACATTCAGATGTTCGAGGATCGCAATCGCGCGGCTCGAAAAGCCGCACTGCGGAAAAAGCGGCGAACCCTTCATGAAAAGCACGACATCGTTAGATTTGACGGTTTCTTCGATTTTGGCTTGTGCGTCGGACATTGCTGTTACTCCTGTTCGGGTGTGGCGGTTGTCAGTTGCAGGGCGTGCAGCGCGCCGCCCATCTTGCCGCCGAGCGCCGCATAGACCGCCTGGTGCTGCTTGACGCGCGGGACGCCCCGGAAGCTCTCCGAGACAACGCGCGCCGCATAATGATCGCCATCGCCGGCGAGATCGGTAATCTCGACCTCGGCATCGGGAATGCCGGTGCGGATCATCGTTTCGATATCGGTTGCGGCCATTGGCATGGGCTAGTCCGTGGACTCGATAAGCTGACGCCGCGCCTCGATGGTCTTCATATCGAGCATCCCGCGAATGGTGGCGTCATCGACATCGCATTCCGCCGCCGTCAGATCGCCGAGCACCTTGCGGATCACATCCTCGTCGCCCGCTTCCTCGAAATCGGCCTGAACGACGGCTTTGGCATAGGCGTCGGTCTCCTCCGCCGTCAGCTCCATCAGCTCCGCCGCCCATTCGCCAAGCAGCCGGTTGCGCCGCGCGGCGATGCGAAACGCCATTTCCTGATCGTGCGCGAATTTGTTTTCGTACCCTTTTTCGCGGTCCTTGAAATCAGGCATGAATATCTCCCGTTGGCGATCCTGCAATAAAAAAATAGGGTGGCGATGACGCCAGG
Source organism: Parasphingopyxis sp. (assembly GCA_041746035.1). Lineage (GTDB taxonomy): Bacteria > Pseudomonadota > Alphaproteobacteria > Sphingomonadales > Sphingomonadaceae > Parasphingopyxis. The sequence goes on from JBGTHW010000002.1 coordinate 25,662, forward strand.
ACAATGGCCTTCCAATAATCCGACAAGAATAGCCTTCAGCCGGAAAGCCAGGCCAGACCGCCGATGATGGCACCGATGGTCACAGCGAAAATCGCGACGCTTGCAGCCAGCCACTGCCATTTCCAGGTGTCGAGATCGGACTTGGTGGGAATCGTGCCCAATTTTGCGATCACGGCCTTTGTGTCGGTACGAATTTCACGAAGATCGTCACGGGAAGTCTCGACATACGCCTCCAGTTTCGAAACTCTGTTTTCCATGGAATCAAATGTGCCCCCACCTCCACCGCTTTTCAAGGGCAGACCGTCATTTGGTGATTCCCGAATCACTGCGTTTCGAGCCTGCATTTCACGCCACGCGGTCTCTCTTGAGTTATCTACGCTCATTCTGGTGTCCATCCAGCAAGATCGTCAAAAATATCGCTGAGCTCATCGGATTTTTCTTCGATTGTTTTCATTTGCTCATCAAAACTATCGCCTGCTTTGAAATTTGCTAATGCATGATTTATCGCCGTTAACGCTGCGGCGACCTTAAGTGCTACGCCAGCAACTTCTCCGCGAGTGGCAGTACTAGAATATCGTTCGCCATCTATTGCCATTCATTCTACTCCGAAATCTTCACCACCAGCTTGCCGATGGCCTTGCGGTCGCCCATTTTCCGGATCGCATCGCCGCCTTTTTCGAACGGGAAGACCTCGGTAACCTTGGGCGAAATCTTGCCTTCTTTCCACCAGTCGAACAACTTGGCGACATTGGCGCGATTATGCTGTGGGTCACGGGCCGCGAACGCGCCCCAGAATACGCCGCGCACATCGCAGCTTTTCAGAAGTGTCAGATTGAGCGGCAGTTTGGGGATACCGGCCGGGAAACCGATCACCAGATACCGCCCTTCCCAGGCAATCGAGCGCAGCGCCGGTTCGCAATAATCGCCGCCGACCGCGTCATAGACGACATCCATGCCGCGCGATCCGCCCAGCTCCTTGAACTGGCCGGACAGCGCCTTTTGCGCGTCGCGATCCAGCGGGCCGCGTTCGTAAATGATACACTCGTCGGCTCCGGCATCGCGCACGGCCCGGGCTTTCTCCTCGGACGACACCGCACCGATCACCCGCGCCCCCATTGCCTTGCCGATTTCGACCGCCGCCATCCCGACGCCGCCCGCCGCGCCCAGTATAAGGAGGTTTTCGCCTTGTTTGAGGTCGCCGCGGTCCTGAAGTGCATGGATCGTTGTGCCATAGGTCAGAATCATCGCCGAGCCGTCCTCGAAAGGCACGCTGTCGGGCAGCTTGAAAGTGCTGGTCGCGGGCGTCTTGATATATTCGGAAAGCCCGCCATTGCCGCACATGGCGAGTATCCGGTCGCCGGGCGCGAAGTCCGTCACCTCTTCGCCGACGGCCTCGATCACGCCCGACACCTCGCCGCCCGGCGCGAAGGGGCGTTCGGGTTTGAACTGATATTTGTCCTCGATAATCAGCACATCGGGATAGTTGATCGC
>JBGTHW010000003.1:0-8046 GCA_041746035.1 Parasphingopyxis sp.
CGCGCCCAGACCAGCCGCGAGGGCTGCGCGAACCGCGCCCAGATCGAAACATTGCGGGCGCGCGACGATGCCAGCCTTGCGAAACCGGCCTCGCTCAGCACCGCATATTTCGCCTGGAGCCCGTCATGCTGCGCCGGAAAGACATTGGGCGGGATCAGCCGGTTGGCGGTCGCCAGCCAGCTTCTGCCATAGGCCGCCCGATAATCCGAAACGATGACATAGAAATCGAGCATCTGCCCGTCGAGTTCGGCGGTGCGCAGGCAGGAGCCGTAAAAGAGGACGGCGCGGCTGGCCTCGCCATAGTTTGCGGCGAGACTTTCGGCGAACGCGGATATGCGCGGGTCCACGGGCGTCGCAAGCTCGTCCGCGACCAGTTCGGAGAGCCGGGTCATGCTGCCAGCGAAAGAAACGGCACCGGCATGGTCGGGGTCAGGACGATCGGGCGGTCATTCTCGGCCTCGAACAGTTCGCCGTCGAGGATCACGCTCGAATGATCGCCCTCGATCCGGATTTCGCTGCCGCCACTCAGATGCACGCCGGAAACCGGGGAGCGACCGAGCTTGCCGAGCACGCTCGCCCAGACCAGGCGGATCAGCGCCAGCGGATTTTGTTCTACCATCATCAGCTTGAGCGGCCCCGCCCGTTCGCCATCCTTGGAAAATTCGCTGTTGAGCAGCATCCGGTCCAAAGTCGTCACAACGAGAAGCGAATAGCGCCCCTTCATCTCTTCCTGATGAATCACCGACACGCTGATCGGCTGCGCGCGCGGCGGCAGGAATTTCGCGCGTATGCGAAAAACCGTCGACAGCACGAGCGCGAATGCCGTCAGCGCATGGGCGAGACCATTGGGCAGACCCAGCGGATATACTTTGTGGCGGCAATAGAGGATCGTATCGGCGAGACCCGCCCCGCCCAGAAACATTCCGATCACCGGGCGACCGTTGGTCTCGCCCCCGCTCAGCGCGATCAGTTCGCGCTGGACGATATGATCGCTGAAATCGCTCCGTGCGATCTCCATGATCCGCTCGAGCGCCTCGATCGAGTCGCCCTCCGCGCCGAGATCCTGTGCGATCAGATTGGTCTTGCCATTGGGCAGCACCGCCACCGGCGGCGGCGTGTCGCCGAACTGATGCCCGTGATGCAGTTCGGTCATCACCGCCTGCACCGTCCCGTCGCCGCCATTGATGACGAGGAGTTTTGGCCTGACGCGGGCAATCGTCCGCATTGCCTCGCCAATCTGGCCGATATCCTCCACCTCATAATGGAAAATGTCGTTTCGCCTGGCGCAGAATTGCCGGATCTGCGGCAGCGTCGCCACATTCCCGGTCGAAGAGGGATTGGAGAGAAGGGCGACGCACACCATAAGCGGGTTAGCCGATCGGCTCGACCGAAGTGCCCTGCAGATAATTCAGGACGATACGGACATTATTGACGCCGCTGCGCGCGCGAAAGGCAACCTCGCTATAGCTCGGCTGCATATTGAACGGAAAGGAAATATCCGGATTGCGCGAAAAGCCGCCGCCGTCGCGCCGGTCGGAATCGCCATTATTATTGAGATCGTGACGAACGGCGATGCCATAGGTTCCCGGACCCGGCAGCGGCAGACAGACGGTCATGTCGCGCCCGCGCAGCCGCACGGGAATATCCACCCGGTGCAGCCACTCGCCGCTTTCCAGCCAGTTGCCCGCGCCGCTATAGGACTGGACACGGATGCGCCCGGTGCCCTGCTTGAATCCGGCAACACGAACCAGTGCCGCCGTGCCCTCGGCACCGGAACGGCAGTTCGACAGATCGTTGGGCACTTCGGTGCCGGCTTGGGCCGGGATTGCGGACGCCGCCAGCAAGGCGGCAAAAAGGGCAGGAACAGGTTTTCTGCTCGACATAACTATACTCCAGAATACATAACCATGCGCGATTGCCCCTATCGGGCATGGCAAATGACAGGCTATTCCCCTATTCGATTCCGGTATCGCCAAGGCTTGCGGCCAAATTATGGTCATGGAGCGACTGAAGTTTGAAGATTCTTACCGCCACCGATCGTTATATGTTCCGGCTGATCCTGGTGCCGCTTGTCGCTACGCTGGTGATCGCAGCGATGCTGCTGTTACTCGAAAAGATGCTGAAACTGTTCGATTTTGTCGCACGGGAAGGGGGCCCCGTCAGCGTCGTATGGCAAATGCTGGTTAATCTCGTCCCGGAATATATGTCGATGGCCATTCCGGTCGGCCTGCTGATCGGCATATTGCTTGCCTTTCGCAAGCTCGCTTTGTCCTCCGAACTCGATGTCTTTCGCGCCTGCGGGATCGGCTATCGGCGGCTGCTTCTCGTGCCCTACCTGTTCACGGTGTTCTTCGTTGCGCTGAACCTGCTCGTCGTCAGCTATCTTCAGCCCTACGCCCAATATTCCTACGAAAATCTGGAGTTCGAGCTGCGCTCGGGCGCGCTGGGCGCATCGATCAATGTCGGCGAATTCAACCGGCTTGGCGAGAATATGACGCTGCGGGTGGAACGCAGCGAAAATGACGGGCGCGATCTTTCCGGCATTTTCGCGCGCGCCACCTCGCCCGGAGGGCGGGAGGTGACGGTCAATGCCGAAAGCGGTGTCTTCATGGCGACCGACGATCCCGAGACCATCCTGCTCAGGCTTTCCAACGGCCGACTGATTCACGACCAGACCGATTTCGCCACGCCGCGCGTGCTGAGCTTCGTCAGCCACGATCTGCCGATCGATCTCCCGCAAGCCGAGACCTTCCGAAACCGTGGTAGCGGACAGGAGGAACTGACCCTGCCCGAACTGGTCAGGGTGAGCGGCGATCCGCGAACGCCCGAAGAACTGCGTCTCGCCGCCCGTGCCAATTTCCATTATCGCATCGCCGAAGTCGCGATGATGTTCTTCCTGCCGTTGCTCGCGGTCGCGCTGGCCATCCCGCCGAAGCGCTCGACCTCCGGGCTTGGCGTCTTCCTCTCGGTCGTAATGATCACGACCTACCACAAGATTTGCCAGTATGGCGAAGATGTTTCGGCGCTCGGACGGGTCGATCCGATAATTGCGCTCTGGGTGCCTTTCGTGCTTTTCGCGGCGCTGATCGGCTGGATGTATTACCAGATCGCCTATGTTCCCGGCGGCCAGCCGATCGCCGCGCTCGAAAAGGGCTTTTCAAAAATCGCTAAGTTTTTCAAACGCCTGATGTCGCCGGGACGGCGCAGGACGCAAGCCTGATCATGCCGCTTTCCCAGTTCCAGTTTTTTCCGTCGAAAACAATTTCGCTCTATATGGCGCGGATATTCGTGTTGCGGACCTTTGCGGTGCTTGGCGGTATGGTTATCGTCCTTATGATGCTCGATTTGCTGGGCACTTCCGGGCGCATCCTGGCGCATCCGGGCAATGGCGAGGCCGAACTCTGGTTCTATGTATCGCTGCGCGTGCCGCAGCTCGTCGAATTCCTGCTGCCCTTCGCGGCCTTGCTCGGTACGCTGATCGCGCTCGGTTCGATGAACGCCAATAGCGAGATCGTCTCGATGAAGGCGGCGGGCGCGTCGGCTCACCAGATCCTCGCGCCGCTTATCCTCACCAGCCTGATTATCGGCATTCTGCTTTTCGCCTTCAACGAACGGGTGGTCGCCCCGGCCTATGCGACGCTGATCGCCTGGGAGGATGCGGAATATGGTCCGATTCCCGACGGCAATGGCGCGATGACCAATGTCTGGGTGCGCGATGGCGACGACCTGATCAATGCGGGCAGCGTGTCGGGCCGGGGCAACGACGCCGAACTGCGCGACGTGACCATTTACGATCGCACCGGCGGCGCGCTCGAGGCCGTGATATCGAGCGACCGGGCGACCTATGGTCCTGATGGCTGGCGGCTGGAGAATGCCGGACGTTTCGATGTCGAAAGCGTTTCGGAAACCGATCTCGGCCCGCAGACCCTGTCGGCGGACGTCACCCCCGATCAGTTCACGCTGGCGCGGGTCGATGCGGACGGTCTGAACTTCGGCCAGCTGCGGCAGGCCATCGCAGACCTGCAAGCCGCCGGACGGCCCACCGTCGCCCTGGAATCCGGCCTCTGGCACAAGATTTCGGGGCCGCTTTCGACTTTGCTGATGCCCCTGCTGGGCGCAGTGTCGGGCTTCGGGCTGGCACGCTCGGGCCATCTGTTTATCCGCGCCGTGATCGGCATGGCGCTCGGTTTCACCTATTTTGTCGCCGATAATTTCGCGCTCGCCATGGGTAATATCGGGGCCTATCCGCCGCTAATGGCGGCATGGGCACCGTTCTTCCTGTTCCTGCTGATCGGCGAGGCCGTGCTGATCCGCAGCGAGGAATGACCCGATAGATAAGAAACCGGCAAAAGCGACCGCCGTGGATCGCGGCGATGTCGCGCAGGGCGCGGCGATGGCGGCGATGGCGCGGCTCGGTGCGGTGATCGAGGTCGTCGCGCAGCCGGTCTATACCTGGCTGTTCGGCCTCGCCACCTATGGGCTGTATATCGTCCTCTGGTCGGCGGTGAATATGGCCGAGAAGATCGTCGATCTCTCGCTGACCCAGGCGCTTCAGCGGATCGTGCCTGTTGAAAGCGAGGAAACGGCGCACGGCGCGGTCAAATTCGCGCTGCTGGTGACAGTGATCCCCTCGATACTGATCGCCCTCGGCGTTGCCCTGTTCGCCGGAGATATCGCTGCCCTGATCTCGGTCGCGCCGGAGGACGCCGCCCGCCTGCCCTTCATCGTCGCGCTGTTCGCCTGGGCATTACCGCTCTGGACCTTTGTCGAGGTCGCGACATCGGCGGTGCGCGCCCGCCGCGCGTTCGGGCCCGAAATCCGGCTGCGGATATTCTGGGAGCAGCTCGCCCGCCTCGCCCTCGCCATCGCGCTGTTCTTCGCGGGTATGACCAGTATCGGTCTGATGGTCGCGCACCTGCTGTCGCTGCTGCTCGTTGCGCTGCTGTCGCTGCGCCTGCTGGGGCGTTATTATGACCTTCGCCTGATGTGGCGGGTGCCGGTGCCCGCTCCCTTGCGCGCCAGTCTCCTGCTTTCCGGCCTCGCTCTCTCGCCAAGCGCCATTGCGCGCCGCATCCTCAACGACATACCACCGATTATCCTCAATATGCTGCTGCCGGGCGCGCAGGGCGCGACCGCCGCCGGCCTGTTCGGCATCGCCCGCAAGGTTGCCTCGATCCCGCTGATGGTCCGGCAGGCGTTCCTTTATGTGCTCGCCCCGCTCAGCTCCGCGCAGGCCTCGGTCGATCGCGCCAGGATCGCGCCGCTCTATGCCTTTTCGAGCCGTATTTCCGCCGCCCTCGTTATTCCCATCGGCGGCACGCTGATCCTGCTGGGGCCCGACATTCTCGGCCTTTTCGGCCCCGGCGCGGAGGCGGGCCTATCGATTCTCGTCATCCTCGTGCTGGGTCGCGTCGGCGAGGCGGTCATCGGGCCGGCCACGCCGATTATCGAGATGACCGGCAAGCGCAGCCTGCCGCTGATCAACAGTATCGCCGGGGTTGCGGCATGGGCCATCGCCGCTTTGTGGCTAACCCCGGCGCGTGGCGCGGAAGGCATGGCCATAGCGGTCAGCATCGGCACCGTCCTGATCGCCTGGGCGGCGGTTATCGAACTCTATCTTAGCGATCATATCCAGCCCTTCGACGCCCCCTTCATTCGCGGCGTTGCCGCGGGTCTGGCGGGATTTGCCATTCTGGCTCTGTTCGCCCTCCTCCTCGAACCGCTGAACGATGCGGTTTCGGCCATCATGGTCCTGTTGCTGTTCCCGCCCTTGTGCTGGGTGACGCTACGGCTTGGCCTTGATCGCGAGGATCGCGCGGTGCTTGGCAGCGCGGCGCGACTCTTCAGGCTCGCCTGACGACGGTCCAATTCCGCCGCAAAGCTCCATCTTGGCGTCGAATTTCGTCGCAAAACTGCCTCATTATCCATTCATATGTTAAGGCTTACAGACTCGAGTCCGATAGGGGACGCGTAAAATAGAACAGATATTTCAAGGAAGTCAGTCGTGAAAGCCGCAGTAACAGCACGTCCGGGGATTTGGGGCCGTTCGCATTATCTGGACAAAATGAGCTTCAGGGAGCTTCTCGTCGCCTTTTTCCAGTATCCCGGCATCATTGCCTATCTGGCGCTCGCTGCCGTTTCGTTGGCAATTTTCGCGTGGCAGCCGATTGCCGTGCTGCCCGCTCTGGCCAGCATCGCGGTGGCGGCGCTGGCCTATCCGGTCGCCTGGTATGCGATCCATCGCTGGATCCTGCATGGCCGCTGGATGTACAAGATGAAGCCGCTCGCCCCGACATGGAAGCGTATTCATTTCGATCACCACCAGGATCCGAATCATCTCGAAGTGCTGTTCGGAGCCCTGCACACGACCTTGCCGACTATCGTCCTTCTGCTCGCCCCGCTCGGCTGGATTATCGGCGGTCTGGGCGGCGCGGCTTTGGCTGTCGGCACCGGTCTCGTGACGACCTGTTTCTACGAATTCTGCCACTGCGTCCAGCATCTGAAATACAAGCCGCGCAACAAGTTCCTCGCCGCGATCAAGGCGCGCCACATGGCGCACCATTTTCATGACGAGACCGGCAATTTCGGCATCACCAATTTCTTCTGGGACAAGGTGTTCGGCACATTTTACGAGCGCCCCGACCGCCAGGAAAAGAGCGAGACCGTGTTCAATCTCGGCTACACGAAGGAAGAGGCCAAGCGCTATCCCTGGGTCTCGGAAATCTCCGGCGGCATAGCAACCGATCATCCGGTCCAGCGGCTGAAGAACTAGACAACCTCCCGGATGGCTTCCGAAATCACGGTCCGCCCGGTCGATGGCAAGGCGGACCTCAAAACCTTTGTCGATCTCGCCTATCGCATCAATGCCGACACGCCGCACTGGGTGCCGCCGCTGCGCTCGGACGTCACCGAGCTGCTGACCCCCGGCAAGAACCCGTTCTTTGAACATGCCACCGTCCAGCTTGTCCTTGCGTTCCGCGGCGACAGGCCCGTCGGACGCATCTCGGCCCATATCGATCGTCTCGCCCTCGCCCAGCCCATGGAAAAGGGCATGGGGCCGGGCACGGGAAACTGGGGGATGATGGAGGCCGCGGACGCCGAGGTCATGGCCGCGCTGCTGGAGGCCGCCGAACACTGGCTGCGCGATCGGGGGATGCACCGTTCGCTCGGCCCGCTCAGTCTGTCGATCTGGGACGAGCCGGGGCTGCTGACCAAAAGCGACGGCAAGAGTCCGATGATCATGATGGGCCACCACAAGGCCGAATATGAAGGCTGGATCGCGGGTGCGGGCTACCGCGAAGCCAAGCAGCTCTATACCTACACCGTCCCCGTCGAACACGGCTTTCCCAAACTGATCCAGCGCATCGTCCAGTCGGGCCGGCGCAACGACAAAATCGCCCTGCGCCCGATCGACATGAAGCATTTCGACCGGGACGCGACGATCATGCTCGGCCTTCTCAACGATGCCTGGAGCGAGAATTGGGGTTTCGTCCCGCTGACCGACAGCGAAATCGACTATGTCAAAAAGAAGTTGAAACCCGCGATCATACCTCGCATCAATCTGGTTGCCGAATATGAAGGCGAGGCCGTGGGCTTCATGCTTTGCCTGCCCGATATCAACGAAGTGGTGAAGGACCTCGACGGTTCGTTATGGCCGTTCGGCTGGGCTCGGCTGTTTTATCGTCTGAAGCGCAAAAACTGGCATGGCGGACGTGTGCCGATCATGGGCGTCGCCAAAAAACACCAGCACAGCCGCCTCGCCAGCCAGCTCGCCTTCATGATGATCGAAACCATCCGCCAGCGCGGCGTCGAGGATTACGGTTTCGTCCGCGCCGAAGTCGGCTGGGTGCTCGACGACAATCGGGGCATGCTTGCGGTCGCCGACGCCATCGATGCGGAGGTCACCCGGGTCTATGCGATATACGAGAAGGGGTTGTGAGGTTCAGCTTGAAATATCTTTTCCAAGGAGCATGACTGATTCTGGCCGATAGCGGACTGGCGGCTTTGTGCTCGCCAGACATCGAACACAGCCTGTCAGAAAACGAC
>JBGTHW010000004.1:0-13423 GCA_041746035.1 Parasphingopyxis sp.
CCCGAAGAAGAAGTCCGCGTCGGCTATGAAATCCTGAAATCGCTCGGCATCCGCACCCGCGGTGTGCGGGTGGTGAGCTGTCCCAGTTGCGCGCGGCAGGGTTTCGATGTCATCCGCACGGTGCAGGCTCTGGAAGAACGCCTCCAGCATATCAATACGCCGCTGTCGCTCTCGGTCCTTGGCTGCGTCGTTAACGGCCCCGGCGAAGCGCGCGAGACCGATATCGGCATAACCGGCGGCGGCAAGGGTAACCATATGGTTTATCTCTCCGGCGTCACCGATCATCATGTCGCCGACAAGGACATGATCGAGCATATCGTCGAACTCGTTGAAGCCAAGGCGGCGGCGATCGAAGCGAGCGAGGCAGAAGCGGAAACTGCCGAGGCCGCTGAGTGACGCGCGCCGCGCTGGCGTTATTGGCTACCCTCTTTTTTGGCGCCTGTGCCGGTGGGCCAAATCATCCGGAGGCCACTCTATACCCCGCAGTGGCAGATACCGCTACGCAAGTCGACGCCGCCCTCGCCCGCGCCGCCGCCGATAACAGGCGTGTCATCCTCGTCATGGGCGCGAACTGGTGCCATGACAGCCGGGGTTTGGCCGGCTGGTTCGAAACACCGCGCTTCGCCGAAATGCTCGCCGCGCACTATGAGGTCGTCTATATCGATGCCGGTCAGCCGCAAGCGGGCCTCCCTAACAATCTCGATATCGCGCAACGCTTCGGGCTGGAGCGGATCACCGGTACGCCGACCGTGCTCGTCCTCTCGCCCGAAGGCACCCTCCTGAATCCCGAAACCGCCGCCAGCTGGCGCAACGCCGCAAGCCGCTCCGAAGACGAGATTTTCGGCTATTTCGCGGCGTTCGAGTCCGAAATTCAATCTTATCGTTGAATCCGGCGATCCACGGAATAGATGTCACGGGTTTGGGCGATCCGGTGGTACTGCCCGGCCATCTCATGCAGCGCGCGTTCAGGCCACAGGGCGCACGAAGGCTGCACGGAACAGGATGTTGCGGAGAAGAGCATTATGGTCGCGGGTTTTTTGGCAGGTGTAATCGGTATGCTGGCCAGCGGCCCCGCCGATCTCGGCTATGATGGGTATCTGCGGGCGCGGGCAACTTATCGGGCGGCGGCCCGCGGCGAGATAAGCCTTGACGAACTGTCGCTGCGTCAGCGAGCGGAACTGGCGGAGATCGACCGGCGCATCCGCAACGGCGAAACATTCGAACGCTCGCCGCGGGAACGCTGCTTCGAGGCGGAAACCCGTCGCCATGGCGGAAGCCCAAGCGCCCTCGACCGCGAAGTTATCGAACTCGCCTGCAGCCAGAGATAATTCCTACGGCCACAGTTTCGGTCATGCTGAGCCATTGCACCGAGGTTCGAGTAAATATTGCAAATCTGTTTGAATTTCAAATTCAATAACGCTGCAACCACCGTCATCAATCGACGGAAGAGTCCGAAAATCATCGAGCCAAACTCTCTGTCCAGCAGCAATGTTGTGTTCAAACTCTAATTCCGGACACTCGACTTCTCGGGTCGAAAAGTCAGCTTGCATCTCCGAGCATCCGACATCAGGGCCATCGGGAAATTCCGGAAACGGAATCATATAGACTGCGACGATCTGACCATTTGCCCCGTAAGAATAGTAACGCGCATAGTCATTTAACGGGAAAGCATCCAATGGCAAGCTCACTCGACGTTCAATCTGATCCATCAAAAGATCGTGTGATCGCAGGGTGGTGCTAGCGCACGAACTCGCCGACAAAGCTGCCGCGATTGAGACTAGCCATTTCACGATTAAGATATGGCATTTGTGTCCGGCCCTGGCAATTCGCCTATTTTTACTTGCCGCAGATTTAACTGAACAGCGCCACGCTCTGCATCCCCGAGGCGACAGGCGTGCCATCGCTGGCCCACAGGCCGTTTTGCTGGCTGCTGTTGCCGTGGCGCGCGTGATCCGAATCGGTGCGGACGATCCACCAGCCGTCTTCGGTTTTCGGTTTCGGCTCCAATATATTGACGAACCAGGTGATGGAGCTGACCGGCTCACCTTTTGTTTGCAGCGCCACCGCGGCAGGCGGCAAGGCGTCGCCCACCGCGATCAGCTCGATCATCGGGTCTAGCCCATCGCGTTCCTTAAGCCGCATCCAGCGGGTAAAGCGCGGCACGCCCTCCTTGTCCGGATTGCGCTTTTCGGCATATTCGAAATTGCCGGTGAAGAATTCGGGCGGACCCGAATGGAGTTCGCTGTCGGGCGGCGGCGGGCCGATATCGGGGGCGTCGTGATGGGCGTAATCGACTTCGGATTTCAGCGCTTTCATAAAGACATAGATCGCGCGCAGGCCAAGGCCCTTGTCCGATACGATATCGCTCTGGATAAAAGCCGCCGTCCGTCCACGGCGCAGCAATTTCGAGGTCACGGTGACTTCGCCCGCCAGTGGCCCGATAAAGGCAATCTGCGCCGACCGTAGCGGCGGGAGGCCGTCTTCCAGCAGCATCGCGCTGTGCAGGCCCAGTACCGCGCTCAGCCCGCCATAGTTTGTTCGCCCCTGCATCCATGTTTCGGGAATAGTAATGGTGTGACCGCTTTCCGTAGCGGTGAAGCTGTCGAGGATATGTTTGAGGGTCATCTCATCTCCGTTCGGGCTGAGCTTGTCGAAGCCCTGTCCTTTTGCTTGTCGGCAATTAAAGAGAAGTACGGCCCTTCGACAAGCTCAGGGCGAACGGATTTTTTACTCGCGGGGAATACCCGCCACAATCTCTTCCGCCTTCTCGAACAACGCCGGATCGATCTCCAGCCCGCTCGCGGTCGCATTGTCATCTAGCTGCTCAGGGCGGCTTGCGCCGACGATGGCGGAGGCCACATTCGGTTCGCGCAATACCCAGGCCAGCGCAAACTGCGCCATGCTGCATCCGGCCTCTTCAGCCAGCGGCTCGATGTCGTCCACCGCGCGGATCACTTCGGGCCGCATCAGCGTTTCCATAAAGCCGCCCATATCGTCGCTCGCCGCGCGGCTGTCTTCGGGTGGCGGGCTGTCGGCATCGTATTTGCCGGTCAGCACACCCTGCCCGAGCGGCGACCAGACGATTTGCGAGATACCGTTACCGGCGCAAAGCGGAATGACCGCTTTCTCGGGCCGTCGCCAGAGCAGTGAATATTGCGGCTGGCTGGAGACGAATTTCTCGACCTCCGGCACCATATCGAGCGCTGCGCGGATATTGTCCGGGGACCATTCGGAAAAGCCGATATAGCGCGCCTTGCCCGCCTGAACGATCTCGCTCAGCGCCTCCATCGTTTCTTCGAGCGGCGTATCGGTATCGTAGCGATGGCATTGATAGAGATCGACATAATCGGTCCGGAGTCGCTCCAGCGAGGCATCGATCTGTTTGTGGATTTGCGCCGCAGACAGCCCGCGATCCGTGTCGGACATCGGAAAATAGATTTTGGTCGCCAGCACATAACTGTCGCGCGGGCGATCCTTCAGCGCCTCGCCGATCACGCTTTCCGACGCGCCCCGGCCATAGGCATTGGCGGTGTCGATGAAATTGATGCCGAGATCGAAAGCGCGGTCGATACAGGCGACGGCGGTCTCCTTTTCGATGCCAACCCCCGTGGTCAGCCAGGTACCGAGCGAGATTTCGGAAACTTCGAGATCGCTTGAGCCGAGTTTGCGGTATTTCATAATCTAAATATCCTTCCCTTTGCGCCGGGAACTTCCGACATCGAGATGCGATCCGGCATCGACGACCATCGCCTGGCCGGTTACATGGCGGGTCGCGTCGTCGAGCATCATGACGATGGTATCGGCGATATCCTCCGCGCTGCCAGCGCGTCGGAGCGGCGTTGTATTCTCGAAATGCTTGTCGAGCGCCGCCTTGCCCTCCTCCCCGAGCCTGTCAACGAACCAGCCGGTGCCGACATAGCCCGGGCTAATCGCATTGACGCGGATTTCCGGCGCGAGCGCACGGGCGAGCGAATAGGTCATGGTGAGCAACGCGCCCTTGGACGCTGCATAGGCGACCGACGAGCCGATGCCATAATGCCCCGCGACCGACGTCACATTGACGATGGCCCCCGCGCCAGTTTCCTGCATCGAAGGCGCGGCAGCACGGATCATCTCATAGGCCGCGACGACGTTCAGCCGGTAAAGCGCCATGAAATCGTCCGCCGACAGCGCATTGAGGTCTTCGTGATTGGCGAATTTCGTAGTTCCGGCATTGTTCACCAGCAGATCGATCCTGCCCCATTTGTTGAGCGCACCCTCGGCCAGCTTGCCCGCCTGTCCCTCGGCGAGATTGGCATGGATGGCGACGGCGTTCTCACCGATGTCCGCCGCGATGGCTTCCGCCTCGTTCTTGCTGCTCGAATAATTGATCGCAACCTTCGCGCCGCGCTCGGCCAGTTTGCGCACCGTTGCTTCGCCAATGCCCCGACTGCCGCCGGTGACGATGGCAACCTTTCCGTCGAAAAAATCCGCCATCAGATCGTCCTCCCGCCATCGACGACCAGCGTCTGCCCGGTCATATAGGTCGATGCGGGGGAGGCGAGATAGACGGCGACACCGGCCAGCTCGTGCGGCTCGCCGATCCGGCGCAGCGGCGTTGCAGCGCTGACCGCCTTTTCGGCCTCCGGATTTTCCCACAGCGCGCGTGCCATATCGGTGCGGATCAGCCCCGGGGCGATACAGTTGCAGCGGATATTGTGCGGCCCGAGTTCGTGCGCGAGATTGCGGGCGAGCTGCATATCGGCCGCCTTGGAGATGCAATAGGCCCCGATATCTGTCGAACCCTGCAAGCCACCAATCGAGGAGGTGATAACGATCGAGCCTTCCTTGCGTTCCTTCATCTCCGGCACGACCATCTGGATCAGCCAGTGGTTGGAAAGGATATTATTGTCGAGCACCTTGCGGAAGGCTGCGTCGGGAATTTCGGACATCGGCCCGAAAAACGGATTCGCCGCCGCATTGCAGACCAGTATATCGATCTGGCCAAAGGCCTCCCGCGTTTTATCGACGAGATTCTGCAGGTCTTCCTTGCGCGAGATATTGGCAGGAACCGAGATCGCCCTCCCTTCGCCATGTTCCGCGTTGATCGCAGCAGCTACGTCGTCGCATGGCTCCTGCTTGCGGCTGGAGATGACGACCCTGCCGCCATTTGCCGCCATTTCCTCGGCTATCGCCTTGCCGATGCCCTTGGAGGAGCCGGTGATGATGGCCACTTTACCGTCAAGATCGAATTGCGACATGGGTTGTTCTCCTGTTTCGGTGACAGTGCACTTAATTTGTGCCGCCAGGTTTCAAGCTGGAAGATCGTCCGGGAAGTAAGTGCACTGTCATCGAAATTAGGCCGGCACTCCCGCCTTCAGCGCATGTTCCCATGCCGATTTCGCCAGCTGCGGCACCCGCCTGGACCGTTCCTCGGCCTCCGCCGATGAGGCCGTTCCATCCAGCCAGCGTTTCTTGATGCCTTGCAGAATGCTGACCAGCCGGAACTGGTTATAGGCGAAATACCAGTCGAGTTCGGGGAGGCTGTCGCGCTCGGTCAGCGCGCAATAGAGCGCGGTCGCTTCCTCCAGCGCCGGAATCCCTGTGCCTTCCAGATCGTGTCCGCCAATCGAGGATCCGCCCGGTTCCTCGGCTACCATCACCCAGTTCTGCGCGACATAGGTAAAGTCGGCCAGTGGATCGCCGATCGTCGAAAGCTCCCAGTCGAGAACCGCAGCCACTTCGGGCCGGTCGGGCTGGAAGATCATATTGTCGAGGCGATAATCGCCATGAATGACGGACGTCCGCGTCTGCTCGGGTACGGTCGTCGGCAGCCATTCGATCAGCTTCTCGACCTCCGGGATCGTCTCGGTTTCGGCCATCCGATACAGTTTCGACCAGGTATGAATCTGGCGACCGAAATAATTGCCCGGTTTTCCGTGATTTTCGAGGCCGAGTTCCTTGTAATCGAAATTATGCAGCCGCGCGAGTGTCCCGATCATCGCGCGATAAATGGAGGTGCGCTCGGCGGGTTCCATATCGGGCAGCATCCCGTCCCACAACACCCGGCCCTCGACCATGCCCATGATATAGAAGCCCGAGCCGATAACGTCGTCATCCTCGCACAGCGCATAGGGCCGCGCGACCGGATAGCCCGCCGGATGTAGGCCCGCTATCGCGCGATATTCGCGCTCGACCTGGTGCGCCGAGGGCAGCAACTTTCCGAACGGCTTGCGGCGCAGCACATAGGATTTGCCCGCCTCGTCCTCCAGCCGGTAGGTCGGGTTGGACTGGCCATCGGGAAACTTGGTGTAGCTTTGCAGCCCGGCAAACCCCTCGACATGCTCGTGCAACCACGCATCGAGCGAGTCTTCGTCGAGCCGGTGTTCCTCCGGCACATCCTGTGCCAAAATCGCTTTTTCGCTCATTCCGCTTTCCCGTTATCGCGTAATCATATGTTCCGGCGTAACCCCAGGGCGTTGACGAGTCCAGTTCGTCAAATTGCTATAAAAATTCCCGCATCGCTTTCACGAAACTCTCGAACTGATCGTGATGGACCCAATGTCCGGCTTCCGCGAAGCCGAGTACTTTGGCATTCCGGAAATGTTCGATACGCCCATCCTTCCCCGGGTTGGAGGCCCAGCTGTCGTCGCCATAGACGAGCAATGTCGGACAAACGATTTGGCCCCATAAGGCTTCCAGATCGCTCATCGCGATATCGACCGGGCTCCAGGCATGGACGTGCGGGTCGAATTTCCAGCCGTAACTGCCATCCTCATTCTGGCGGACGGCATGGACGGTGAGATGCTGAACCTGTTCGGCATTCAGATGCGCATTTGCTTCCTGCATCCGGGCCAGGGCATCCTCGAACTCCGCATAGCGTTTCGGCTGGATCGTGGCGGATTTGCGTTTCTCGCCGATCCAGTCGCGCATTCGCTGGGCCGTGCCGGTTTTCTCGCGCTCGGCCTGCATTGCGGGAGAGGGGCCGAGGCCTTCGATGGACACCAGTTTCGCGACCTTGTCGGGAAACAGTCCGGCATAACGCAGCGCGACATTGCCGCCGAGCGAATGCGCGACGATATTGACCGGCGCGAGCTCCAGCTGATCGACCAGTTGCGCGAGATCATAGACATAGGGCAGCATTTCGTAATTGCCGTCCGAGGTCCATTCGCTGTCGCCATGGCCGCGCAGGTCCGGTGCGATAATGTGCCAGTCGTTGCGCAGTTCCTCGGCCACCCAGTCCCAGTTGCGGCAATGATCGCGGCCTCCATGAAGGAGGATCAGCGGCGGGGCATCGGGATTGCCCCAGTCGGCATAATGCAGGCGCAGGCGCTGGGAGATATAGGTGTGGGATGTCGGGTCGAGGCGTTCCATGCCTGTCATTACTGGCAGGCTTTACGCTTGCGTCAACCTCTGGCATCGCTGTCGCCAGCAAATCATCGCACACCTCGAAAGGACTCTCATCATGGCCGAAGCCGATATCATCGATGCCTGCCGCACCCCGCGCGGGATCGGCAAGACCGGCAAGGGCGCGCTCGCCCAGTGCCATCCGCAGCACCTCGCCGCGACCGTGCTGAAGGCGATTGCCGAGCGCAATTCCCTCGATACCGCCGATGTCGAGGATGTGATCTGGTCGACCTCCACGCAGAAGGGCAAGCAGGGGGGCGATCTCGGACGCATGGCGGCGCTCGATGCGGGCTACGATATCCGCACCAGCGGCACGACGCTGGATCGCTTTTGCGGCGGCGGCATTACCGCAGTGAATTTCGCAGCAGCCTCCGTCATGTCCGGCATGGAAGACCTCGTCGTGGCCGGCGGCACGGAGATGATGTCCTACACGACCGACCGTGGCCGCGAAGAAATGGCGGCGGGCCTTGGCGCGGCGATGATGGGTTCCGGAAACGAGCGGCTGGAAAAAATCCATCCGCAATCGCATCAGGGCGTCTGCGGCGATGCGATTGCCTCGATGGAGGGCATCTCGCGCGAAGCCGTCGACGCGCTGGGCGCGGAGAGCCAGAAGCGCGCGGCACAGGCCATCGCAGAAGGCCGGTTCGACAAGAGCCTCATCAAGGTGGTGGATGACGAGGGCACTGTGCTGCTCGATCATGAGGAGTTTCCGCGCCCGCAGACGACGGCGGAAGGGCTGGCCGCGCTCGAGCCGAGCTTCGCCAAGCTCGCCGATGTGCCGCTCAATGAGGACGGGCTGACCTTTCGCAAGCTCATCAACCGGAAATATCCCGATCTGGAAATCGAGCATGTCCATCATGCCGGGAACAGCTCGGGCGTCGTCGATGGCGCGGCGGCAGTACTGCTGGCCTCGAAGGACTATGTGGATGCCCACGGGCTGAAGCCGCGCGCGCGTATCGTTGCGATGTGCAATATGGGCGACGATCCGACGTTGATGCTCAACGCGCCGGTTCCCGCTGCAAGGAAAGTGCTGGAGCGCGCGGGCATGACTAAGGACGATATCGATCTGTGGGAGATCAACGAGGCGTTTGCGGTGGTGTCGGAGAAATTCCAGCGCGACCTCGGTCTCGATCGCAGCACGGTCAACGTCAATGGCGGTGCGATTGCGCTCGGTCATCCCATCGGCGCGACCGGCTCGATCCTGATCGGCACGATGCTCGACGAACTGGAACGCCAGGACAAACAGTTCGGACTGGTGACGATGTGCGCGGCGGGCGGCATGGCGCCGGCGATCATTATCGAGCGGGTGTAAATCCTCCCCGACATGGGGAGGTTTTCCGTTAACCATATATCCGCGCGGCGATTCAGGGTATATGCCCGGATTGTTATGCGATTCGCTTTTGCAACGATATTTCTGGCGGCGCTGGTTGCCCTGTTCGCAGCCCCGGCGCTGGCGCAGTGGCTTCCCCCCGATGGGGTCGTGGTTACCCCGAACCGCTACGGCCCGATTCATCCCGAGCGGGCGGATCTCGAGGCCGCCTATGGCGCGGAAAGCGATCCGGAGCGGCAGGCGGTGCTCGCCGCTAATCTCGAACGCTGGCGCAATCTCCCGGCGCAGCTCGGCAGGCGCTATCTGATCGTCAATGTCGCGGCGCAGGAGGTCGTTCTCTGGGAAAATGGCGTGCCGGTGCAGCGCTGGGACGTCATTGTCGGGCGGCCCCGCACGCAGACCGTGTCGTTCAGCACCGAAGTGACCGGCGTCAACCTCAATCCCTGGTGGTATATCCCGCAGAGCATCGTCCGCGAAAGCGTCGGCGCGCTGGTCCGCAACAGTCCGTCCGAAGCGCGGCGGCGCGGCTATGTCGTGGAGAATGGAAGCTACCGCCAGCGGCCCGGCCCCGGTAATGCGCTGGGCCGGATGAAACTGGTCATGCCGAACGACCACGCGATCTATCTGCACGATACGCCCTCGCAGAATTTATTCGATGAATCCAGCCGCGCCTTCAGCCATGGCTGCATCCGTGTGCAGGATGCGATGGGCTTTGCTGCTACGCTGCTGCAAATGGACCGCGCCGAAATCGAGGCGATCGCCGCAGACGGGCGCACGCAAACGCTGGCGCTGCGCGAACCGGTGCCGGTGCATATTACCTATTTCACGGCCCGTGAAGGACGCGACGGCGAAGCCGAAATTCTCGATGATATTTACGGGCGCGATCAGGGTTGATCGGCTGAACCGTCTGCTGGCGAAAAACTGGTCGGGGAGAGAGGATTCGAACCTCCGGCCCCTGCCTCCCGAAAACCCGGTCCTATGCGTTTTTGGCAGTTTTTCGACGTGTTTCCGTGCGTTTGGTGCGTGAACGTGTCGGGAACATGCGGTGGTAGCTCGGACATAACTCGGACATTCATGCTATTCTCCTATCTGCCGCGTTGCGGGCTTCTTCCATAAAATCGGGGTGGTGGTGTGCGTAGAGCTTCGTTGTGCGGGCATCGCTATGCCCTAACCAGCCGCCAATCTTGTCCAGAGGGACGCCGCGCTGCGCCATCCACGTTCCGCAAGTGTGGCGAAGGGTGTGCGGCGTCACATCGTCCAGGCCAGCTTGCCGACAGGCGGTGTTAAACGCGCGCTTCATATTGCCCAACTGCGCACCGTCGCGATGCAGCACATAGCCCAAGTCCGTCCCGCGCCGCCTAGCAAGCCGCAGGAAGGTCAACAGGCGTTTCGGTATCGGAATGTAGGCGCGCCCCTTGGACGTGCGTTCGCGGCCCTCTGGATTAAAATTGATCCGCTCGCCTTCAAGGTCAACTTGCGGCCATCGCAGGTCCAGAATCGCACCTTTGCGCGCGCCCGTGTAGAGCGCGATCAGAATAAACAGGGGCAGATAGGGACGTGTGGTCGCATGGCCGTTGCGGGCGGCATTGAGAAGCGCCGCAGCCTCTTCTCTGCGCAGCCAGCGGTCTTTGCCTTCCGGCTTAGGTGGCAGGTGCACGGTTGGCACATAGGTGATCCGGCCCTCGGCCTTGGCGTAGTTAATTGCCGCCTTGAGCGTCCCCAATTCCTTGCGGATCGTGCCGGGTGACAGTCCCCGCCAAACGCCATAGGCTTTGCATGTCTGTGATGAAATATCGGCAACGCTGTTGCCATCCCAAAACGGTATCAGTGCGGCGATGGCATAGCCGATCCGTGCCGGGTCGCTCGTTTCGGGCGCGTGTTCTCTGGCGTAAAGGTCCAGTGCGTCGGCTATTGGAAACTGCCCCGGATCAACTGGCCCGGCTCCGCGCCCGCTCCGCTGCCTTCCTTCGATGAACTTTGCGAGCACGCCTTGAGCCGATTGGCTGTCTCTAGTGCCCGTGCTGCGCTGTCGGACACGCCCGCCTTCGCTCCAGTGGATATGCCAGTATCCATCGCGCTTGTTGTGCTTGAGATAGGCACCTCTGTTTGGTCTGGGCATTGTGTTACCTTTCGGCTTTCGATGAAGTCTTGCACGTCCGCAGGATCGAATAGAATTGCCCTGCCAAGCTTTACCGCAGTCAGTCCATGGCTGCGCATTGTCCGCAATGTTGCCGCGGATGGAATGCCAAACTCGTCGGCAACTTGCTGGGCTGTCATTAAACGGCTGGCCATGGCGCTATTCTGCACCCTCCGCCATCATGGGTTTACCGCCGTCAGCACCGCGCGGATTCCAGCCCTCGACCTGCCGCACCTCGTCGGTATCGAGCACGCCGGTATCGAGCGCGATCTTGTGCGCGTTCCACCGGGTTTCGGGATCTCCGCGAAGGAAGCTCGACAGGTCCAATTCAAGCTCATAGGGACCGTTCGCCGGGAATACCGAACGCGCGAACTCGGCTTCGATACGCCGTGCCCAAGGGGCCAGGCAGAATGTCGCGAACCACAATCCGGCCTGCGCGGCGTTTGTGAACGTGTTATTTTCATATGCCTGCACAATCGGCGGCGGCACCTGAAATATCCGGCAGATTTCGACAACGCCGAACTTGCGGCTTTCCAGCAACTCGGCATCCTCCGGCGATATGCTGGACGCTTTCCAGTCCAGCCCGCCGTCCAGAATAAGGGTTTTGCCCGCGTTGGCGGTGCCCTGATAGCGAGCGGTGAATTGCTCTTTAAGGCTTGCGCGTTGCTCGGCTGTCATGACGGAATCGGAACGGATAACGCCGCTCGGCTGCGCACCGTTTTCCAGAAACTTGCGGGCGAACTCATTAGACGATTGAACGCCCGCCACGGCATCGCCCGCGCGGCTCAATCTCGATACGCCGATCAGGCCGTCATTCGTGCGGTCGCGTAGATGAAGCACCTCGCCAGCCAGCAATCGCCGGGTGCGGCCAAGGCCATTATTTGTGTCATAGGCAAGCCGCCCGCTGCGCAATTCGGTTACGGTAACGTGCTGCCACGGAATCCATGTGAAGCCCGCAAGCTGTCCCCGGCCATCGCGTTCGATCTCCGCCAGTCCATTGCCGGTCAGCAATGCCGACGCGACAATATGCTCGATATATTCCGGCCATGCCATGCCACCATTGACGCCGCCGCGCACAAGGCGATTGAGCGGATGGCCGTGCGCTTCAACGCGGGTGCCATCGGCTTCCCGGCGATATACCCAAGGGCGACAAGAGGCGAGCGCCGATCCGATTGCGGTCGTGCAGGCAAAAACTGTCGAAAGGTTCTCCGCTTTCCGCGCCGATATAGCGCCCGCTGCGCCGATACCGGGTGCGAGTGCCTGCCAGCTAGGGTCGCTCGGCGGATAGTCGCTGGAACGCTTCTCATAGCCTATGACGGCGAATGCGCGATCGATCATGCCCATGACGCCGCCTCCGCCAGTATCAACGCCCTCTGGCGCCTCTGCGCCTCTGTGGAGCGCGTGAAGGCCCGCAGGGCCAATTCGGTGTCAGGATAGGCTGGCCATGCACTCACGACGCTGATTTCGCGAAGCCCAATAGTGTTCAGGGTGCGATTGCGCCCCTCCCATGTCTCGCCGCCTTCCGGCACGATAAATCCGAAGCTCATGCCGCCAAGGTCGTCGCGCTCGGCAAGGGCAAGCACGTCCCGGCCCGCCTGGGTGTCGGGAACGTCCAGACTGAAAGACAGCCCGCGTGTGTCCTCTGCAAGGCGTAGCGAGCCGCTACGGGTGCGGCCCAGCACCTTCCCGGTATCATGGTCCAGCAGGGCAAGAATATCGCCTGC
This sequence comes from Parasphingopyxis sp., assembly GCA_041746035.1. GTDB lineage: Bacteria > Pseudomonadota > Alphaproteobacteria > Sphingomonadales > Sphingomonadaceae > Parasphingopyxis. The sequence goes on from JBGTHW010000004.1 coordinate 12,578, forward strand.
CAAAGCGGCGCGGAAGGCACCGGCCCGGATCGTCTCTGTGAAACTACCGAACCGTGCCTCCGCGCCGAAGGTGGCGGCGTAGCCTTCGATCCGTCGCGTAGAAGGAACCGCGCGAATTTCATCGAAGGCACGCCGCTCGATAGCGGCACTAGGGGGAGAGGGTGCCGCCATATCGTTATACCACATTCACGCCGGTTGCCGCGACAAAGCTGGCCGGGCGGCGAACGCCAAAGTCCACCGTGGCCATAGCTCGAATCAGGATATTGCCCTTCGAATAGGCTGTCTCGGCATAGGGATTGACCAGCACGTCAAGCTGGCTCCAAACGCCGACTAAGAAATCCCGCCAGTCGCCATAAATCAAGGCGTGTTCGTCGGTTTCAATGCCAAGGTCGCTCGGGGCCTGATTGGAAAACCGCACCGGTTCGCCATGGAAAATCGTGCCCATGCCAAGCGGGCGCTGGTCACTATCGCGTGTCAGCATCGCCGTTTTCTTCACGCCGTTCGTGGCAAGAAAACTGCGGCTATCGCCGACATTGGAAAGGTCCGCCGTGGCGATCATTTCCGCCGTGGTGGTGAACAGGTCCGTCGCGAAGGCCAGCGTCGGCACGTCCGTATCGTTCAGGACGCCAAGCGGCTCTGCGCCCGTGCCCGATCCGTTGATAGCGGCCCGGTCGATTTCCAGCGCGATATTGCGTGCCAGCATAGAGCGGAGAAGCCGCTCAATGTCCGGGCTGGCCTGCATAACCATCTGGCGTGAAAATTCGCTGATAGCGCCGACATGGTGCGGCGTAAGCGAAACGGAATCGAACGCGGCATCATCTGTCGAAAGCGCCTCGTTCTCGTTAA
>JBGTHW010000005.1:0-6456 GCA_041746035.1 Parasphingopyxis sp.
CACGCCGGGCCTCTGGCCTTCCAGCAGCGCATCGGCGCGGGCGATCAGTTCCATCGCGGAATAGCGCTGGGCGGGTTCTTTCAGATCGAGCTCCGTCGTTTTGCGTCCGCGCATCAGCACAACATTCCCCGACGCATTGACTCGCGCCGCGCTGCCGGGCCGACCGATGCGGATAATCTTTGCGCCAAGATCGGAAAGGATCATCCCGGCCAGCGGCACCGGTCCGATCGCATCGAATTCCACAATCCTGATGCCGCCGAGCGGCCCGTATTTCCTATCGCCCATCATTTATTCTCCCTGTTTTCGTCTGGAGCTTCGCAGGCGGAGCGAATGAGTCAAGCGCTGGATTGCTGGCATTTTTGACGATTAACGGCAACGGGCCGATACGATAGAGGCTTGTTTTCGGGAAATTCGCGCAGGAGGCGGCAATGGATCTGGGATTGGCAGGCAAAAAGGTAATTATGAATGGCGGCGCGCACGGGCTGGGCCTCGCCTCGCTCACGCTGTTTGCGAAGGAAGGCGCGGACGTCGCTTTCTTTTCGCGCAAGGAAGAGAAGATCGAGGCGGCGACCAAACAGATCGATGCCGCCGGCCCCGGCAAGGTGCATGGCGAGGTCTTCGACATGGCCGACAATCTCGATGGCTATAAAGAATGGCTGGCCAAGGCGGCCGACGCGCTCGGCGGGTGCGACATTTTCGTGCATATGGCGAGTTCGTCGGGCACCGGCGGCACCGGCGACTGGCAGGCTGGCCTCGATTTCGACATTATGGGTGCGGTGCTGGGCGTGGAAGTCCTCACCCCGCATCTCGCCGAATCCGACAGCGGCTCCATCGTCTTCATGTCCTCGACCGCCGCTCTCGAAACCTTCGTCGCGCCGCAGGCTTTTAACGCGCTGAAGGCCGCGCTGATCACCCACGCGTCCCAGCTCAGCCAGGCGTTTGCGCCGCAGGGCATTCGCGTCAACTGCGTCTCGCCCGGCGCGATTTATTATGAGGGCGGTAACTGGGAAATGATCAAGGGCGCGATGCCGGAACTGTATGACAGCACGCTCGCCAAGATGCCGATGGGTCGTTTCGGCAATGACGAGGAAGTCGCCAATGCGGTGGTCTTCGTCGCCAGCCCCGCTGTGCCGTACATGACCGGCGCGAATGTCATTGTCGATGGCGGCTTCACCCAGCGCGTCCAGTTCTAGCTTACCCCCTGCCGCTGTCCTGCGCAGCGCCAATTGAAAGGTCTCGCTTATGAGTGACATCGATCGCGACAAGCTGCTCGATATCTATATCCGCACGATGAAAGTGAACCGCACGGACGAGAAGTTCCGGGCGCTCCTGATGGAAGGCAAGGTGGCCGTCATGTATTATTGCGTGAGGGGGCAGGAGGTTGTCTCCGCCGCGTCGATGGCGGCGCTGGCAGACGACGATTATGTCGTCTGCACCTATCGCGGCCAGGGCGAACAGACGGCCAAGGGTATTCCGATGGAAAAATGGTGGGGCGAATGCCTCGGCAAGGTCACCGGCACCTGCAAGGGCAAGGGCGGCACGATGCACATCACCGATCCCGAACACGGCATCATGGTGACGACGGGCGTTGTCGGCTCGGGCATTCCGATTGCCAACGGCCTCGCGATGGCGTCGCAGAATAATGGCGACGGCAAGGTGACGATGGTCAGTTTCGGCGACGGGGCGGCCAATATCGGCGGCTTTCACGAAGCGATGAACATGGCGCAACTTTACAAGCTGCCGGTCGTCTTCATGTGCCATAACAACCGCTATGGCGAGCACACGGCCTTTGCCGATCATACCGATAGCAAGACTATAGCATCGCGCGCCGAGGGCTATGGCATGAAGAGCATCCATGTCGATGGCAACGACGTGATAGCGATGTATGAGGCAGCCAAGGAAGCCGTGGACCATGCCCGCGCCGGCAAGGGGCCGGTGCTGGTCGAAGCCATGTGCTATCGGATGATGGGGCATTTCTTCGGGGCCGATTTCTCCTATATGCCCGAAGAGCATATCGCCGAGATGAAGGCCGAAGACCCGCTGCCGAAAATCCGCAAGGTGATGCTTGCGCATCAATTTACCGAGGACGAACTCGACACAATCGTCGCGGATATCGACGCCCGGATCGATGCAGCAGTCGAGCACGCGATGGCCGCCGATGTGCCGGGGCCGGAAGAACTGAAGAAAGACGTCTTCGAGGAGGAGATGGCGTAATGGCCGAGATCACAGTGACCGAGGCCCTCAACAAGGCCATCGACGAAGCCATGGCGGAAGATGATGGCGTTTTCTGCCTGGGTGAAGATGTCAGCGCGAAACAGGGCGGCGGCGTCTTCAAGGTGACGTCCGGACTGACAGAGAAATATGGTGAGAACCGCATCCGCGCGACACCGATTTCCGAGACCGCGATTATCGGCGCGGCGGTGGGAGCGGCCCTCGCCGGGCAGCGACCGATTGCCGAGATCATGCTGATGAATTTTGTCGGCGTCTGTATGGACCAGATCGTCAACCACGCAGCCAAGCTGCGGTTCATGTCCGGTGGCCAGACCAATGTGCCACTCGTCATCCGCACGACGACTGGCGTGGGCGTCGGCTTTGGCGGGCAGCATTCCGATATGCTGGAGGCCTGGTTCGCCCATGTCGCCGGCATCAAGGTGGTGACGCCGTCCAATGCCGCCGATGCGCGCGGGCTTATGAGGGCGTCGATCGATTGCAACGATCCGGTGATCTTTATCGAGAATATCCTCTGCTACGGCCTGAAAGCCGAAGACCCCGGCCCCGGCTATCGCGTCCCGCTCGGCAAGGCGGCTGTGGCGCGCGAAGGCAGCGATGTGTCGCTGATAACCTATGGGCGGACCGTGCTCGATGCGCTGGGTATCGCCGAAGAACTGGAGAAAGAAGGCACCTCGGTCGAGGTCGTCGATCTGCGCACCATCGCGCCTTATGACGAGAAAACCGTGCTGGCCTCCGTCCGCAAGACAGGTCGCGCTGTTGTCTTGCATGAGGCGGTCAAGCCGTTTGGAGTCGGCGCGGAAATCGCGGCGAACCTCCACGAAAAGCTGTTCGACGATCTGAAAGCACCGGTGCAGCGCATCGGCGGCACTTTCTCCGCCGTGCCGTTCGTTGCCGCTCTCGAACAGGCCTGGATCCCGACCAAACCGGAAATCGTCGATGCCATCAAAGCGACGATGAGCAGGGGCTAGGCGCAATGGCTTCGGAAATACGTATCCCGAAACTCGGCATGAGCGCGACCGAAATGACGCTTGTCGAATGGATGTATGGCAATGGCGACAGCGTCGATAAGGGCGAGGTCATCTACACCGTCGAGACCGACAAGAGCACCACCGAGATCGAGGCGCAGAATTCCGGTGTCATCCGGCCCACCGGCGAAGAGGGCGAAATCTACAAGGTCGGCGATCTCATCGGGACGATCGAGTGATAATCGGGCGTCTGGCGATTGCCTGACGCTCGACTCTCGCTCGATCGTTATTGCTAGCGCCGCGACGCAATCCAGAGCCTGGCGCGATCCGCTCTGGATTGGTAGACCTTCGGTCGCCTGCGGCCTGCTGCGCTCGCAATGATCGCCCTGCTTCAGGCTCAACGCATCGAAATCTAAATCAGCGTCTCCACTTCGGCGACGAATTTCATCACCGATATCGGCTTGGAGACATAGCTTTCCGCGCCCGCTTCGCGGATGCGCTCCTCGTCGCCCTTGGCGGCATAGGCGGTGACGGCCATGATCGGGATGCCGCGCAGCGCCGCATCGGCTTTCAGTTCGCCAATCAGGTCCATGCCGCTGACATACGGCATCTGGATGTCCATGATGATGAGATCGGGCACTATTTCGCGCGCCTTGCCGACAGCCTCGCGACCATCGGCGACCGGCTCCGTCACATAGTCGTGCGCGCGCAGCAGGTCGCAGAAAAGTTTGCGATTGAGGTCGTTGTCCTCGACAACCAGTATCTTTTTCGCCACGTCCCACCCCGGATGAGTTTCAAAAACAGATGTAGGCGATGATCCGCGGAGAAACAAACGAAGAAGCTGTCGATCCGGCGGCGCTGGCCTTGCAAGCGCTGGGCTGGACGCTCGGCGACGAGGATCGCGCCGGGCGATTCCTGGCGCTGACCGGGATCGGGCCGGACGATCTACGCGCGGGGCTGGGCGATCCGGCGCTGCTCGCGGCGGTTTTCAAATTCCTCGAAGGCCATGAGCCGGACCTGATCGCGTGCGCCGAAGCACTGGCAATTTCGCCCGCCGCCCTTGTCGATGCGCGCCGGAGGCTGGAGGCATGAACCGTCCGCTGGTGATTACCGATTGCGACGAGGTGTTACTCCATATGGTCAGCCATTTCGGCGACTGGCTGGGCGAGGTTCACGATCTGGAATTCAAGCTCGAAGGCAACAATTTCATCGATGCGGTGCGTCCGCGCGGCGGCGGCGATCCGTTGCAGGGCGAAGAAATCTGGCCCTTGCTGGGCGGATTTTTCGATACCGAGATGGACCGGCAGACCATAGTTCCCGGTGCCAGCGAGGCGCTGGTCGCGCTGTCCGCTCATGCCGATATCGTCATCCTGACCAATCTGCAGGATCACCGGCGGGACGATCGCGCCGCCCAGTTGCGCGCCTTCGATATCGATTTCCCGGTTCACACCAATCAGGGGCCGAAGGGCGAGAAGGTCCGGCAATTGCTCGTCGATTTCGCGCCGCCGGTAGCGTTCTTTGTCGACGATCTCGCCAATCATCACGAGTCCGTCGCCGAAACCGCACCGGAGGTCTGGCGGCTGCACATGATCGCCGAGCCGACTATAGCGCCCAACATCCCGCCCGCGAAATACGCGCATGCGCGGATCGATGACTGGCACGAGGCGCGCGACTGGATTATCGAGAAGATTACCGAAGGAGAAACGCCATGAGCGGAAATATCGACGCACGACTGGACGAACTGGGCATCGCATTGCCGCAACCCGCCGCCCCGGTCGCCTCCTATGTCCCGGCGGTCGAGCATGGCGGCATGCTGTATCTTTCTGGGCAATTGCCGTTCGAGGACGGCGAGCTGATGCTGGGCCGGCTCGGCGAGGATCGCGATGTCGACTACGGACAGCGGGCAGCGCGGGCCTGCGGCATCATGCTGCTCGCGCAGATGAAGGCGGCGCTCGGCGATCTCGACCGGGTCGAGCGGATCGTGAAGCTCGGCGTGTTTGTCAATTCCGACGGTCGCTTTACCGATCAGGCCAAGGTCGCCAATGGCGCGTCAGAACTGATGCAGGAAGTGTTCGGCGAGCCGGGGCGTCATGCCCGCGCCGCCGTTGGGGTGCCGGTGCTGCCGCTCGGCGTGGCGGTGGAGATCGACGCGGTTGTCGCGGTCAGCGATGGCTGACCTCGGTTTCCTTTCCCGCACGCCCTTCGCCCATCGCGGCCTGCATGGGCGCGGGATCGTGGAAAACACCCGCGCGGCGTTCGAGGCGGCGATTGCGGAAGGGTATGGGGTCGAGACCGACGTGCAGGTATCGAAGGACGGGGTAGCGTTCGTCTTTCACGATTACGAGCTGGACCGGCTGACGGAGAAATCCAGGCTGGTGATCGAACGCAAGGCGGCGAAGCTGGAGACAATCCGTTTCAGGAATGCGGATGAAACGGTGCCGCGCCTCACCGAAATGCTGGCGCTGGTGGCGGGGCGCGCGCCGATCCTGATCGAGCTGAAAGCGAAGAGCCGCAAGGTCAAAAAACTGTGCCGCTCGGTCGCCGGGGCGCTGGCGGCGTATGAGGGCGAGGCCGCGGTGATGTCCTTCAATCCGGAAGTCGGGCGCTGGTTCGCGAAAAACGCGCCGCGCATCGGGCGCGGATTGGTGGTGACGGAAGAAGATGAGACGACGCTGGCCAAACGGCTGAAGGGTGCGATTGCCCGCTCCGCATCCGTGTTCCGCGCCAAGCCGCATTTCCTCGCCTATGACATTCGCGATCTGCCATCGTCCTTCGCCGCGTCCCTGCGCGAGGAGGGGATGCCGGTCGTGACATGGACCGTGCGGACCGACGCCCAGCGCGCCATCGCGGCGGAACATAGCGACCAGATAATCTTCGAGCGACCATGAGCGAGGGCGATCCCGGGAGCTTTACTGCGCGCATCGGCAGGGGCGTGGGCGGCATCGACGGTGCCAAGTGGAACGCCTGCGCGGGCCGCGACAACCCGTTTTTGTCGCATGATTTTCTGTCGATACTGGAAGAATCCGGCAGCGTCTCAGCGCAGACCGGATGGCAGCCGGTCCCTGTCGTCCTCGATGCCGCCGACGGCTCCCTCGCCGCGGCCGCACCCGCCTATATCAAGTCGCACAGTCAGGGCGAATATGTCTTCGATCATGCCTGGGCCGATGCGTGGGAGCGGGCGGGCGGCAGCTATTATCCCAAATTGCAGGTCGCGGTGCCGTTCACGCCGGTGCCGGGGCGGCGGCTGCTGGCGCGCGAT
>JBGTHW010000006.1:0-3717 GCA_041746035.1 Parasphingopyxis sp.
CCGGCTGACCGCCGGCGGCGGCGCGGACCTGTTCGCCTTCGGCCCAGACGACACCGGCGCGACGCTGGCGGACGCGGACAGCATTACCGATTTCAGCCAAGCCGAGGGCGACACGACAGACCTTCGCCGCATCGACGCCGACAGCGGCACGGGCGGTGACCAGGGCTTCGCCTTCATCGGCACCGCGGCCTTCTCCGGCAGCGCGGGCGAACTGCGCTACGAACAGACCGGCGGCGAAACGCTGCTAACCGGCGACACCGATGGCGATGGCGTCGCCGATATCATGATCCGGCTGGACGGCGCAGTCGATCTGGTGGGCGGGGATTTCTTGCTTTAGCGTATCTTGACATAGTAAGGATTATTCCTTACCTGCTATGCGAAAGGATATTCGCATGGGCGTTGCTCTGGAAAAAATCAGCAGGATTACCGCCAAGGGCCAGACCACTATTCCCAAGGCGGTTCGGCAGGCGCTGGGGGTCGATTTCGGGGGGCGCATCGCCTTCCATATTGGCGACGATGGCGTGATGCTGACGAGCGCCGATGAAGGCGACGACCCTGCCATCGAATCGTTTCTGGATTTTATGGCTCGCGATATCGGCCATCGCCCGGACAGAATCGAGGCATTGACGCCCGAACTCGCTAACCGCGTCGCGGCGCTGACCGACGGCATTCCCGTCCATCCCGACGAGGCAATCGAGGGCGATGTTCCGCTCTGATCCGGGACCGTTCCGCCCATGCTGACCGTCAATGGCTGGACGCTCTATGCGCATCCGCTTTTTCTCGGGCAGGTCGAGACGCTGACAAGGGCGGTCGAGAAGGCGAAAAAGAAAAACCCGAAAGGCTATCGCAAAACCGCCAACGCCAAACTGCTGGCGGCGATCCGCAAACTGGCCTTCGAGGATATTCCGGACGATCCCGCCCGCCCCGAATATGGCCAGGGCGGTACGCTGGGTGCGAAACGCAAACACTGGTTCCGCGCGAAATTTGCGAGCGGAAGGTTTCGATTATTCTTCCGCTATAGCAGCAGCGCGAAAATCATCGTCTGTACCTGGGTCAATAACCGCGACACGCTGCGCACCTACGGATCGAAAAGCGATGCCTATGCGGTGTTCAAAGCGATGCTCGACAAGGGCAATCCACCCGATGACTGGGAAGCATTGATGAAACGCAGCCAGGGTCTGGCGCGGCGGATGCCATGATCGTGCCGGAAGCCTCGGTTGATCCGATGAGCCGGAATTTCGTGCTTTAACCACATCCGACGCGATAACCACTGGCATGGTTTGCCGCGAAGTCTTTTCCCAGGAGTGAAAGCAGAAGCAGCCGCGCACTCTCCTACCCAAATATCGCAGGTGCGCCGCACGCCATCTCCTGCCACACGTCCTGTTTAACCAAGGGAGACACGCCGTGGCTGGAGACGCACTGGAAACCATCCGCAGATTCTGGGGCATCCAGGACGATCATGATTACACACGGCTGGTCGAGCTGTTCGCCGAGGATGCGACGCTGGAAGACCCGCAATGGGGCGTCATCGAGGGCAAGGAGGCCATCGGCGCATTCATGCAAACGATGAATGTCTAGATGACGAAACGCGGCGTGCATTTCGAGGCGCAGGAAATCCAGGGCAGCGAAGACGCCGCCTGGTGCCGCTGGATCACGGTCGGGGGCGCGGAAACACTGGAAGGCGTCGGCATCTACAAGGTATCGAATGGCAAACTGACCTTTTATCGCGACTATTACCGCTATGATTTGCCGGAGGAAGAGGGGTAGGATTCTAACTCATAGCACTATAATTATTCGATAGATTTAAAGTGCTGTAGAGACATATGAGCAGTGCAACACATCCCCGACTTCACACTAATTGGGTATAGCCCAGTCAACGAAACTTGAATATTCGCCCGCCGTTGGATTTCCAGAGCGATCCAGTGCAGGGCTAAATCTGGCGCGGCGGCGTAGCAGTCGGCAGGTCGTTTCGTCCAAACGAGCATGACCACTCGACTCTGTAATCTCGCAATTACTTATTAAGCCGCTCTCTGTGATCGTCAATTTGAAAGAAACCCGACCCTCGGCACGTTCACGAAGTGCAGAGGATGGGTAGTCGTTGGTTGTGACCCACGAGCCGGGATTGCCTCGTGGCGTCGGTGAGTTGGGACTTCGAGTTGATGGCGATGCTGAAGCATTGCGGTCAGCGAATGGATCGAAATCCTCTGACTGTCTAATCGAACGGATGCAATCCGCCATGCGCCCGACTGCTGCTCTGGTTCCGCTAAGAGATAGGCTGATAACCGATAATTGGTTTCGGCTAATAGTCATGGTTGAGCCAACCATAAATTCGCCGATGAAGTCCGGTTGCGAGAAGTTAAAACTGATGGCACCGGCATCGCCAACACGCGTTCCGCGCGCGGAATTCACATACCAACCGCTGTCGTAATTATCTATCTGCACATCAATTCGAAATTCGTCGTCTCGCTGAATAGAATCCCAGCTATCGTCGCCAACGATGAAGTACATCTTGGTATCGTGGACATACATACTGGCATTCAAAAAAGCCCCGTTTTCGTAGCTGCTTGTCATAGAGCAGCTTTCACCTCGCCTACTGATAAGCCAGCCGGAAACTTCATCGAAAGTTACGGAGGTTTCCCCAGACTGAAACAACGCCAACATATACAAAGCGATCATTCGAAAAATCCCCCAAAACGCAATGTGCTTCATATTTCTGCCACCAGACTTTTAAGTCAAGTTTAACCCATCGCCTTCCGCCCCGTCACCTTTTCGATCAGCGCCAGCCATTTGGGCAGGCAATCGTCGATCGTGTAGCCGTCCAGCACGGTCTGGCGCGCTGCCTTGCGAACGCCCTCGAAGCGGATCGGGTATTTGATCGCTTCGTCGACGCGTTTCGCCAGTGCCTCGGGGTCGAAGAAATCGGTAAGCAGGCCATTCTTGCCGTCCTGGATTACCTCTTCCACCGGCGGGGTCTTGCTGCCGATGATCAGCGCCTCGCAAGCCATTGCTTCGAGGCACGACCAGCTCAGCACGAAGGGATAGGTCAGATAGATATGCGCCGATGAGAGGCGCAACACATTGAGGAATTTGTCATAGGGCAGCTTTCCGGTGAAATGCACCTTGGAATTGTCATACTCGACCTCGGCATCCATCGCCGCGCGCCAGGTCTTGTGCTCGCCACCCTTCGGCTTGCCGCCATAGGATACGTCATCGCCGCCGATGACGATGATGTCGGCATCGGGCTGGAGCCGCTGGAGATGCGGGATCGCCCGGGCGAAGGTGCGATAGCCGCGATAGGGCTCCAGATTGCGGGCGACATAGGTGATGACGGTGTCGTCATGCCCGACCGTGCGCCCGTCGGGCAGAGTGAAGCTCGCCGCCGGATCGGGCCTGACGACCTCCGGGTTGATACCGTCGAAAATCACCTCGATCTTGTCATGGAAGGCTTGCGGGTGCGTGCTTTTCTGCCACTCGGTCGGCGCGACGCCGGCATCGCAGCTTTCCAGGCTCAGCAGCAGATGCGCGCCGCGCGTGCGCGAACGGCAGATCGCATCGATATTGGCCGGGTCTTCCGGGTCGAAGCCGACATCCAGCCCGCGGCCACGATAATAGAATTCGCAGAAATTGATCAGCGGCACGTCCGGGAAGATGTCCTTGACATAGAGCGCTTCGCCCCAGCCGGGATGGGCGATGACAAGATCGGGCACAAAGCCCTTC
>JBGTHW010000007.1:0-17762 GCA_041746035.1 Parasphingopyxis sp.
GTCATGCCCTCTTCGCGGCACGGCACGGCATCCATGTTCAGGATAATGCCTACTTCGCCATTGGTCGCCATCTCGACCGAGGAGGATGTCAGCCCCGCCGCGCCCATATCCTGGATCGCGACAATCGCATCCGAGGCCATCAGTTCCAGGCACGCCTCGATCAGCAGTTTTTCCGTAAACGGATCGCCGACTTGCACGGTGGGCCGCTTGTCTTCGCTGTCCTCATCGAACTCCGCGCTGGCCATGGTCGCGCCGTGGATGCCGTCGCGGCCGGTTTTCGATCCGACATAGACGATCGGATTGCCGACGCCGGATGCCGCCGAATAGAAAATCTTGTCGGTATCGGCGATGCCCACCGTCATCGCGTTCACCAAGATGTTGGTGTCGTATGCCGAGTGGAAATTCACCTCGCCGCCGACCGTCGGCACACCCACGCAATTGCCATATCCACCAATGCCGCGCACCACGCCCGAGATCAGATGGCGCGTCTTGGGATGATCGGGCCGTCCGAAGCGCAGCGCATTCATGTTCGCCACGGGCCGCGCGCCCATCGTGAACACATCGCGCAGGATGCCGCCGACGCCCGTCGCCGCGCCCTGATAGGGTTCGATGTAGGACGGATGGTTGTGGCTCTCCATCTTGAAGATCGCCGCCTGTCCGTCCCCGATATCGACAACCCCGGCATTCTCGCCGGGTCCGCAGATGACTTGCGGGCCTTCGGTCGGCAATTTTTTCAGGTGGCGGCGCGAGGATTTATAGCTGCAGTGTTCGGACCACATGACCGAGAATATGCCGAGCTCGACAAGGTTCGGCTCGCGATCCAGCGCGGCGAGGATGCGGGCATATTCCTCGGTATTGAGGCCATGCTCCGCGACGATTTCCGGGGTGATTTCGCTCATGCCAGCGCCTTAGCGGGGCGACGGGATGCGCGCCAGTGGCAAGCGATGCTATAGTCGACCGTCAGGATCGCGGACGGTCAACATTGAGAAAAGGGGCCGACACCTTGACGGTATCGACCCCCGGAATTGCGATTTGAAATAAATCCCGGGCTAAGCGTTGCAGCTCTGGCCGTTATAGGTGATCGAGTTGCCGCTGCCCACAAGGGTTTGGCCGTCGCCGGAATAGCGAACCAGGCTGTCGGAAGGCGCTTCGGTTTCTGTCTCTGCTTCTGCCATATCCTCGCCTTCGGTTGCTTCAACCCCGGCGTTGTCTTCGGCCATCGCCGCGTTTGGCAGGATTGTCATCGGACCATTCTGCTGGGCGCGCACACCGACCTGCGCATCGTTGGTGAAATAGGTCACATAAACGACGCTGCCGTCGTCGCAGCGATAGCTGTTGGATCCGGTTTCGGAGGGTGGAAGCGACGCGGGGTCGATCGCTTCGATATCCCCATTGTCATCGGCAAGGCCGCCAACGACGTCCGGTTCCTGTTCGCCGCAGGCGGCGAGGGTGAAAAGGGCCGCGACGGGCGCGGCGGCGAAAAGGGGGGTGAGAAGTGTTTTCATGGCGGCGGCTTTTCGCGGGTGCACAATCGCGCGTCAAGTCCCTCTTTCGCATTTCTGCAACGAAGATCGAAATTTTCGCTATCGGAATGGCTAAAGCGGTTTTGGCAGGACTCCGGCGCGCTTTCCAATACGCGGTTATTTCCGGATCATAAGGAGAATGTCCATCCGACGATGACCGCGCGGATCGAAGAAGCGATGGCGCGGGGCGAGATGGCCTGATAGCAGGAACTGCATGGCGTTTACCGCAAAAATCCTTATTCTCGGTTCGGGCGAACTCGGCAGGGAATTCGTTATCTCCGCCAAGCGGCTGGGTGCCTATGTCGTCGCCTGCGACAGCTACGCCCATGCCCCGGCGATGCAGATGGCCGACGCGAGCGAAGTCTTTTCGATGCTCGATGGCAATAGGCTCCGCGAGATTATCGCGAAACACGATCCGGATTTTATTGTGCCGGAGATCGAGGCAATACGGACGGAAATACTGGCAGAGGTGGAAGCGGAGGGCCGCACTGTCGTTCCGTCCGCCCGCGCCACCCAGATGACCATGAACCGCGATGCGATTCGTGACCTCGCTGCGCGCGAACTGGGTATCCGTACTTCCGAATATCGCTACGCGGAGCGTTTCGACGAGGTGAAGGCGGCGGCGGAGGCCGTCGGCTATCCGGCGGTTATCAAGCCGGTGATGTCGTCGAGCGGCAAGGGACAATCGACAGTTCGGAATGCCGACGATCTGAAAAAGGCATGGGATTACGCGGTCGCCAATATGCGCGGCGACCGGCAGCGGGTGATATTCGAACAGTTCGTGGATTTCGACTATGAGATCACGCTGCTGACGATCCGCACCCGAAACGGCGTGAACTTCTGCCCGCCCATCGGCCATCGTCAGGAGCGCGGCGATTATCGGGAAAGCTGGCAGCCCGCGCCGATGGATGCGGCGCATCTCGCCGAGGCACAAGCGATGGCGAAACAGGTGGTCGACAGTCTTGGCGGTTATGGCCTGTTCGGGGTAGAGTTTTTCGTCGCGAAGGACGGCGTGATTTTCTCCGAACTCTCCCCGCGTCCGCACGATACCGGGATGGTGACGCTAATCTCGCAGCACCTGACCCAGTTCGATCTCCATGCCCGCGCGATCATAGGGCTGCCGATCCCGGACATTACGATGACCGCTCCGGCTGCGGCGTCGGCGGTGATTCTGGCCGAGCGCGACAGCGAGCAATTCGCCTTCGTCGGCCTCGCCGAAGCACTGGCAGACGGCACTCCCGATAAACGCGTCGATATCCGCATCTTCGGCAAACCGGTGACACGGCCCTGGCGTCGGATGGGCGTGGCACTGGCGACAGCGGACGATACCGATGTGGCCCGCGCGCTCGCGACTGAAGCCGCCGCGAAAATCAGGATTGTGGAGCGCTAGCGAGCATTGCGCCGATCGCCGCCCAGCGCGACTGTTTCTCGGCATGGAGCATCGCGGCATAGGCCGGGCTGGAGGAGGGAAGGTCGATCAGATGCAAGCCGTGCGACTGCTCCGCCAGTTGCTTGCGCCCGGTCTTCGCGGCCTTTTTGCCATTGAAGGCGAGGGCGGTCAGCTCCGGCAATGTCCGCGAAAGCATCGCCAGATCGTTGCCGGTTTCGTTCCGGATCGCACTATCGAGACTGCCCTGCCGCGTGGCCCCGGCTATGACATCCCACAGGCCGATGCGATGGGCCAGCAACGCCCCCAGCCGCTCCTCATAATCCAGCGCGCGCAAATCCGCGCCGATGGCACTACCGACCAGCTCCCAGAAACGGTTGCGCGGATGCGCGTAATATTGTCTTTGCCGCAGCGATTCCTCGCCGGGCAGGCTGCCGAGTATCAAAAGCCGGCAGTGTTCGTCTGCCACCGGTGCGAAACTCGCCTTGCGCATGGTCAGGCCGCTTCGATATCGGTCAGCGCGAAATCCTCGCCCTTGAACAGCAGCGGCTCGCCTTCCGATTTCGCCAGCGCATAGGCAAAGCAGTCGCCGAAATTGAGCCGCGCCGGATGGCCGGTTCCCTTGCCATAATCGCGATAGGCCTGCCGCGCGATCCGCGCATGATCGGCTGTGACAGCGACAATGGATAAGGCGAATTCCGCGCAAAGGTCGTCCACCCGTTCACGGTCCCTGCCTTTCAAAAACCCGTCGGCGACAATCCCTGTTTCGAGATAGCTAGCCGCCGAAATGGCTGCCGGCGATTTAGCCTTGCCAAGCTTGCCAATCAGTATCTCGGCCTCGTCCTCATTTTTTATGATGGCCATCAGCGCCGAAGTATCGACGATCATTTTGGCAGGCCGTTTTCATCATAAAGCAGTGCATCGACATCGGCGGAACCGGGCATGTCGGGATAACGCCCCTTGATATCCGCGCCGATGGTCAGCCATTTTTCGACAACACTCTCTTTCTTCCTCCGGTTGCGCCGTTCGATCCGCTCGACCTTCTCGCGCAAAGCTTCGGTCACCGCTGCGGTCCGGTTCGTGCCGGTGAGCTCGACGAGCCGGTCCGCGAGTTCGCGTGCCTCGACACTTTTTATGTTAAACTGGATACCCATATTTATACCTTTCACAAGATTTTATACCATCGGCCTTCAGCCTAGTCCAGTTTCCTCGGTACTCATAAGAAACGCTGGCATCGCCGAAAGACAAGATTGCTTGCCCGCTGGCCCGTCCGCAGGCTACCATCGCGGCATGACCATCGTTCCCAACCCGCTTGCGCTTATCGGCAATACGCCGCTGGTCCGGCTGGAAGGCCCGTCGAAGGAGAGCGGATGCGAAATTCTCGGCAAGTGCGAATTCGCCAATCCGGGCGGATCGGTGAAGGACCGGGCGGCGCTTTATATTGTCGAGGAAGCGGAGGAGCAGGGGCTGCTGCAACCCGGTGGCACGATCGTCGAGGGGACGGCGGGCAACACCGGGATCGGGCTGGCGCTGGTCGGCAATGCCAAGGGCTATAAAACGATCATCGTGATGCCCGAAACCCAGTCGCGCGAGAAGATGGACACATTGCGGGCGCTGGGGGCGGAACTGGTGCTGGTGCCCGCCGCGCCCTATTCCAGCCCGTGCCATTTTGTGCACACCTCCCGCCGGATCGCGGAAGAGACCGAAAACGCGCTCTGGGCTAACCAGTTCGACAATATCGCCAATCGCCGTGCCCATATAAAAACCACAGCAAAGGAAATCTGGGAACAGACTGGCGGCAGGATCGATGGGTTCACCTGCGCGGTCGGCACAGGCGGCACGCTGGCCGGGGTCGGTATGGGGCTGAAAGAGCGCTCCGAAAACATCCGGATCGCTCTTACCGATCCGCATGGTGCGGCACTCTATGAGTATTACGCGCATGGCGAACTGAAATCGGAAGGCTCGTCGGTCGCCGAAGGGATCGGTCAGGGTCGGATCACGGCCAATCTGGAAGACGCCCCGGTTGACCGGCAATACCGGATATCCGACGAGGAGGGACTGGTCTGGGTGAGGCGCCTGCTGGCCGAGGAAGGGCTTTGTCTCGGCCTGTCATCCGGCATTAACGTTGCCGGTGCGATAGAACTGGCGAAAGACCTCGGCCCGGGCAAAACGGTCGTCACCATTCTTTGCGATAGCGGACTGCGCTATCTGTCGACGCTGTTCGATGCCGGATGGCTGGCCGAAAAGGGATTGCCGGTGCTGCCCTGGCTGGCACAGGAGCGATAGATGAAGGTGATCACACCCGATCCGGCCCGGCATCCCCGGCGCGAGCGCATGAATCGCGTCCGCATAGGCGCGACGGGCCTGTCGGTTATAATGCTCATCGTCTTGCTGGCCGCGTCCTTTTCAGGCGCAGCCAGCGACGAACCTCAGCTGACGCCGGAGGCAATCGCTGAAGAACGTGCGGCGGTCGAATCCGGCGAAGCCACAGAAGAAGCTCCGCAAGAGCCGCTCGCCGAGATGGGCGTCGCCCCGGCGACGGCCACCGTTGGGGAAACGGCAAATGGCGAATCGACCGAAACCGCCGATCCGGAATAATGATTCGGATTCGTAATGGATTTCATACCACTCGATACCATTCCAACAATGAAACGGCTGTTTTCCGTCATTCCGGGATTGTATATCTTCACCCGGAGCAGCCCCGCAATCGCGCGCGAGCTGGCAAGAACACAAAAAGAACATCGGCAGAAATACGGGCTTCAGCGATAGTAACCCAAATGCCAGAGTGGTATAAAGAACCATAAGGCACCCTTAAAATGGTATTGCCACCCATGGTTAACCTTGATACGCAACTTCCCCTGTAGCCGGGGCAGGGCGATTCCCGACTTTTATTTCGAGCGCTGATTCGTACCCGATTCAGCGGACGGGAGAGCTTTGCACCCAGGACCAGGGGAGAGGTTCGGCATGGAGTATATCAAGCCGATTGAAGGGCATGCTTTGAACGCGGTCGATGCGAAAGGCCGTGTGTCGCTCCCTGCCACCTTCCGTACCGCCATCGAACGCCGCACCGAACAGGCCAAACAGGCCGGTCTCCCCGCTGAAGACAATCTCGTATATCTCGCCGAAGACGAAGATCTGCCCTGCCTTGTCGGCCATGACGAGATCGAGCATTTTCAGCTTGCGCGTCAGCAGCAGGAAGAGCGACGGAATGCACCGGGCGGCTCCCGCAAGGGGCTGGCCCGGCGGCAGACCGGCGGCGCGACCTTCGGGCCGCTCCAGAGAGTGCCGTTCGACGGTGCCGGTCGGATGGTGCTGAACGGGATGCTGCGCAAGATCACCGGCATCTCCAGCTTCGCCTTTTTCATCGGCAATGGCGAGAATTTCGATATCTGGGAGCCGACGCGCGCCCGCGACTATTTCGAGAAAGCCGATCAGCGGATGCTCGCCATACTGGCGCATCTCTGCGAAGAAAAGGGCGTGTCGCTATGAGCGCCGTCACCGATACCCGCCACGATCCGGTGCTGCGCGACGAGGTGATCGCCGCGCTCGAAATCGCGTTCGGCGAAGCTCATATCGACGCGACCTTCGGCGCGGGCGGTTACACCAAGGCGATGCTCGCCGCCGGTGCCGACGTTATCGCCTTCGACCGCGATCCCGATGCGATTGCCGAGGGCGCGGCGCTGGCCGAGGAATATGAGGACAGGCTCAGCCTGGTGCATGGCTGCTTTTCCGAAATGCAGGAGGGGCTGGAGCGGATCGAGCGCGAATATGTGTCCGGCGTCGTGTTCGATATCGGCGTCTCCTCGATGCAGCTCGACCGCGCCGAAAGGGGTTTCTCCTTCCAGTCCGATGGCCCGCTCGATATGCGGATGGGGCAGGAGGGCGAGAGCGCGGCGGAATTTCTCGACAGTGTCGACGAAACGATGCTGGCCGACATCATCTATGCCTATGGCGAAGAGCATCGCTCGCGCCGCATCGCCCGCGCCATTATCGAGGCGCGCCCGATTGCCACGACCGGCGAACTCGCCGCGATCGTCCGCAAGGCCGTCGGTCACAAGCCGGGTGCGCCGAAGGACCCCGCCACGCGGACATTCCAGGCGATCCGCATCCATCTCAACCGGGAACTGGAAGAGTTGCGCTACGGTCTCGTCGCTGCCGAACAGGTGCTCGAACCGGGCGGCAGGCTGGCCGTGGTCACGTTTCACAGCCTCGAAGACCGGATCGTCAAACGCTTCCTGCGCGAACGCAGCGGGAGCAATCCGAGTGGTTCCCGGCATTTGCCGGTGACGCCGGATAACGACCTCGAAGCTACATTCGACAAACCCGCCAAACCCGTGCGTCCCGGCGAAGCCGAGCTGGCGCGCAATCCCCGCGCGCGTTCCGCGACGCTGCGCTCGGCACGGCGCAGCAATGCGCCGCCCTGGCCCCCGACAAAGGAAGCCAATCCATGACGATCACGCACAAATTCCGCTCTGTCACCTGGGCCGCCGCCGTCGCCTCGGCGGCGCTGACCTGTTACCTGATTTCGCACCGCGTTTCGGCGGAGCGCACGTCTCTGGAAGAAGTCGAGGGCGATATCGAGCAGGCGCGCCGCGACATTCTCGCGCTGGATACCGAATTCGAGACGCGCAGCCGGATGAGCCAGCTCGAACGCTGGAGCCGCCGCGATCTCAATCTTGAATCGCCGAGCGCCGAGCAATTTCTGGAGGGAGAGATCGAACTGGCCGCGCTGATTGACGGTGACCCTGCCAAACTCGTCCCGCTGGAAAACGACGCGGCTGTGCAGAATGCCTCCACCATTATCGAACGCAGTGGCGACGATACTATAGACAAGGATATCTTCGAGGCACCCGATCCGGATGACTCCAGCACGCCGCGCCTGCAGCAGGCGTCCTATACCCCTTCCTCGCAAGCCGGTCGCATCGCGTTCCTGGATGAGCGGCTGCGCGGTGCCATTGCCGATGAGGCAGCCTCCGAAGATACTGAGGGAGATATCGAAGACCGATGAGCCGCCTCGTCGCCAAGCCCGCCGAAGTGCGCAAGGTAAGCCTGCGTCGACAGATGCAGGCCATCGTGCAGCAGCGGCTGATGATGGTGATGCTGCTGCTTTTGTTCGGTGTTGTTGCGGTAACGGTGCGGATCGGCTGGCTTACGGTGACGTCCGGCGGCGAAGCCTATGCCGCCAGCAGTGACGGCCTGACGCCGCCGCGGGCCGATATCGTCGATCGCAACGGGGTGACACTGGCGCGGACGATCGATGCCTGGTCCATCGCCGTTCACCCGGACAGGGTTATCAGCGATCCCGCCGAACTCGCGCCCCGGCTTCACGATCTGATGCCAGAGCGTTCGACCGAAGACTATCACGCGATACTGACATCCGGTCGGTCCTTCTCCTATCTGCAACGCCGCGCGCTACCGGAACTGGTCGCCGAAGTGAACGCGCTGGGCGAGCCGGCCATGGAGTATCTGCGCGAACCGGAGCGCCTCTATCCGCAGACCAATCTGGCCGCGCATGTTCTCGGCTGGGTCAATCTCGACGGGCATGGTGTGACGGGGATGGAAGCGGTGCTCGAAGACCGGTTGATGGATGCGGGCAATCGCAGCCAGCCTGTCGCGCTTTCGCTCGACGGACGTGTGCAGGCAGCGGTACAGAGCGAGCTGGCGACGGCGATGCGGCGGTTCAACGCTGTCGGAGCCGCCGGGATTGTGCTCGATGCCAATACCGGCGAACTCATTACGCTGACCTCGCTTCCCAATTTCAACCCCAATGACGCAGGCCGGTCGAGCAACCAGGCCCGGTTCAACCAGGCGACGATGGGATTTTTCGAACTGGGCTCGACCTTTAAGCCGATCACGATGGCTGCGGCGATCGAGAACGGGGTCGTTACCGATCTCTCGGTGCGCTATAATGCCGAACAGCCCTTGCAAGTCGGTCGCTACACGATACGCGACGATCATCCGCAGCGTCGCTATCTCAATATTCCCGAAACACTGGTGCACAGTTCCAACATCGTCACCGCCCGGATTGCCGACAATCTCGGTGCGGAGCGGATGCAGGATGTGTTTCGCCGCCTGCATTTCGACTCGCCGGTCGATTTCGAACTGCCGGTGCGCGGGCGACCGATTTGGCCCGATTACTGGGCGCGAACGACGGTGATGACGGCGGGCTACGGGCACGGCATCGCGATCTCGCCGCTGCATCTCGCCAATGCCTATGCGACGCTGGTCAATGGCGGTGTCTATCGCCCGGTCACGCTGATGCGGCTCACACCCGACGAGGTGCCGCAGGGCGAGCGGGTATTTCGCCAGGAAACCAGCGATCAGATAAGGGCGCTGCTGCGGCTGATCGTACAGGAAGGCACCGGGCGCAATGCCGATGCCGGAGGATATCGCGTTGGCGGCAAGACGGGGACCGCCGAAAAACCCGGGCAGGGCGGCTATCGCGAGCACGCCCTCGTCTCGACTTTCGCCGCCGCTTTTCCGATGGACGATCCGCAGTATGTCGTGCTGATCATGCTCGATGAGCCGCGCGGCGATGCGGCTACCGGTGGTGCATCGACCGCTGGCTGGACTGCCGCGCCGGTTGTAAACCGGGTCATCGGGCGGATAGGACCGCTGCTCGATGTGATGCCGAGCGAGACGCGGGATATCGATACCGCCCGTCTTCGCTCGATGCTCTGGCGGCCAAGATCGGAATCATGAGACTCGGCGCGCTTATCGGCGGCGAGCAAGGCCCGACAGTAACCGGCTTTGCCATCGATCACCGCAAGGTTGCGCCGGGCACAGTTTTCGGCGCGTTTCGCGGTACGAAATTCAATGGCGAAGATTTCATTCCGACAGCGGTCGAGGCGGGAGCAGTCGCGGTCGTTTCGCGCCCTGAGGCCAAAGTGGAAGGCGCGGCGCAGATCGTCGACAAGGAGCCGCGACTTGCTTTCGCGCAGCTGGCTGCGAAGTTTTTCCGGCCGTTTCCCGATCATTGCGTTGCCGTAACCGGCACCAATGGCAAGACATCGACGGTCGAACTGACCCGGCAGCTATGGCGGATGGCGGGTCACGCCGCCGCGTCGATCGGCACGCTTGGCGTGACGACGTCGGACGAGCAGGTGAAAACCGGCCTGACGACGCCCGATATCGTGACCTTTCTCTCCAATGCGGCGGGCCTGAAACGCGAGGGTATCACGCATCTCGCCTTCGAAGCCTCCAGCCACGGCCTCTCGCAATATCGCACCGAAGGCCTGCCGGTCGCCGCCGCGGCCTTCACCAATCTCAGCCGCGATCATCTCGATTATCATGGCACGATGGAAGCCTATCTCGACGCCAAGCTGCGGCTGTTCGGCGATGTTGTCGACGACGGCGGGACGGCGGTCGTCTGGGCCGACGATCCGGCCAGCGCGCAGGTGATCGAGCGGGCCGGGGCGCGCAAGCTGAATATCATGAAAATAGGCAGGAAGGGCGATACCATCCGACTTTTCGAACGCACGCCGACCAAGCTGGGGCAGGCGCTCCATATCGAAGCGGACGGCGAAGACCATACTATTCAGTTGCCGCTGATCGGTGCCTATCAGGCCAACAACGCGCTGACGGCGGCGGGTCTGGTCCGGGCGACAGGCGGCGATCTGGCGGCGACATTGCGCGATCTTGGCCGCGTTCAACCGGTGCGCGGGCGGCTGGAGCGCGCGGTTATCAGCAAGGCCGGCGCACCGGTCTATGTCGATTACGCCCATACGCCCGATGCGCTCGAAGCAGCCATCGAAGCCCTGCGCTGGCATGCCAAAGGACGGCTGATTACGGTGTTCGGCGCGGGCGGGGATCGCGATGCGGGCAAACGGCCCCTGATGGGCGAAGTCGCCGCGCGGTTATCCGATCTGGTCATCGTCACCGACGACAATCCGCGCACCGAGCAGCCCGACCGTATCCGCAAGGAAATTCTGGCCGGTGCACCCGGCGCGCGCGAGATCGGGGATCGCCGCGAGGCCATCGCCGCCGGTATCGCCGAGGCCGGTCCCGACGATATCGTCCTCCTTGCGGGCAAGGGCCATGAACAGGGCCAGGAAATCGGCGACCGGATCCTGCCCTTCGACGATGTCGCGGTGGCGCGGGAGTGTGCGGTATGAAAGCACTCTGGTCCTCGGCTTGCCTCGCCAAGGTGCTTGGCGGCAAAGCTCATGGCGAATTCACCGTCAGCGGGGTTGCCTTCGACAGCCGGGAAGTGGGCATTGGCGATCTCTTTATCGCGCTGAAGGGCGAGGAGACGGACGGACATAAATTTGTCGACGGAGCCATTGCCAATGGCGCAGTCGGCGCGATTGTCAGCGAGCCGGTCGATCATCCGCATATACGGGTCGCGGATACGGCCATCGCACTCGATGCGCTCGGCGCAGCGGCGCGCAAGCGAGTCGGCGCGAAAATAATCGGCGTGACGGGATCGGTCGGCAAGACCGGGACGAAGGAAGCCCTGTTCGCGGCGCTCGACCGCTTTGCACCCGGTGAGGCGCATCGCTCGGTCAAAAGCTACAACAACCACACCGGCGTTCCGCTCAGCCTGGCGCGGATGCCGTACGACACGCGGTTCGGCATTTTCGAAATGGGCATGAACCATGCGGGCGAGCTTTCCGAGCTTACGCAGCTTGTCCGCCCGCACGTCGCCATCGTCACCGCTATCGCGCCGGCGCATAGCGAGTTTTTCAGCGACGAAACCGCCATCGCCGCCGCCAAGGGCGAAATATTCGAAGGTCTCGAACCCGGCGGCACCGCGATCGTACCGTTCGATAGCCCGCATCGCGATCTGCTGATTGCGGCGGCGAAACCCCACGCCGGAACGATCTGGACGTTCGGCCTCGGCGAAGGTGCGGACATTCGCGCGCGCGAGGTGTCTCGTGAAATCGGCGGCACTATTGTTACTGCCGTCCTGTCGGGCGCGGAACTCACTTTCACCATCGGCCTGCCTGGCGATCACTGGGTATCGAACGCAATGGCGATTATCGGCGCGGTGGAGGCGGTAGGCGGCGATCTGGCCCAGGCGGGACTCGCACTGGCCGAGATGGACGGGCTGCGGGGCCGGGGTCAGCGGCGCGTCATCCCGCTGGCGGATGGCGAAGCGCTGCTGATCGACGAGAGCTACAATGCCAATCCGGCCTCGATGGCTGCGACGCTGCAAACGCTGGGAGGCGAAGAGGCGAAATGCCGTATCGTGGTGCTCGGCGCGATGAAGGAACTTGGCGAGCAATCGGACGCTTTTCACGCGGCGCTCGCCGATCGCATGCGCAATGCCCGCATCGACTTTGCCGTCCTTGTCGGCGATGAAATGGCGGTGTTGGAGGATGCCCTTGGCGGCGACATCGAACTGGTTCATGTGCGCGACCTTTCGGGAGCGCGGGAAGCGATTGCCGGGCGGATCGGCCCGGGCGACGCGGTGCTCGTCAAGGGCAGCAACGCCATCGGACTCGCCAGCCTCGTCGAGGAACTGGCCAGCGGGAAGATTCTATGTTCGAACTGATCGCCAGCCAGCTCGATTATGCCGGGCCGTTCAACCTGTTCCGCTATCTCAGCTTCCGTGCGGGCGGGGCGACGGCGACGGCGCTGGTTATCGGGCTTCTGATCGGCCCCAAATTCATCGGCTGGCTGCGCGTGAAGCAAGGCAAGGGCCAGCCGATCCGGGCCGACGGTCCGATCACGCACCTCGCCAAGGCCGGGACGCCGACAATGGGCGGATTGATGATCCTGACTTCGGTTACGGTCTCATTGCTGCTCTGGATGGACTGGTCGAACAAGCTGGTCTGGGCGTGCCTGTTCGTGACGCTGGGCTTCGGGCTGATCGGGTTTCTCGATGATTTCGACAAGATTACCAAAAGGCATCATGCCGGGATTTCCGGCAAGGTCCGGCTGTTCGCCGAATTTGCGATAGCGGGCGTCGCCTGCTGGGTGATACTGATGGAAACGGGCACCGATCTTTACCTGCCCTTCGTCAATGGCCCGGTCGCCGACATCGGCTATTTCTATTTCCTGTTCGCGATGTTCGTGATCGTCGGGGCGGGCAATGCCGTAAATCTCACGGACGGGCTGGACGGGCTGGCAACGATGCCGGTGATCATCGCCGCCGTCGCCTTCATGATGATCATCTATCTCGTCGGGCGCGAGGATTATGCCAGCTATCTCGGCATTCCTCATGTGCCGGGCGCGGGCGATCTGGCGATTATATGCGCGGCGATAGTGGGGGCCGGCCTCGCCTTTCTCTGGTTCAACGCGCCGCCCGCCGCTGTTTTCATGGGCGACACCGGCAGTCTTGCCCTGGGCGGTGCGCTGGGTGCCATCGCCGTCACCGCGCATCACGAGATCGTACTCGGAATTATTGGCGGGCTGTTCGTACTGGAAGCCTTGTCGGTGTTCATCCAGGTTTTCTTCTATAAACGCACGGGCAGGCGCGTGTTCAAGATGGCACCGATCCACCACCATTTCGAACAGATGGGCTGGTCCGAGCCTACCGTCGTTATCCGCTTCTGGATCATATCCTTCGTGCTGGCGCTGGCCGGCCTGTCGACGCTGAAGCTCAGATGATCGCCAACGCTGCCTTTGGCGGAAAACGCTATGCGGTGCTCGGGCTGGCGCGCTCGGGCAAGGCCGTGGTCGAGTGTCTGTGGCGGTCGGGCGCGAGCGTCACCGCCTGGGACGAGCGCGAGGAGGCGCGCGAAGCGGTCGGCGACATGGCGGGCCTCGCCGATCCGCTGGAGATCGATCTGGCGAAATACGATGCGCTGGTTGTCTCGCCCGGCGTGCCGATCAACACGCATCCGGTGGCCGACAGCGCGCGCGCCGCGAAAACTTCGATTATCGGCGACGTCGAGCTTTTCGCGCAGGCCCGCGCCGAGATGCCGCCCCACAAGGTCGTCGGCATTACCGGCACCAACGGCAAATCGACGACCACCGCGCTGATCCATCATATCGTTAAGACGGCGGGTATTCCGGGGCTGCTCGGCGGCAATATCGGCGTACCGATCCTCGGCGAGGAGCCGCTGGAGGACGGCGGCGTCTATGTTCTCGAACTCTCCTCCTACCAGATCGATCTGACGCACAGTCTCGATTGCGATGTCGCGATCCTGCTCAATATCACGCCCGACCATCTCGACCGCTATGACGGGTTCGAGAGCTATGCCAAATCCAAGGCGCGGCTGTTTCAGATGCAGTCGGACGATCATGCCAAAATCATCGCGATCGACGATGGCGCGAGTCAGGCGGTCGCGGTCGGCGCCAGGGGCAAGGTTATCCAGTTTTCCGCAGGCGGCTGCATGGATCAGTCCGGCTGGCCCGCCTTGCAGGGGCCGCATAATGCGCAGAACGCCATCGCCGCGATGACCGCCGCGCGACAGCTCGGGATTGGCGAAGAGATCATCGCTGAGGCGCTTGCCACTTTCCCCGGCCTCCCGCACCGGATGGAGCGGGTGGCCGAACGCGACGGCGTCCTCTTTGTCAATGACAGCAAGGCGACCAACCCGACATCGACCGCGCCGGCGCTTGCCGCCTTCCCGGCAGTCCACTGGATACTGGGCGGGCAGGCCAAGACCGACGATCTCGAACCGTGCGAACCCTATTACCATCATGTTCGCGCCGCCTATACTATTGGCGTGGCGGGCGAGATGCTGGAGAAACTGCTCCGACCTTATGTGCCGGTCCGTAATTGCGGAAAATTGCGCAAAGCCGTGGACATCGCCGCCGCCGCTGCCCGGCCGGGAGAGACGGTACTGCTGTCGCCCGCTTGCGCCTCCTTCGATCAATATGCGGATTTCGAAGCGCGCGGCGACGAATTCAAGGGCATTGTCGGGGGGCTGGCATGAATATGGAAACCACGATCGTGAAAGCGCAGCGGCGGCAACTCGGCGATTATCTCGGACGTTCGCACAAAGGCCCGCTCGGTGAGTGGTTCTGGGAGATCGACCGCGTGCTGCTGCTGCTGGTCACGGTCCTTATCTCCATCGGTCTGATCGCGGTGGCGGCGGCGTCTCCTGCTGCGGCGGAACGCTATTCGGGCGACAGTTTCCAGTATCAGCAACTCCATTTTTTCTACCGCCAGCTCATGTGGCTGGCGATCGGCCTGCCGGTAATGCTCGTTATCTCGACCTTGCCGAAAGCGGCGGCAAAGCGGCTCGCGCTCGGCGGTGCGGTCTGTTTCTTCATACTGCTGCTCTTCGTACCGTTTCTCGGTATCGAGAAAAACGGCGCTCAGCGCTGGATCGGCTATGGGGTTGCGACGCTCCAGCCATCGGAGTTCCTCAAGCCGTTCTTCATCGTCGCCTGCGCCTGGATACTCTCCCTCAAATTCACCCATGACGAAACGCTGCCGGTGGTCTGGGCGACGGCAATCCTGACCGGCGTGATCGGCCTGCT
This sequence comes from Parasphingopyxis sp., assembly GCA_041746035.1. Lineage (GTDB taxonomy): Bacteria > Pseudomonadota > Alphaproteobacteria > Sphingomonadales > Sphingomonadaceae > Parasphingopyxis. Next base: position 15,289 of record JBGTHW010000007.1, read on the forward strand.
GCTGATGCGTCAGCCCGATTTCGGCCAGACCGTAATTTTCGGCTGCGTCTGGCTGGTGATGCTGATGATTTCGGGCATTTCCAACAAGCTGCTGGCCGGACTGGCGCTGGGCGGGATCGGTGCGGTTGGGTCGGCTTATTTCTTTTACCCTGTGGCAACGACACGGATAAACAGCTTTCTGTTTGCCGAAGGCGACAGCTACCAGACCGAAAACGCGAGGCGTACCGTCACCAATGGCGGGTTTTTCGGGGCCGGGCCCGGCGAGGGCGAGATGAAATATCGCCTGCCCGAACCGCATACCGATTACATCTTCGCGACCATCGGCGAGGAATTCGGGATGATCGCCTGCCTCGCCATTGCGATGCTTTTCGCGGCTATCGTCGTGCGCGTATTCGTCAAATTATTGAATGAGGAAAATATTTTCTATCTGCTCGCCGCTGCCGGGCTGGCCTCGCAATTCGCGATTCAGGCGCTCATTAACATGGCGGTAAATCTCGATCTGGCACCCTCCAAAGGCATGACATTGCCATTTATCTCCTACGGTGGATCGTCGATAATCGCCCTGTCTATCGGCTTCGGACTGCTGCTCGCCTTCACCCGATGCAATCCGCATCTCGCCAGGCACGACAGGAGTATGCGATGAGCGTCGCGCGCCACTTTGTTCTCGCTGCCGGGGGAACCGGCGGACATATCATCCCGGCCTTCGCGCTGGCGACGGAACTGCGCAAACGCGGCCATCATGTCGCGCTGGTGACGGACGAGCGCGGCGCGAATATCCCCGGCACATTCCAGGGCGACGAGAAACATATCCTGCCCGCCGGACGCATCACGAAAAACCCGCTGAGCTGGGTTCCGGGCGTGCGCCATGTTCTTGAAGGCCGCTCGATGGCGCGGCGGCTCTATGAGAGTTTCCGGCCCGAAGCCGTGATCGGCTTTGGTGGCTATCCGGCGTTTCCCGCTTTGCTTGCCGCTATCAAAAACCGTATTCCCTGCGCGGTACATGAGCAGAATGCGGTGCTGGGCCGCGTCAACCGCCTGCTGGCGGGCCGCGTCGACGCGATAGCGACGGCTTACAGGAAAGTCGGTCGACTCGCCGACAAGCATCGGGCGAAGGTCGAAATCGTCGGCAATCCGGTGCGTGATTCCGTAGCCGCATTGCGCAGCCAGCCTTTCCCGGCGCTTTCCGAAGACAGCATCTTCCGGGTGCTGGTGACGGGCGGCAGCCAGGGGGCGGGGGTTCTCTCCGATGTCGTTCCGGACGGGCTCGCTTTGCTTCCCGTCTCCTTCCGCCGCCGGATGCAGGTGACGCAGCAATGCCGCGAAGAAGATATCGAAGGCGTCCGCGCACGATACTCCGAACTCGGCATTCCCGCCGATCTCGCGACCTATCTTCCCGATCTTCCGGAGCGGCTCGGTTGGGCGCATATCGTGATTGCGCGAGCCGGAGCCTCGACCATTGCCGAACTGACTACGGCAGGGCGCCCCGCGATTCTTGTCCCGCTGCCCATCGCGACGGACGATCATCAGACCGCCAATGCGCGAGAGATGGCACAGGGCGGCGGCGCGCGCGTCATCAAGCAGAGCAATTTCACCCCCGCCGAGCTTGCCAAGCAGATGCAGAAACTCGGTCTCGAACCCGAGGCGTTGATGAACGCAGCGGGCCGCGCGCGCGGCGCGGGCTATCCCGATGCCGCGCGCGATCTTGCCGATCTTGTCGAGCGGCTGGGGCAGCGCGGCGGCATCGGCGGCGCAATGGTCGGTGTGGCGACACAAGGTCGTCCGGCAAAGACGGCGATTGCATCATGAGGGGGTTTGGCACCGACATCGGGACGATCCATTTTATCGGGATCGGCGGCATCGGCATGTCGGGCATCGCCCGTGTCATGAACAATCTCGGTTACAAGGTGCAAGGGTCCGATATCGCCGAAGGCGCGAATGTCGAGGCTCTGCGCGAACGCGGGATCGACGTGTTTATTGGCCACGATCCGGGTAATCTCGGCGATGCGGCGGTCGTCGTCACCTCGACAGCCGTCCATCGCGGCAATCCGGAAGTCGAGCGGGCCATAGAACGGCGTATCCCGGTGGTACGTCGCGCCGAAATGCTGGCCGAGCTTATGAAGCTCAAGGCGACGGTCGCGATCGCTGGAACCCACGGCAAGACGACGACGACATCGCTGGTTGCGGCGATGCTCGATGCGGGCGGCATCGACCCGACCGTCATCAATGGCGGAGTCATCAATGCCTACAAGTCCAACGCGCGGCTCGGCGCAGGCGACTGGATGGTGGTCGAGGCGGATGAGAGCGATGGCAGTTTTTTGCGACTCGACGGCACCATCGCCATCGTCACCAATATCGATCCCGAACATCTCGATCATTATGGCAGCTTCGATGCGGTCAAGGACGCCTATATCGAGTTCGTCGAGAATGTGCCCTTTTATGGCGCGGCGCTGCTCTGCCTCGATCATCCCGAAGTG
>JBGTHW010000008.1:0-10593 GCA_041746035.1 Parasphingopyxis sp.
AACTCTCGTCGGCGATAAAGCTGTGCCGGTAGAACCTTTTGAACCGGTCGACGCGTGGGTCATGGCAGACAAAAGCGCAGAATTGGCGGGTCACGGCTTTCCACTGGGTGCCAATAAAGGGGCGCGCATCCGCAAGATAGCTGCGCCGGATGCGCGTCCGGAAAATCCGGCCCAGTGCCTCGACGAAATAATGCGACACGCGGTTCATCGTATCGGGGCGAATATTTTGCTGATCGACCGCACGGATAAACTGCCTGCCGCCGTTCGCGCGCAGGAAATTGCGGATATAGCCCTGCGATTTGAGAGGGAAATCCTGGCCGCTGAGATTGATGAAATGGGTCCATTCGTCGTCCATCTCGAGCAATCGCTCCATGCCCCGCAATTCGGCATCGACGAGGCTGTATCCGCCCCATTGTGCCTTGCGAGGTTCGAGTATCTCGGCGGATTCATAAGGGGCGAGAAACTCTGCAATATCGGCGGCAAGGTCAGTGCCGGAATTCTTGTCGATATGGACGAGATACTGGTTGCCAGGCTCGTAAATGGCGCGAAACAGGCGCTTGAACTGCTCCGGGTAACGATGGACAAGGATAAAATAGGCTATCATGGTAATATCTCCGGCAGCCGCCCCTACACCCCCCGGATGTGACGCGCGCGCAACGAATAGGACCCAGCCTCGGGGTACCAAGCGAAATTGTCCGGTTGGAAAGAGACACCGCCGGATTGGGATTGACAATCGCCGACAGCCTTGCCGATATGGGGTGACGGGGCAAAAAAAGAAGGGGCGACGTGACGCGGGTGTCCCTTATCTCGGCACATCCATCAGGTTGCGGGCCACCACCATCCGGTGGACCTCGCTCGGGCCGTCATAGATGCGCATATTGCGGACCTTGCCGGCGAGCAGTTGCAGCGGGATTTCCTTGGTCATGCCCATCGCGCCGTGGGCCTGCATCGCATTGTCGATAATCTCCTGAGCCATTTCCGTCGCGAAGACCTTCAGCATCGAGATTTCCGTGCGTACATCGCGGCCTTCGTCGAGCTTCCAGGCGCAATCGTATGCCATCAGCCGCGCGGCGTGGATTTTGGTGGCACCGTCAGCGACCCACCACTGGATGGATTGTCTTGCCGAAAGCGGCTCGCCGAAAACCTCGCGTTGCGGTGCATACGCGGTCATCATGTCGAGCGCCCGCCGGGCTGCGCCGATGCACCAGGCGGCCATTTCCATACGACGCGTGCCGAGCCGGATTTGCATCGGACCGAAACCCTGCCCTTCCGTCCCCAGCAATTTCCAGTCCGGAACGCGGCAATCCTCCAGCAGCACCTCATAGGTAAATTCTCCGCCCAGCATCGGGATACGGCGCAACACCTGGAAGCCCGGCGTATCGCGGTCGACCAGAAAGGCGCTCATCCCGCCGCGCGTGCGTTTCTCAGGGTCGGTGAGTGCCATCAGGATCGTGAAATCGCATTCGTCCGCGCGCGTGATCCAGATTTTGCGGCCGTTGATGATCCAGTCGTCGCCGTTGCGGACGGCACGGGTTTTCATGGCGGACGGGTCCGCGCCCGCGCCCGGCTCCGATATGCCGATGGCGGAGATGGTCTCGCCGCGCGCATAGGGCTCCAGATAAGCCGTGCGCTGCTGCTCGCCGCTGACCGCCGCTTCCAGCATCCGCAGATTGGGGCTGTCGGGTGGCAGGGTATAGCTAGCCACAGTCGAGCCCAGCGCTTCGTTCACCGCGACCAGCGCGACATGCGGCATCCCCATCCCGCCCGCATCCTCCGCCGCGTCGAGGCTCCACAGGCCCATTTCTTTGGAAACCCTGTCAAGACCTTCGCGCTCCTTCGCCGTCAGGTAGCTGCCCTCGCCCGCCGCCTCGCGCGCCATCACGGCGGGTTCGAGCGGCATCAGTTCGTCGCGCACGAACCGCTGCACGAGATCGGCGAGCATGCGGTAGTCTTCGGCCAGCTCAAAGTCCATGATGGCACCCTCCTGCGGCCAGTCACTGACAGCGCCGGGACTGTATCGCAAGCAGGAAGTCGGTCGCGCAGCCTCGCTGGCGCTCGGGCGTTTCGCCGGAAAATGCCTCCCGGAAATTTTATCTTCGACGAGACTGGTGCCGGATGTCCGACTCGAACGGACGACCTACCGCTTACAAGGCGGTTGCTCTACCAGCTGAGCTAATCCGGCACCGGGCACTGCCCGGCGCTCCCATGCGTCATGGAACGCCGAAGGTCCAGCCCTCTGTTCGCGCGATTATAGCGTCGAGGGCAATGGGGTTCCAGAGCGCCGCTTCCCGCGAAGCCCTTCGCAACCATGCCGCCGTCAGGATCGCATCGGTGCCGTGATCGTCATAGCGGGGCAGGGGCGTGTGCGGTCGCGCGCCAAGGGCGGCGAGGGCGGTGTCCAGCGCGGTTGCATCGCGCATCTTGGTGGGGCCGGTCATCCCGGCCGCGCGGGCGGCGAGCGCGGTGTAAATCTCGACCAGCACCGGACCTGTCTCAGGGATCGGATCGAAGGGCCAGACGGGTATCGCGTCCGCAAGCCTATGGAGTAGGCGCATGCCCGTCAGGCTCGATTTGCCCACTTGCGACGCGCCGATCAGATTGAAGCAGGAGGCGGCGTTGCCTTGCCTGTTCGCGCGGCAAGCTTTTTCGGTAATGCGCAAACGGCCAAAGCCGGGTTCGAAGAGATCGCCGACATGCGTTGCGATGCCCGCGCGATAGCGGAAATGACGGGACATTTCCGGATGGACGGGGATGGTCGAGGCCGAGAGATGGTCTTCCCCGGCGGCCAGTATGTCGATCATGCCCCATAGCGCTTTGGCGTCGGAGGGGCTTGCTTCCCAGCCCGGGAAATAGGCCGAGCGATCCGAAAATGGCATGGCGAACGAAAAATCGATGCCGATCAGCATGTCGGCCTGTTCGCGCGCCTGTTGCACGAGCCAGTCGAGAGCGTCCTGTCGCGACCAGTTGCCTGCCCCCGGCAGACTGTTGCCAGACGCAACAAGGGCGGGAGCCGAAACTCCCGCCCTTGCTATGGCCAGGGCAATACCCTTTGGTCGGGCTATCGCCTGTCCCGACCAGTCGAAACAGGCGAAACTTTCGAACCGCCGCACCTAGATGCCGGGAGGCACATTGTCTCCCGGGCTGCTCCCGGCGGCATCGCCGCCGGTCCAGCGTTCCAGCAATTTATGCGCCGTCGGACGCCCGCCAAGCCCGAAGGCGATGGCGGCGGCCACCGCTGCCGAGCCGAGGATCGCGGCAAAGGCGATGACGACGATTTCGTCGGCTATCTCCATGAACTTCAAGCCCATCGCGACAAACAGAGCGATGATAAGCCATTTGAGAATGGTCGCCAGCAACCCGGTTTCGCCGGTCGAACTCGACATGATGTTGACGAGCACCCTTGCCAGCATGACGCCGATGCCGATGATGACCAGACCGAAAATCACGCGGGCACCGAGCGCCACGACCTCGGACACCATCGCTTCAAGCGAATCGATTTCGAGAACATCCACGGCAGCAACGGCCGCGACCAGCATGATCGCGGTGAGCACGATCGTGCCTATCACCCGGGTGGCGCGGACCGATCCGGGAACCAGCCCCGATCCGGACACGGCGTTATCGAGACCGAGCGCCTCAAGGACCTGTTCAAGCCATTCCTTGACCCAGCGACCGATGAAAAACGCCACGCCCAGGATCAGTGCCGCCGCGATGGCGCGCGGGATGAAAAAGGCGACGTCCTGCAAAATGGCGACCAGCGGATCGGAAATCGAATTGAGTTCCAGCGCCTGAAGCGCCGCGGTGGCAACAGGAATGATGATGAGAACGAACACGATAATGCCGAGAGCCTTGCTCAGCGACGTGCCCCTTTCCGCCGTGGCTGTGGCCGGGGCGGCTCCGCTTGCAACGCTGGCATCGGTGCCGGTAATGTTACCGACCCCCGCTTTGGCGAACCATTCATCGGCATTGATAGCCAACAGCGCGGTTTCGACAATCCTGCGGACAATCGTCGCCACAATCACCCCGAAAAACAGGATCAGGCCGGCACCGATGATGTTCGGTACGAAGGCAAATACATTGGTCGTCAGTTCCTCGACCGGTTCGAGCACACCGCCGAGTTCGAGCGGTTGCAGCGCGACCACCAGACCGACCAGCCACACAATCCAGTAGGCAAGCGTGCCGATCTGGCTGCCTACCGTTTCGCCGGGCTGCGCCTCGCTATGGCGCTGCAGAACCGGAACCCGGTCCACCATTTTTGCGATTGCCCATTTGACCGCCTTGGCGATGAAATGGGTGATGAGAAGGATCAGGAGCGCAGCGCCGATCTTGAAGACCCACTCCCATACCAGGTCCCAGTTTATATCCCGATTAAGATCGAATTCCATTTTTGCTTCCCCTGTTGATGCAGATTCGTATTTTCGTCGTGCAGACTAACCGCTTCAATGCGGATATGCGAATCATTGTTCCTGTCTGGCGCGCAATTTTTCCCAGTAAGCCATGCGTTCCGCGATTTTGGCTTCGAAATCGCGCGGCGAGGGGGTGTAATACGTCTTTGCAGCCATCTCTTCCGGCCAGTAATTATCGCCTGAAAAAGCTTCGTCCGTTTCATGGTCATAGGCATATTCTTTGCCATAACCGACATCTTTCATCAGCCGGGTGGGAGCATTGAGGATGTTTTTCGGCGGCATCAGCGATCCTGTTTCCCTCGCCGATTTCCAGGCGGCTTTCTGGGCCCTGTAGGCGGCATTCGATTTGGGAGCGGTGGCGCAATAGAGGCAGGCCTGCGCTATCGCCAGCTCGCCTTCGGGGCTGCCGAGAAATTCGTAGCTGTCTTTGGCGGCAAGACACTGCACCAGTGCCTGCGGATCGGCCAAGCCGATGTCTTCGGACGCGAAACGCACCATGCGGCGCAGGACATAGAGCGGCTCTTCCCCTGCCACCAGCATCCGTGCGAGATAATAGAGCGCGGCTTGCGGATCGGAGCCGCGCATGGATTTATGCAGCGCGGAGATGAGGTTATAATGGCCTTCGCGATCCTTGTCATAGACCGCGACACGGCGATGCAGGAAATCGGCAAGGCCCGCGGGGTCCATGGGTTTTTCCAGCCCGACCGAAAATAGCGTTTCGGCCTGGTTGAGCAGGAAGCGACCGTCGCCGTCGGCGCTGGCGATCAGGGCATCGCGGGCTTCAGGGGTGAGCGGCAAACTCTGCCCCCCATATGATTCCGCTCGTTCCAGCAAAATGCGCAGTGCGGTCGCATCGAGCCGGTTGAGGATCAGCACCTGCGCACGGCTGAGGAGAGCCGCGTTGAGTTCGAACGACGGGTTTTCCGTGGTCGCGCCGACCAAAGTCACCGTGCCATCCTCGACAAAAGGCAGAAACCCGTCCTGCTGGGCACGATTGAAGCGATGAATTTCGTCCACGAACAGCAGGGTGCGTTTGCCCGCCCTCGCCATCCGACGGGCTTCGGCAAACGCGCTTTTGAGGTCCGCTACGCCCGAAAATACCGCCGAGATCGCGTGGAAGCGCAGCCCGACGGCATCGGCCAGAAGGCGTGCAATCGTGGTTTTCCCGGTCCCCGGCGGTCCCCAGAAGATAATCGAGGCGAGCTTGCCCGCGCGCACCATCCGGCCGATTGTGCCTTCCGGCCCGGTAAGGTGATCCTGGCCGACGACTTCATCGAGCGTTTCGGGACGCAGAAGATCGGCCAGCGGGTGCGCCACATTATCGTCTGTTGCGCTATCGTCGGGAGCGAAAAGATCGGGCATATCGCGGGTTCAGGGTGCCGGGCTGCGCGGCGGACCCTCGCCACCGGCCTGCCGCTGGCGAACCACCCGGAGATAGCCGTCGACCAGCGCCTGGTTCACCTGATCCCAGCCATAGCGTTCGCTGGCTTTGCAGCCCGCCGCTCCGGCTATCGCGCGGGCTTCCTCGTCTTCGCAATAATGCTGAAGCGCATTGGCGAACGCCTCGATCGCGCCTGGCCGGACAAGCTTGCCCGTCACGCCATGATCGACAAGGCTTTCGCTCCCCGTGGCCTTCGCGGCGACGACGGGTATCCCGGCAGCCATCGCCTCCAGCGTGACATTGCCGAATGTTTCGGTGACACTGGGGTTGAACAGCATATCCATCGACGCGACGGCGCGGCCAAGGTCCGCACCTTCCTGAAATCCTGCAAAAATGCCGTCGGGCAGGCGCCGCTCGAACCATTCGCGCGCCGGCCCTTCGCCAACGATCAGAACCTTTTGCGGCACACCGCGTCTTTTTAGATGGTCGATCGTGTCGGAAAAAACATCCAGACCCTTTTCCATGACCAGACGGCCTACAAAGCCGATCGCGACGTCTTCATCTGCGATGCCTTGCCGACGGCGCCATGCCAGATCGCGGTGTTTCGGATCGAATCGTTCCCGGTCGATACCGCGGGTCCAGATGCCGACATCGTAGCTCATCCGTTGGTCGCGCAGCAGCTGCGCCATGGAGTCCGAAGGCGCGAAAATCGCGTCGCAGCGGCGATAGAAGCGGCGCAGTATCGCAACGGCGAGCGGCTCCAGAAAGGCAAGGCCATAATAGCGCGGATAGGTTTCGAAACGGGTGTGAACCGACGCGATAACCGGTTTCTTCCAGCGCCGGGCCAGGGTCACTGCCCGGTGGCCCAGAATTTCCGGACTCGCGACATGGAAGATGTTGGGATCGAACCGGGCGATATCGCGCCGCACGCGGCCCGGCAGGCGGAGAGGCGCTCGATATTCCGCGCGACCGGGCAGGGCGAGGGCAGGGACATGGACGAGATCGCCCGTCGCCTCGAAATCGGGCTTTTCGACAACAGGCGAATAGATGCGAACCGCTGCGCCCTCCCGCAACAGATATTCGACCAGCTGGTTAAGCGCCTGGTTTGCGCCATCGCGGACATAATTATAGTTGCCGCTGAACAGCGCTATGCGGAGATCGGTGACATCCATGGGCAGGATTTAGAAACATTGGGGCGGAAAGGCCAATGGAACGATTGTCCGACCGACGTGTTTTTTCGATACGGGCAGGGTAATGCCAAATTCCGAACCAGTCTGGTCATTTCTCCATACTGCCCGTTCATGAACCTATTTCGAACCAAGGAGATTTATCGATGCGAAGTGTCGAAGCCGTCAACGAAATGTTGTGTCCCGTTTGCAAGGTCGGTCTCGCATTGAGCGACAGGCAAGGCGTAGAAATCGATTACTGTCCGCAATGCCGGGGGGTATGGCTCGATCGTGGCGAACTCGATAAGATCGTCGACCGCAATAATGAATATGCCGGTCCTGCGCGAGCCGGGTATCCGGATGACGATAGGAGTGCGGTGCGAACCGTGCGCGCTCCGGAGCGCGGCCATTATGGCGACGACGATGGCGGCGTTTTCGGGAACCGGGGGCAAGGTCGCCGGAAGCGGTCGTTTCTTTCCGATATATTCGATTAGCCTCCGGTCAATAGATAAGCGGGGATATAGCCTGACGGTTGTTGGGACCGCCAACGCAAAATCGTTCCGGACAAAGAAAATGGCCCTGCCAGAGCCGACTGGCAGGGCCATCTTTTCGAATTCGCCGAAGTTATTCTGTCGCGTTCTCGCCTTCGGCAACAGTTTCGCCGAGCGGATCGTCGCCGGTGCTGGCATCTTCGTCCTGCCTGAGTTCGGCTTTCCGCTCTTCTTCGGCGGTTCGCGCGGCCAGCAATTCTTCCTGCAGCTTCTTCTGCTGGGCGCGAAGGGCTGCATCGCGGCCCGACGCGGCCAGCCGGACGCGGTTCATCCCCGCGCCGGTGCCTGCCGGAATCAGGCGGCCCACGATCACGTTTTCCTTCAAACCCTGCAGCGTATCGGTTTTGCCCTGAACGGCGGCCTCGGTGAGGACGCGGGTGGTTTCCTGGAAGGAGGCGGCCGAGATGAAGCTGCGTGTCTGCAACGACGCCTTGGTGATACCGAGCAGAACCGGTTTGCCGACGGCTTTTTTCTGCTTTTTCTTCAGACGCGCATTGATCTCGTCCATCTCCTCCTCGTCGAGCTGCTCGCCAGCAAGCAGCGTGGTATCGCCGCCGTCGGTGATCTCGACCTTCTGAAGCATCTGGCGAACGATCGTTTCGATATGCTTGTCGTTGATCTTCACGCCCTGCAAACGATAGACTTCCTGAATCTCCGAGACGAGATATTCGGACAGCGCTTCGATACCCAGCACTTCGAGGATGTCATGGGGATCGGGCGAACCGGCAACGAGATCGTCGCCTTTCTTGACCATGTCGCCTTCCTGCACATCGATCACCTTGGTTTTGGCGATCAGATATTCGACGGCATCCCCTTCCTCGGGCACGATGGCGATCTTGCGCTTCGCCTTATATTCGCGAACGAATTCGATACGACCATCGATCTTCGCGATGACGGCGTTGTCCTTCGGTATGCGGGCTTCGAAAAGCTCGGCAACCCGCGGCAAACCGCCGGTAATATCGCGCGTCTTGGCGGCCTCGCGCGGCAGGCGGGCGACAATATCGCCTTCCTGCAACGTCTGGCCGTCCTCGACCGAAATAACCGCGTTCGGAACCAGACGATAAACGCCGGCTTCGCCGCTATCCCCGTCGAGCAGCGTAATGCGCGGCTTGAGATCGTCCTTCTTGGTCTTGGCCTGATCTTCGGTGATAACGCGCTGGGTAATCCCGGTGGCATCGTCGGTTTCTTCCTTGACCGTGCGACCATCGACAATGTCCTGGAACTTCGCCGTGCCGCCTTTTTCGGTGATAACCGGCGCATAGCTCGGATCCCATTCGGCGATCCGGTCTCCTTTATTGACGATATGGCCATCGCCATGAAGCAGCCGGGCACCATAGGGAATGCGGAACACACCCATTTCGCGGCCTTCTTCATCGACGATCGCCAGTTCGCCCGAACGCGACAGCGCCAGCGTGCGGCTCTTGCTATCGACGATGGCGTTGAGTTCGCGATATTCGAGCTTGCCGTCGGTCGGCGATTCGAGGTTCGACTGCTCATTGAGCTGCGCCGCGCCGCCGATATGGAAGGTCCGCATCGTTAGCTGCGTACCCGGTTCGCCGATGGACTGGGCGGCTATGACGCCGACCGATTCGCCGATATTCACCGGGGTGCCGCGGGCCAGATCGCGACCATAGCATTTGCCACAGACACCGACCTTGGATTCGCACATGAGCGGCGATCGGATCAGCACCGACTGGACACCGGATTCCTCGACGGCGAGCGCCATCGGCTCGTCCATAAGGACACCCGATTTGACGATTACCGCGTCCGTCTTGCCATCGACAATGTCTTCGGCAGCCGTGCGGCCGAGAATCCGTTCGGACAGCGTCGCGATGGTCGAGCCGCCCTGGACAATCGCCTTCATTTCGAGCGATTTGCCGGTCTTGCAGTCTTCCTCGACGATCGTACAGTCCTGCGACACGTCGACCAGACGGCGGGTCAGATAGCCCGAGTTCGCGGTCTTGAGAGCGGTGTCGGCAAGACCCTTGCGGGCACCGTGGGTCGAGTTGAAATATTCGAGAACCGTCAAGCCCTCCTTGAAATTCGACAGGATCGGCGTCTCGATGATCTCTCCGCTCGGCTTGGCCATCAGGCCGCGCATACCGGCAAGCTGCTTCATCTGGGCAGGGCTGCCGCGCGCACCCGAATGGCTCATCATATAGATCGAGTTGATTTCCGCCTCGCGCCCGTCATCGTCCTTCGGCGTTGCCCGGATTTCGTTCATCATGGCGTCCGCCACCTGATCGCCGCAACGGCTCCAGGCGTCGATGACCTTGTTGTATTTCTCCGCCTGGGTGATGAGGCCATCCTGATATTGCTGCTCATAATCGGCAACCAGCGAACGCGCATCCTCGACCAGCTTGTCCTTCGAATCGGGAATGATCATGTCATCCTTGCCGAAGGAAATGCCCGCCTTGAAGGCGTGCTGGAAGCCGAGCGCCATGATACCGTCGGCAAACAGCACCGTGTCCTTCTGGCCGGTATGGCGATAGACGATATCGATAACATCGCCGACTTCCTTTTTCGTGAGAAGACGGTTGATCGTCGAGAAGGGCACCTTGTGCGATTGCGGCAGTTTCTCCGCGATCAGCATCCGGCCCGGCGTCGTTTCGACCCGTTCCAGATAAGTCTTGCCGTCCTCGTCGGTCTGCGGAACGCGCGTCGTGATCTTCGAGTGAAGCGTCACCGCGCCGACTTCGAGAGCCTGATGCACCTCGGTAATATCCGCAAGAATAGATCCCTCGCCGGGCTCGCCTTCGCGATCCATCGACAGGTAATAGATGCCCAGGATCATATCCTGCGACGGCACGATGATCGGCTTGCCATTGGCGGGCGACAGGATGTTGTTGGTCGACATCATCAGCACGCGCGCTTCCAACTGCGCCTCAAGCGAAAGAGGCACATGGACGGCCATCTGGTCGCCATCGAAATCGGCGTTGAAGGCGGCGCAGACCAGCGGGTGCAGCTGGATCGCCTTGCCCTCGATCAGCACGGGCTCGAAGGCCTGAATGCCGAGGCGGTGAAGCGTCGGCGCACGGTTGAGCATCACCGGATGTTCGCGGATGACCTCGTCGAGGATATCCCAGACTTCC
>JBGTHW010000009.1:0-1799 GCA_041746035.1 Parasphingopyxis sp.
CCGCCACGGCACACCGCCCGATCTGCTGACCTGCGAATTCGAAGCCGTCGGCTATCGCCGGGTGGAGTTCGACCCGATGCCGGACCTCGGCGGCTATTTCACGATGTTCGAGCGGGTGGGGGAACGGCCCGAGCCGGGCGATATTCAGGCCTGCGGGCAGGAGTAGAATGCTGTAATTTTGCGTTCGGAGGACGTTTTTACCATCTCCGCAAATAGTAGGGACAAACCGGTGAACGAACTAACTTTCAAGAAGAAGCATGCTCGAAAAGCAATCCGTTTGGCCAGAACTAACGGGCAAGAATGGTTGTATGAGAATTATCCTAAACATGATGGGAGATCGGTCAAATCCAGAACAGGATTTCTGATGCATGACGGCTTGGTCTACCCGGTGAAACCGCTTGGTCGTCTGGCTAACAAGCTCGCTGACAACCCTTTGACTGACAACCCGACCACAACAGTGTTTCGAAAATACTTTGAAAATTTGGGGTTTCAGCTAATCGACACTCCAGATAATGAAGCGGAAAATGCCGCTAAGCGGCAGCGCCGCCTTGCGGAGATTTGGGAACGCCCTGAACAAGCTAAATTTCGTCGCGCCGTATTCGAGCGATACAATGCTCGTTGTATAGTAACAGGATGCGGAACGCTAATCTCTCTGGAAGCTGCCCATATCTTGCCTGTATCAGAAGACGGCGGTGATGCCAGTTGGAATGGCATCCCACTACGGGCTGATATTCACCGACTTTTCGATGCGGGCGCGATAAAAATAAAGCCAAAAAAATGGAAGGTCTTTGTCGGAAAAGAACTGCGCGAAGAATATGGTCGATATCACGGAATCGATTTGGAGCCGGTTTTTGCTAAGCTTAAAGATATCGATAAGACTGCCGACGCACTTAATAAACGAAACCGCTCATGAAAATGCCGTGCAAACGAAAATACCAAGCATCCGTTGAGCCCTCCATACTCGCTCAAACCAACCCGCTTGGCTGGATCGCACACTTTCGCCATCGACGGCCAATGTCATGAAGCAATATCTCGATCTCATGCAGCGCATCCTCGATAATGGCGCACGGCAGGACGACCGCACCGGCGTCGGCACGCTCTCCGTCTTCGGTCATCAGATGCGGTTCGATCTGTCCGAAGGCTTCCCGCTGCTGACCACGAAGAAACTCCATATCCGCTCGATCATCGTCGAACTGCTCTGGTTTCTGCGCGGCGATACAAACATCGACTGGCTGACCGAGCGCAAGGTGCGCATCTGGGATGAATGGGCCGACGACAAGGGCGATCTCGGGCCGGTTTATGGCAAGCAGTGGCGCGACTGGGAGAATCCGCACGGCGCGAATATCGACCAGATCGCGATCCTGATCGACCAGATCGATAGCAATCCCGCCTCGCGCCGCCAGATCGTCTCGGCCTGGAACCCGGCGGACCTCGACCGGATGGCGCTCGCCCCCTGCCATTGCCTGTTCCAGACGCATGTCGCGAACGGCCGCCTCTCGCTCCAGCTCTATCAACGCAGCTGCGACGTGTTTCTCGGCGTGCCCTTCAATATTGCCAGCTATGCGCTGCTGACCCATATGCTGGCCCAGCAATGCGGACTGGAGGCCGGCGATTTCATCTGGACGGGCGGCGATTGCCATCTCTATTCGAACCATCTGGACCAGGCCCGCGAACAGCTGACCCGCACCCCCGGCCCGCTCCCGCAACTTGAAATCCTGCGCAGGCCCGATAGCATCGATGCGTATGAATATGAGGATTTCGCGATTAAGGGGTATGAGGCGGCGGCGCATATCGCCGCC
>JBGTHW010000010.1:0-8097 GCA_041746035.1 Parasphingopyxis sp.
CGGTCTTACCGGGGACGGCGCGCGCGATGCCTCCGCCTGGCTCCTCGTCGGCCTCGCGCCGCTCGTCATTCTCGCCGCGCTGCTGCGCCGCGATCGTCCGTCCCACTCCTAGAAAGCACCTCAATGACCCCAACCACCCGCATATCTCTGCTCGCCCTCAGTGCCTCGCTTGCAACTGCGACGCATGCGCAGCAGACCCCGTCCGGTGCCGAGGAAATCGTCGTCACCGCCCAAGCCGACAACGCCACCGAGGTTGTCAACGGCGGCGATGCGGGTGCGTTGGGCAACCGGGCGGCGGAGGATCTGCCGTTCACCATCCGGTCCTACGACGAGAGCCTTATCCGCAACCAGCAGCCCCAGACGCTGGGCGGGGTGTTGGAGAACGATCCGACGATCCGCACCACTTACGGCTTCGGCAACGCCGCCGAACAATTCGTGATTCGCGGCTTCAGCCTGACGGGCGACGATATCGGTCTGAACGGGCTCTACGGCATCGGCCCCCGCCAGCTGGTCGCACCCGAACTGTTCGGCAGCGTCCAGGTGCTGAACGGGGCGAGCGCGTTCCTGAACGGAGCGGCTCCCGGCGGATCGGGGCTGGGCGGCAACGTGAACCTGGTGCTCAAGCGCGCCGGCCCGCACGATTTCGTGCGCGCCACCGCCAGCGCGGAGGAGACCGCGCGCTTCGGCGGAGCGGTGGATGTCTCGCGGCGCTTCGGCAGCGCCGGCCAATGGGGCCTGCGCCTCAACGGTGCCTATCGCGACGGGGAAACGGCGATCGACGAGGAATACCGCCGCACTGCGGTGATCGGCGGCGCGCTCGACTACGATAGCGGATCGTTCCGGGCCGCGCTCGACCTCGCGTTGCAGGAAATCCGGATCGACAATCTGCGCCCCAAGGTGACGCTGGCGACCGGCAGCGTCCCCGACGTGCCGCAAGCGGACGCGAACTACGCGCAGGACTTCACCTATTCCGAATTGCGCGACGTGTTCGGTACGCTCTCGGTGGAATACGATCTGGCGGACAATGCGCTGTTCTACGCCCGCGGCGGCGCGCGCGACGGGCGGGAGGAGGGGCTGTACGGCGGTATCACCTTAACCGATGCGGCAACCGGGGCAGCGAAGGGTTCGGCCCTGTTCGTGCCCGCCACCACCAACAACGAAGCCGTGGAAGCGGGCCTGCGCGTCAAGCTGGGCAGCGCGGTGACGCAGGAGTTCAACTTCGGCGGCAACATGAACTGGCAGGTGTTCCGCACCGCTTTCGACTTCCTGCCCGGATACGCCACCAATCTCTACACCACGCCGCAGGTGCCGCAGCCTACCGGTCCCGGCTTCGTTGGCGGCAATCTGGAGGACCCCAACCCGATCACCCGCACCCGGCTGTACAGCGTGTTCGCCAGCGACACCGTGGGACTGTTCGATGACCGCATTCTGATCACCGGCGGCCTGCGCCTCCAGGACATCCGGCAGGAGAACATCGGTTACGACGGCACGCCGGGCGATTTCTACGAGGAAAGCGCCGTTACCCCCGTGGCCGGACTGGTGGTCAAGCCGTTCGAGCGGGTCTCGCTCTACGCCAACCGGATCGAGGCGCTGCAGATCGGCGCCACCGTGCCGATCGATCCCACCAATCCGCTGGCCGATGCCGGGCGGACACTGGCTCCGCGCAAATCGGTTCAGTACGAGGTGGGCGGCAAACTCGGGCTAGGCGGCACGTTCCTGACGCTCGGCGCCTATCGCATCGAGCGGCCGGGCGAGGGCGTGCTGCCCGACGGCACGTTCGGCTATCTGGGCCAGCAGCGGCACGAGGGGCTGGAATTCACCGCCAACGGCGAACTCGCGCCTGGCCTGCGCCTGATCGGCGGCGCGGCGGTCACCGATGCGGAAGTGCTGGGCGGCGTAGGCAAGGTGCCCGGCGTGCCCGACTACACCGTGAACGCCAATCTCGAATGGGACCTGGGCTTCATCCCCGGCGTCACGCTGACGGGCCGGGTGGTCCAGACCGGCGAGCAATGGGTCGATATCGCCAACACGCTGGAACTGGACAGCTGGACCCGGTTCGACCTCGGCGCACGCTATGTCTTCGCAGCCGGAGAAACGCCCGTCACGCTGCGCCTCTCGGTCGATAACGTCGCCAATGAGCGGTACTGGGCGAGCGCCTTCGATGCGTTCTCGTCCGCCCTGCTGCAGGGCGGCCCGCGCACGGTGAAGGCGTCGATCTCGGCCGATTTCTAGACCGGAAGTCGCGCTACGATGGGAGGAAAAGCTGCGGCATTAGGGCGCAGTGGAACCAGCCACGCGCTGAATGCAGGCATGGTCGCCTCACTACGGTTCAATTCGAATCCGGTGGGGCGGTGGGGGCGGCGGCGGGGGAGGCGGAGGCGGAGGAATTCTCCGCGGTGGTCCTACACCTCTCTCTTCGTAATCGCCCCGTCGATCGTCGGTCATATCACGCTCCATAGATTGATGCCTGCGAAGCTGGCCGTTGCCAGCATGCTTATGGGAAACGTCCATAAGGCGACGCCATTGGTGATATCGACCATATCAAGGCCATCGGCGATATGGTCATCGTGAATCTTGGCCAGTCGATCATTCCCCGCAATATGTGCCTCCCGAAAACTCCAGGTGAGAGCGAAGAGCCCGATAACGCTTGATGCCCAAGCGAGGAAAAGCAGCCAAGTCCATTCGATCTCACTGGCGGGCCTAATGTCTCCCATGAAGGCGATTGATGCGGTGAAGAGCACAGTATGCCCCAACGCCACAAAAGCGTCTCTCTGGCCCCCATTGGCGATCTGGGCCGCTATAATCGCGGAGACCTCTTGGCGCTTATCCTCTTCGGAGCGCTCACCCATGTTCAGGGAACCCTGGTCGAGTCGATGAAGCTCAGCATATCGACCAGTCGATGCGCCCAGAATATCGCAATGCCGACTTCTTGGGCCTCTTGGATGTAATCAGCTTTGAAAACGCCCCTAATCACCGCTGCGGTAACTACGTTACCATTTCCGAAGACTGACAGGCTCGATTCCGAGACGGACCCCACCTCCTTGTTGAGGCGCTTCCGGGAGTTGATCTCCGAATTCGATGCCTTGCACTCGATGCATAGAACGCGATAGTCGTGGAGGCCCACGATAGCATCTACGCCATGTTTCCCAATCAAGGCATTCCGCATGAACTGACCTGGAAGCGGCGCACCGTTACGGATATTCACAATCGTTCGTGCCGGTATTTCTACAAAATGCATGCCAAGCAGATCGTGGACCTGCTTTTCGAGCTCAGCACGCTCGTCAGTCCTCCGCTGGGTGAGAATTTTTCCCGCAGCGGCCAAGGTGGCGGTCGCCAGCTCAGCCCGAGCTAGTTCCTCTTCCGTAGGAACCCGCCCCTCCTGGAGCCAGGGGAAGCGCTTAAAGTCCCTGATGCCGCAGAGTATCTCTCCAACTTTGTCAGCAAGGACCTGGTTGTTCCTGACCGCGGTCTGACTGACTGAATCCATCGCCAGCGTTTTCAGGTCATCGGCCGAGATAGGTGGCGTTCCGATGCAGCGCAGGATCAGGTTCGTTTCCGGATTCTTCAGAATGTCGGCCAGCGTTTCCCGATCAACGTCCGGGCCAGTGATCGTGTGGAGCACAGGCAGGGTCTTGCGGCAGGCTGCCTCGATCTGTGCGCGAATACCCTCAAGCCGATGCTGTGATTCTGCCATGCGGCGATTTCGGAACGCGTCTGCGCCAGTCTTCACGTCTGCCAGGATCTCTTGTTCCGTCCACTGCCGAACGCCCTTCAAATGCGTAGCCATAATCAGGCGGCCTCAGACATCGCGGGAATCACGATGCGCTCGATCTCTTTCGGCTCGAACTTGGTAAGCCCTCCAGCGTAGGTTCTGCCAGCCTCGACCCGCACACATTCGTTGAGACGGCGAACGAGATCCATGAGATCGGCTTCGGACATCTGCTGGCGCGGGTAGATACCATGCGCAATGTTGATGTGCCGGGCGCCAATGGAATTCCTTACGAATACAGGAGCTCGCCGCGCCATGTAGGTGCAGAGGATAGGAGCCGGCTCGTAGAGGCTGATAGCATGCCACGCCTTGCGATGACGTGCCACATATCCGCCAGGAACCCCCTCGCGCTTGCACCAATTGAGAAACGGCTGGATCGCCTTCCTTTCGGCGGGAGTCAGTTCTCCGAGATTCACGGGAAGATCGATCAGACGCTTCAGCGAGGCAACATCGCCGAGCAAGCGACCTGCCTCAATAAGCTCCTTCGCCTTCGTGATGCAGGGGACCTTGAAGCGGTCAGGCACCAGCTTCGAATGCTCCCCATCGATCCACGCGGCGTTGTTACCTGTTACCTGACCCCTGGATACGCGCGCGATCTCACCCAGCTCGATCTCGTTTTTCGCTCGTATGATCATGGGCGCCCCAGCGCTGGACCATTTCGGTGCAGAGCGTGCCTCTTCTGGCGAGATCAGCTTGCCTTTTCGCAGGTCTCCCAGATCCTTACTGGAGCGGACCCGGTGAAAGCGAATGCCGCCACTCGCCATGCCCGGGCGAAAGCAGGTGATTGAAGCGGTAGTCATTGTATCGTCGAACGGCAGCGCTGACGGATCAACCATGTGGACCGATTCACCGCCCAGAGCGCCAGCCAGCAGCTGCCTCAGCGCCTGGCCATAGTTCACGTCCAGCCATTCGGACGACGTTACGAACACGCCCAGGTCGCCTGACTTCGCCAGCTCCAGGGTTCGAATGAAGAAATAGATGTGAAGGCCGCTCAGCCCGCTCGCTTTCACACCCATTGAGCGTGCGGTGCTATTCAGCCATTCCTTTTGGGCGGATCCAAGTCCGTGGTGGCGAACATACGGCGGATTTCCGATGAAAAACGTGCGGCCGCGTATCGCGGGGATGTCCGCTTCGATATAGCTGGCCTGCAGCACGTCCGCACGGTCGGTCATCTGGTGAACCGCGAGCGCAGCCTTGGTCATGAGCGTGGCTAAAGGGTCGGTGTCTATCGCGACAATGCGTGCATCCGGCCAGAGGTTGCCGGCAGCCACCGCGAAGCGTCCCGACCCGCATCCTGGATCGACAACTCTCTCCGGAACGCCGTTGCTGAAAGCCCAACCGAGCATGGCATCGATCATTGCCTTGGGCGTATAGACTGCCCCAACCTCGCGGCGTTCTTCAGCGTCACGTGCAGCAATGAAGGCGTCGCCGAGCGGATCGCCACCATTTGCAATCTCATTCCTTACCGCATGAACGAGCTCGGCATCCTTGGACGGGCTCGCTAGCGCCTTCTCGGCAGCAGTAGCAAAGCGTTTCCCAACGATCGCAAGAGCAACGGAAGCGACGCACTCAATAGTCCGCATTTTCGAATAGGTCGTCATTTGCTCCGGTCCTTAAATTCGCGCCACAGTTCCTGGAACAGAGCGCTTGCAGTAATCCCGCGACTGAGTGCCTCCTGCTTGACCTCCAAGATAACCGAAGACGGTAATCTCAAACCAAAGGGCTTACCCGGCTGCTTGCTCTTTTCGACCATTACGATCTCCAACAGGTTGAATTATGTCGACTCGTCGACTCAAGGTCAATCCCCTTTTGTTCTCATTCGGTCGGGGTGGGTCGCTTTTTCTTCGCCAACGCCTGCGCTCCCGATTTCCCAGCCGCCTCATCAAGTGAGGACGGAATGTGAATCCATTCCGCCTCCAGCGCCTGGAGGCACTGCATGAGGAAAACCGCCGTAAATCGGCCGCGGCTTACCTTATTGCGCAGGTTCAACTCGTTGTCTTGCACGCCGATTGCATCGAGCCGTTCGGCTAAGGCCGCGTAAGACACGCCCCGCTGCATCATGGCGGCGCGGAGTGTGTTCTTCGCCAATTCTTCCCAGGCCTTCTCGTCGGTCGGCATAGCTTCGAATCCTTCTCTACCTTGCTCCTTGTAGGACGAGACGATCGCCACACCAAATCCGCGCCATCGTTTGCCGTGATCCACGCCATCAAAAATGATGATTTTTGGACTCGACATCCGAGCGACATAACCATATATGATGATGCAGAACATCACATATCATGGCACAGCATTTCCTCCTTTCTCCACAATGCCGGTCGATGAGTCTCCTGACCATCGCCGAAATGTCGGAGGATGGTGCGCATGAAAAGTTCAAGACTATCGTATGGGCGGCCAACGAGGGCAAGCCGATCTGCCCGGAATGCGGCAGCTTGGAAGCTTGGGTGATCCGGAAGGCCCGCAGGTGGAAGTGTTCCGATAATGCCTGCCGCGCCCAGTTCAGCGTCACCAGCCACACGATCTTCAAGGACCGGAAGCTCTCCTTCCGCAAGATCCTGATGGCCTGCGCGATCTTTGCCAATGGTGTGATGGGGGTTGCAGCGTGCCGGCTCTCCCGCGAGATCGACATCAGCTACAAGTCCGCCTGGGTGCTGCTTCACAAGGTCCGCGAAGCAATGGGCAAGGACGCCGAGGCAACCCAGTTGGGCGGTGTGGTCGAGATCGATGGAGCCGTGTTCGGAGGCAGTCTGCCACGTCTTCCCAACTCCAAGGAGTTGTGGGTAGAGTTCAAGAAGAAGCACAAGGCCGCAGCCAAAAAGAAGCAGAAGCTGATCGTCGTGATGCGAGAGCGGGATGACCCCGAGGCTGGCACCATCGGACGTCTACGAACCTTCCTTCTGGGCAAGGAAGGCGACGCGATCGAGATCGCGCGTGAGACCCTCCTGCCTGATACCATAGTTCACGCCGATATGAGCCCGCAGTGGGAGGCGCTGCACATGCTCTTTGACACCAAGCGTATCAACCATTCGGAACATTTCTCAAAAAACGGCGCGTGCACGAACATGGCTGAGAGCTTCTTCGAGCGAATGAGATGTGCGGAACGAGGAGTCCACAAACATATCTCCGGTGCTCACATCCACCGCTATGCCATGGAGCTAGGCTGGCGGGAGCAGTATCGCCGTAAAGCCAATGGCGAACATCTACGCCTAATGATCTCGACGGTCGGGCGCACACCGCCGTCGCCGACGATGGTGGGATACTGGCAAGGCAGAAAGCCAAAGGTGGCGAGTTCAAATCCGGCGAACGATCAGGATGGTGACGACGCGGTGGCCTACCTCACTGGCTAGGAGAGCTCGATCCACCTGCGGGGATGATGAAATACTTCCGCGAGAACTTGTCCCCGGTGTAATCCACGAATTTTCCTAGCTTGGCGCGAAGGCTGGCATCGATCGCAACCTTGAGACGGTTCAAAAGATCGCGGTCGTCGAGATCCAGGCCCTTTGCCGTTATTACAAGTTTCGCGATTTCCCGCGTGGTCATGGGACGATCCTCTTGGCGCATCACGTCGAACGCCATCCTGGTCGCCTCGCCTGGCTCGAACGGGATCTTGAGTTCGTTCTTGCGGCTAGGACGGATAGAGTCCGGCTTCCAAGTCGGAGCGATCTCCGACATGATCACCTTCATGCTGTTGAGTAGGAGTTCGACCTTCTCGAGCCGCTCACGCTTGGCTTCGAGAGCATTGTAGGCGGCGGTAACCTCCTCGATATGCTTGTGAAGGTCCTTCTGTTCGCCCAACCAGTCCGCGAACTTCCGTTCCAGGCCAACCCGTAGATTTGATATCCCCATGAGTGCACGGTAGCGGCCCGATCGTCTGACCGGCAAGCGAGGGCGTTTGGGAGGTGGGGAAAAGCATCCTAAAACCCGATCATGGAAATCCTACTCGCCCTCATTGCCCTTGCTACGATCTTCCACGTGGTGAGTTCGGCCGCCCACCGCAAAAAGGTGCTTAGCGCCTTGGACATTCTCATTCAGCGGCAAAATATGATCGAGCATTACGTTGAGAAGGATCTGACCCGAACCTCAGGGATATCCGCAACACGGCTGTCGAGCATCGAAGAGCGCCTGAAGTCGATACAACAGGCCTTCACGCGCTAGCCACTGCTTGGCTGGTTCCACAGCGCCCGAATGCCGAAAAGCTGGATGCCCCGCAAGGATTCGAACCTCGATTGACGCAGTCAGAGTGCGTAGTCTTACCATTAGACGACGGGGCAGGAGCGGGGCCACTTAAGGGGCGGTTTTGGGCCGGTCAAGGGCTTTCCTGCCCCATTCGC
>JBGTHW010000011.1:0-22371 GCA_041746035.1 Parasphingopyxis sp.
GACGGCGCGCGGCGAGGAGGAAGACCGGGTCCGCGGGCTGGAAACAGGAGCGGACGATTATGTCACCAAACCGTTCAGCCCGCGCGAACTGGTGGCGCGTGTCGGTGCCGTGCTCCGCCGGGTCCGTCCGGCGCTGGCCGGGGAACCGCTGCATCATGGCGATCTCGAAATGGATACGGTGAGCTACAAGGTCCGTCGCGACGGCAAGGTCGTTGCCCTCGGCCCAACCGAATTTCGCCTGCTCAAGCATTTCCTCGAACATCCGGGCCGAGTTTTCAGCCGCGAGCGGCTGCTCGATTCGGTGTGGGGCCATGATTCGGATATTGAGCCGCGCACCGTCGACGTCCATATCAGGCGGCTGCGCAAGGCGCTTAACAAGGATGGCAGATCCGATATTATCCGCACCGTCCGCTCGGCCGGCTATGCACTCGACGAGGAAAGCGGCGCGTAGCGCCCTATCATCGCGCCATTGCAGGAATTTATGGATCGAAATGCGCATTGGCGCGTTGCTGGTTTCAGGGTCGTGAAGATTCCGGAGCTAAGGGGCATTTATGCCGGACAATCACCGGCAAAGGAGAACAACATGAAATACGCAGCACTTTTCGCGCTTATGGCAGCGAGCGGCATGGCCGCAGCGCAAACCCCGCCGCCCACCGGACAAACCGACGATATGGGTCAGGAAATGCCGGACGATGCCATGCCGATGGATGACGATATGCAGGATCGGGGCATGGAAGACGACGGCATGATGGACGACGATGCCACCCCGCCGCCTCCCGCGAGACAGGGCACAACCGCTCCCCCCGCGCAACCGCGTCAAGGCACAACGTCTCCGCCATCCAGCGGCACACTGCCTTCGACGCCGCAAACGCGCACCTATGACGGTCCGAACTCCAGCACGCCGGGCCAGCCCGCGCCAAGCGGAAGCGAGCCCGTAACGCGCTCGCAGTCTGTCGGCACCTTCCGCCCGACACAACGTGCCGAGTATCCGCCCTGCTCGCGCACCGTGACCGATAATTGCACCCAGCGCCGCGATCCCGGCAATTAGGGTCGAACGAGACGAACGAAAACCTCCCCGGACGTCCCCGGGGAGGTTTTTGCATGCTTGAACCTCGGGTCTCCGCAGGTTAACGCTTGCGTCAACTCATCGCACTGACCGGAGACATTCCAGATGCCTATTTCATTCGAAGACCGTGTAGCCATCGTCACCGGCGCGGGCGGCGGGCTTGGCCGCGCCTATGCGCTCGATCTCGCCAGCCGCGGCGCGAAGATCGTGGTCAACGATCTCGGCGGATCGCGCGATGGCACGGGGTCTTCGGATGCCGCGGACGAGGTCGTCGAGGAGATCGGGAAGGCGGGCGGCACGGCGATGGCAAATGGCGGCAGCGTCACCGATACCGCGCAGATGGAGGAAATGGTCGCCAAGACCAAAGAGCAATGGGGTGGCATCCATGTCCTGATCAACAATGCCGGTATCCTGCGCGACAAGAGCTTCGCCAAAATGACGATGGAAGATTTCCGCATCGTCGTGGATGTCCACCTCAACGGCTCCGCCAATGTTACGAAAGCCGTCTGGGAAACCATGCGCGAACAGGCCTATGGCCGCATCATGATGACCGCTTCCTCGACCGGACTCTATGGCAATTTCGGCCAGGCCAATTACGGCGCGGCGAAGCTGGGGCTTGCCGGCCTCACCAAAACGCTCGCCATCGAGGGCGCGAAATATAACATCAAAGTCAACACCCTGGCACCGATAGCCGGCACCCGCATGACCGAAGACATCATGCCGCCGGAAATGTTCAAGGCGCTCTCCCCCGAAAATGTCGTCCCCGCCGCCGTGTATCTCGTCAGCGAAGACGCGCCGACCAACATGATCGTCGGCGCGGGCGGCGGCTTCTTCCATGCGGCATATGTGACCCTGACCAACGGCGTCGCGTTGCCCGAAGGCGAACGCAACGCCGAAGGCGTCGCCGAAGTCTGGGACCGGATCGTCGATCGCGCCGGCGAAAAAACACCCCAGAGCGGCGCGGAACAGGGCGCACAGGCAATGATTAAGTTGCAGGGACTGGCGGGGTAATAGGCCCTTCTCCCCTTGAGGGAGAAGGATACGAAGCCTTAACGAGCGCAGCGAGTTTAGGCGCAGTTGGATGAGGGGTCGCGAGCGAAGCGAGCTCGGCGCGAAGCGGCGAACCGCTGTGCTATTCACGCTCGCTTCGCATCGCTCTGTCCCCCTCACCGGCCCTTCGGGCCACCTCTCCCACAAGGGGAGAGGGAACCCATCTTCCCCCCGCCCCTCCCCCGCGCTACCACCCAGCCATGACGAACATGCTCTATTATGGCGACAACCTGCATGTCCTGCGCGATTATGTGCAGGACGAGAGCGTCGATCTGGTCTATCTCGATCCGCCGTTCAATTCGAACGCCAATTACAACATCCTGTTCAAATGCCCGGATGGGCAGGGCAGCGATGCGCAGATCAACGCTTTCGACGACACTTGGAGCTGGGGGCCGGATGCGGAGGAGTCGGTCGATTATGTCCGCGATAGCGGGCACCACCGAACGTTCGACCTCTTGGAGGCGATGCTCGGCTTTCAAAGTGGCGCATTAGCGGGTAGCTGAACCTATGCCCCGTATCGATCCTAAAGTTCGCAAGATCGCATCTGAATATATAAAGCATAACAAGAGAGGGCGTGCCGTTCTAGCGCTGGAACGTATGCTGGAGGCGGGTAGCGTCACCACCGATGAACTCAAGGATTTGGGATATAATCATCCTCCCAGAGCAATTGGCGATGTCCGGGATAATGGGATTCCCGTGATTACAAAGATGGTGAAATCGCTTTCAGGTCGGCGAATGGCGAGTTACCGTTTGGGTACCGCCGACGATATTCGAAAAGGCCAGACCGGACGGACGAACTTCTCGAAAAAATTTAGGCATAAACTTTTCGATATGTATGGCTCTATCGATTGTATCACGGGTGCCGAACACGAACGCCGTTCGCTTCAGATCGATCACCGTATTCCCTATCGGATCGCAGGCGATGAAGGTTTGGAGACCGATGACGCGACGGCATACATGCTGCTGGATGCCAAATCTCAAAGACTGAAATCGTGGTCTTGCGAAAATTGCGAAAACCTGATTGAAAAGCAGGAACCGGCGATATGTAGAAAATGCTTCTGGGCATTTCCTGAAAACTACTCGCATATAGCAATGAAGGAAATTCGCAGGGTGGACATTGTCTGGCAGGGCAAGGAAGTCCGAGATTATGAAATGATTGTTAAGCGAGCTAACGACGAAAAAATGAGCCTTCAGGACTTTCTGAAAGAGCTAGGCCGCAAACATCTCTAACCTTTCAGTCTTCATTGTCCGGTGTCTTATTCCCATAGCTGTACCACCGGTCAGACCATGTGAAAGATAGAGGCTTTCGTATGTTTCGTCGCTCGAACCGTTGAGAGTAGCTTGCGTTGACCGGCCTGCATGGATCATAAGATGCGTAAGCATCAAATTGTCTGGAAGTGGAGAGCCATAAATTTTCTCACCACATCTGCCATCATAGGATAAAGCGAAACGAAGCTGGTCGCCACGCATCCGTTCAAGGCCCGTTATTAGCCGTTCTTGAGACATCCACTCGGCGTATCGCCGATCTCTTCCCATTGAGGTGCCGCGATAGGGCGGGTCCATATATATGAAATCATTCGGAGACGCGTCCGATGTTGTCTTCAGCCAATCGCCTGCTCTGACTTCGGTAATACCGGAAAGTAGCTCTGACGCACCGAGAATGGAATTTCTCATTTTGTCGGGTTGCATACCGAGACGGCGTTTATCGACTGACTGCGTAAAGTTGCCTTTGCTGTTGAATCTCACTGCGTTCTTTACGCATCTGCACAGTAGGTAGAGAAGGTCCACGGGGTCGTTTTCGGTGTTGAAGCGATCCCGCACACAATAGAAGTAGGTGATGTCTTTCTCCAGCTGCAGCTTCCAGATTTCTTCGTAGCGATCTGCTGCTTTCTCCGGTGCAGTCAAAATCAACTTCCAGAGTTCAGCCAACGCATTGAGAGACTCGCCGATGACAATACGCTTGGGATCGCGGTGGTGTGCCAACCATATCGACATGGCACCGGAGCCTGCAAATGGTTCGTACCAAGTGTCCAGCGTTCGGGGAATATAATTGCTGATTATGGGAGCTAATCTTCGTTTGCTACCTTGGTACGGTATCGGATGAGGTAATCTCATGAGCGCTCCTTTCCTTCGGACCATAACGTGAACATAGATCGAAATGCAAGCCTCTCTCGCAATCGCGGGGCGGCGAGGAGCTGGCGCGGAGCGACAAGCACAAGTTCGAGAAATGGATCGTGTCGAAAATGGACGGCCATCGCCGACGCGACGGGCAGAAGGGTGCCGCTGGCGGCAGTCTGCATGTTTCGCTCGCCCTTATGCAAAGCGGAACGGCACGAAAAACAGCGCGAGCAGGGCAAGCCGATATAACCCTCCTCCCCCGCAGGGCGCGAGAGGCCAGGCCAACATGGAAGAAGCCTTGCATTTTTGAACCGTATTGGTAATTATATTACTATGTTTTCCCTTCAGAGCTTCACAAACGCGATCTCTTACCCTTCGCCCTTTGCGTCGGCGCATATTCCCACGCGCCTTACGGTGCGACATCGGCGACAACCGGATATCGCAATTCCGCAGGCCGGGGCGGACCCAGTGTCAATCGCTGTCAACTTAAAGCGATGCTGACTTGTCACGATTCATTCATTCGCGCTCACGCTGAGCGCAATGTTAATGGCCACCGGCGATTTTGCCGAACGGCTTGTACGGAGCCAATGTCAATAACTGTCAACTTCCTGTCAACTTAAGGGTCCAACGCGATCATCCGCCATGCCGTATTGCACCACCAATACAGCTGTGCTATCGCACCCTCCGACAACAGACTCAGGAGACGATACATGTATAGCGAAAGCGATCTGGAGGCAGCCATCGATGCGGGGGCGCTCAGCGCGGTGGACGTGGCGAAATTCCGGCATTTTATGGCGGCGGACCGTTCCACGGCGATAGTCGATGAGGAGCATTTCCGGCTGATTTCGGGCTTCAACGATATTTTCGTCGCGATTGCGAGCGTGTTGTTGCTTGTCGCGATTGCCTGGCTGGGTGGCGAGATTACACCGTGGATCGGCGCTGCCGGTGTCGCGGCGGCGGCATGGGGACTCGCCGAATATTTTACCCGCGTTCGCCGGATGGCGTTTCCATCGATCCTGTTGCTGCTCGGTTTTGTCGGCGGCACCTTCGCGGCGGTCGGTATGGGATTGACCGGCGATGAAGGCAATTACGGCCCGGGCGACGACCCGATCGTGGCAACATATCTTGCCATCGCCGCGGCGGTGACGGTCGTCGGAGCCTTCTTCCATTGGCGGCGGTTCCGCGTGCCAATCACGATAGCAGCGGGTGCGGGCGCGGTTGTCGCGGCAGTGGTCGCGATCCTCGCAGCGATCACCGATGGCGATGTGTTCGATTATATCAACCCGATCCTGTTCGTGGCTGGCCTCGGCGTGTTCGCGCTGGCGATGCGCTGGGATATCAGCGATACGGTGCGCGAGACACGGCGGTCCGATGTCGCCTTCTGGCTGCATCTGCTCTCCGCGCCGCTGATCGTCCATCCGATTTTCGCGGAAATCGGCGTGATCGACGGGACGCTGAGCATCGGCGGGGCGATACTGGTGATTGGCCTCTATATCGCGATGGCCGGGATTGCGCTGACGATAGACCGCCGCGCGCTGATGGTTTCCAGCCTCGCTTATGTGCTCTTCGCGCTGAACGGACTGTTCGACAGGTTCGGCGCGGTCGAGACCAATATCGCGCTGGCCGCGCTGGTGATCGGCTCCGCGCTGCTGCTCCTCTCCGCCTTCTGGCACAATGCGAGAGGCTTGGTGGTGCGGGGATTGCCGGAGGGTGTGCGGACCAGACTGCCGCTGCTGGAAACCGCTAGTCCGCAACCAGCTTCATAAGGCGGCGCTCCACCGGGGCGAGGACGGGGCCGAGCTCCTGCCCTCGCTTCAGCACCATGCCGCCCTCCCCGATCAGCGCCCACATCCCCTGCCGGTGGCGCAGCGCGGGACGCTTTTCGATGCGATATTCGGGGCGTTCGGCGGTGCGCCGAAAGGCGGAGAAGGACGCGAAATCCTTCTCGAAATTCATCGCATAATCGCGCCAGTGCCCCGCCGCGACCATCCGGCCATACAGATCCAGAATGCGATTGAGTTCGGTGCGCTCGAAACCCGTCTGGCCTGCCTTGCCGTGCTGTATCGGAAAGGGCGTGACACTGCCCATCAGGCGCAGTCGCTCTCCCGTTCGTCGGGCGCATCGAGGCCATCGCGCTCGGCGATCAGCGCGTCGATCTGCTTATGCATCGCTTCCAGTTCGCAGCGCATCAGCTCCAGCCTCTGCGAGGACGGATCGAATATCTCGCTGCATGGCGTGCCATAGGGCACGAAGCCTTCGGGCTTGTCCTCGGCATCCATCAAGAGAGGTCTGGCTGGAATGCCAACCATAATCGCGCCAGCCGGGACATCCTTGGTCACGACCGCATTGGCGGCAATCGTTGCTCCTTTACCGATCGTAATCGGACCCAAAATTTGCGCCCCGCAGCTAATCACCACATCGTCTTCGATGGTAGGGTGCCGCTTGCCACCTACACCGTCGGTTGGGTTGGTGCCGCCTAGCGTGGCGTTCTGATAGATGGTGACATTGTCGCCAATCTCAGCGGTCTCGCCGATCACAGAAAATCCATGGTCGAGAAACAGGCGACGACCGATCTTGGCACCGGGATGGATATCTATCGCAGTTACGAAACGCGACCAGTGATTGACCGCACGGGCGAGAAAAAAGAAGCGCTGGCGGAACAGCCAGTGCGCGATCTGGTGATAGCCATAGGCCCAGACACCGGGATAGAGCAGCACTTCGGCCCGGGAACGCGGCGCGGGATCGCGCGCCTTTATCGAGTCCAGATAGTGTGTCAGGCGGCCCATCGGACCATCTCCCGCCAGTGGCAAATCGCAACCCGAATAGCGGGTGCGAACGCAAAATGCCAGATCATCGCTGGTTGATCGGGGTAAAGCGGAACTTGGGACGGTTGTGCAGTCCCGTTACCGCGATTATTGCAGAGCCATTGATCGAAAGAAGCGATATATGTCCACTTATCTCCCGACCCTGAAACAACTGCAATATCTGATCGCGCTGCGCGATCACGGGCATTTCGGCAAGGCGGCGGCGGCCTGTTTCGTCACCCAGTCCACGCTCTCGGCGGGGCTGCGCGAACTGGAGTCCCTGCTCGGGCTGACGCTGGTCGAGCGCACCCGCCGCGTCGTCCGTTTCACGCCGCTCGGTCTTAGCATTACCGACAAGGCCCAGCGTGTGCTGCGCGAGGCAGAGGACCTGGCCGAGATGGCCAAGGCGGCGGGGAAACCGCTTTCCGGCGAAATGCGGATGGGGGTCATCCCGACCATCGCGCCGTTCCTGCTGCCGCGCATCCTTCCCAAACTGCGCGCGGACTGGCCCGATCTTCGCCTGTTCTTGCGCGAGGAGATCAGCCCCGACGCCTGCGAATCGCTGCAACGGGGCCATGTCGATTGTGTTCTCCTCGCCCTGCCCTATGCGTGCGGAGACATAGATTCCGCCGAACTGTTCGACGATCGCCTGTTTGTCGCCTTTCCCAAGGGCGAGCCCGCCCATCCGCCCAACAAGATCACGCCCGATATGCTCGATGAGGGACGCTTGCTGCTGCTGGAAGACGGCCACTGCCTGAAAGACCATGCGCTCGCTGCCTGCAACCGCCCGGAATTGCGCGCCGAAGCGCGGATGATGGGAACCTCGCTCCATACGCTCGTGCAGATGGTGGACAATGGTCTGGGCACCACGATGCTGCCGGAGATGGCCATCGAAGCGGGTATTCTGGAACATACCGATATTCAGGCGCGGCCGCTCGATGCCGATCATCCGGCCCGGACCATCGCCCTGGTCTGGCGTAAAAAAAGCCCCCGCGAGAAGGACTTCCGCCTGCTCGCCGATGCCCTGAAAACACCGATTTAGAGCGCTTCCGGCAGATTCGTTCCAAATCGAATCGACGGGCTGGAAACTTTCTGCCCGGCCCGTTCGTATAGATAGTGCACCCTCGAGAACCGACCAATCAGGAGAATACACGTGAAGAAGATCAGCATGTTCGCAGTTACGACAGCATCCGCGCTCGCTCTGGGCGCTTGCGCGCCGACAGGCAGCAGCACCGGCGCACAATCGAGTTCGAGTTCGCAAGCCTCATCGGCGATGGACGACGATGCGATGGACGACGACAGCATGGATGGCCCGGTAACGGTGGGCGGCGCGGCAATGTTACCCAGCCGCACGATTGTCGAGAATGCCTCCAATGCGTCCAACCTGACCACTCTGGTTCAGGCGGTACAGGCAGCAGGATTGGTGGAAACGCTTTCCGGCCCCGGTCCGTTCACGGTATTCGCGCCGACCAACACAGCCTTTGGAAGGCTTCCCCAGGCCGCGCTTACCCAGCTGATGCAGCCAGCCTCCCGCGCCCAGCTTAGCCAGATTCTGACCTACCATGTCGTAGCGGGCAATATGGATTCCGCCGCGCTGATGCGGCAGATCGAGGCGGGTGGCGGCAGCGCTACCTTGACGACCGTCGAAGGATCGACGCTGCGCGCAGCGGTCGAGAATGGCGCGATTTCACTGACCGACGAGCAGGGAACAACCTCTTTCGTCACCCAGGGCAATGTGCGCCAGTCGAACGGGATTGTTCACGTCATTAACGGCGTCTTGATCCCGACGCCCGCAACGGGTCCGGCACGACCGCCTGCCGGTGAAAGCATGGACGACATGGAAGATGATTCCATGGACGATAACGCAATGGACGACAACGGCACGCAATAGCCCTGTCTTCGATGGGAACCGGGAAAGGGCATCGCTTTGCGGTGCCTTTTCTTTGCCGGTTTCAGCTTTGCCAGCGATCCCGCGCCGCCTCGTCGGTGGATCGTGCTTCGACCCACCGCACCGACCCATCGGCAAAATCTTCGCGCTTCCAGAATGGCGCATCGGTCTTCAGCCAGTCGATCACGAAATTCATCGCCGATATCGCTTCGCCCCGATGCGCGGCTGCCGACCCCACAAATACGATCCTTTCCCCGGGTTGCAGCCGACCATGCCGGTGAATCACGGTCAGCGCGGATAGCGACCATCGGCTGGCGGCTTCCCGCGCGATAGTTCCGAGCGCGGCCTCGGTCATCGCGGGATAGTGTTCGAGCTCCAGCGCGGCAATGTCGCCGTCGGATCGCACGATTCCGGTGAATGTCGAAATACCCCCGCCGCCCGACTTTTCAAGCCGGTCGATTTCCGTGGCGGTCTCGAAATCCGCGCTCTGAATCCTGATTTCGGGCGTCATCCGCCGGTCACCGGCGGAAACAGCGCCAGCTCCTTCGCGCCGCCAAGTTGGGTGTCGAACGGCACGAATCTCTGATCGAGCGCCGCGCGCAGCCGGTCGCGATCGGCAAAAGCCAGCGCATAGCCACCGCCTTCGGCCGCCAGCCAGTCGATCAGATCTGCTATCGTCGTCACGCTGTCGGGCGGATCGCACCGCTCGCCATCCTTGCCGATGGCCTCGCGCACCCAGGCGAAATAGAGTAGCTCGATTGCGATGTCGTCAGTCCATGTGCTTGAGTCCGGCGCGCAGATAATCCCAGCCGGTAATCAGGGTGAGCACCGCCGCGAGCCACAAGCTAATCAGGCCAACATCCTTGACCCAGGATAATCCGGTCCATCCCGCATGAGCCACGGAGCCGGCAAGAATCAACGCCCCCAGCGAAAACATCTGCACCGTCGTTTTCCATTTGGCGAGATTGCTCACCGGAACCGATACGCGAAGCCCGGCCAGAAATTCGCGAAGGCCCGAAACCGTTATCTCGCGGATCAGGATGACGATGGCGGCGATGACATGCCAGCTTTCTATATCGCGGGTAAAGACCAGCATGACGATAACCGCCGCGATCATGATTTTGTCGGCAATCGGATCGAGAAAAATGCCGAGCTTCGATACCGCCCCCTGTGCCCGCGCCAGATAGCCATCGAGATAATCGGTGACGCCGACAATGCAGTAGAGCACGAAGGCGGCGAGATAACCGAGCCATCCCGCGTTCCAGAGCAAAGCGACCAGAACGGGCACGGCGAAAATGCGCGAAAGCGTCAGGAGATTGGGGAGAGTCGGCATCGCCTGCCATATCTAACCGCTTCCGCGCCCATGACAATGCGCTTGCGCCCGTTTTCGTGTCGGTCCCCTTGGCGCACCGGGCGGCGTTCGCTATGGCCTTGAGCGGGGCCACAGCCGCGCATCCGCTATCGTTCGCGAGGGAAACCGAATGTCGACTGTCCTTTCGCTTCTAGGAAAACGCCGCTTCGTCCCGCTTTTCTGTACGCAGTTGCTCGGGGCTTTTAACGACAATCTCTTCAAATTCGCGATGATCGTGCTTGTCATTTACGGCGTCTATGACGACCCGACGGCGGAATTTCAGTTCAGCGCGCTCGCCACCGGCCTGTTTATCCTTCCGTTCTTTCTCCTGTCCGCAACCGCGGGGCAGTTGGCCGACAATCACGACAAGGCAAAGATAATCCGCCTGGTCAAAACCGCGGAAATCCTGATCGCCCTTACCGGTGCCGCCGGGCTGATCCTGGAGTCGATCCCGCTGATGCTGACGGCGCTGTTCGCACTTGGCGCGCAGTCGACGTTTTTCGGCCCGATCAAATACGCTATCCTGCCGCAGCATCTTGCGAGGGGCGAGGTGCTGGGCGGAACCGGGCTTGTCGAGGCAGGAACCTATATCGCCATTCTTGCCGGAACCATTCTCGGCGGGGTCATCATTCCCTGGTTCGGAGCCTACGGGGCTGCCGCCTTCGTTCTGGGTATCGCCCTTCTCGGCAGGGTCAGCGCGCATTTCGTACCGCCCGCTCCTCCCCAGAAAGAAACCGAACCCATCGATTATAATATCGTCCGGGCGTCCTATCGGCTGATCAACGGCACGATGCACATCCGGCGGCTGTTTCTGGCGATTATCGCCATCAGCTTTTTCTGGACGATCGGATCGGTGCTGGTGATCCAGTTTCCGCCGCTCGTCAAAAATGTCCTGACCTCGGACCCGACCGTCGCCAGCCTGTTCCTCGGTGTTTTCTCGATCGGTATCGCCACCGGATCGGTGTTTATCAACCGGCTCCTGAAAGGCGAGGTCTCCGCCCGTTTCGCCCCCTTCAGCGTGATAATGATGGGCGGGTTCGTGCTGATACTTTATTTCATCTGTGTGCAATGGGACGGGCTGGAGGGCGACGCGCTCTATGATTTCGGTAGTTTCATGCTGCATGACAGTGCCTGGCTGATTCTCGGAACCCTGTTCGGTATCGCGGTGGCGGGCGGCATGTTCGTCGTTCCGCTCTATGCCTTTCTCACCACCACTGTCGATATCAGCCAGACAGCGCGGACGGTCGCCGCCAACAATGTCGTCAATTCGGGTTCCATGGTGCTGGGCGCGCTGGCCGCTTTCGCGCTGTCAATGCTCGGCGTATCGACGACGGAACAGCTTTTCCTGGTGGCCGGGATGTGCGTCGTTTCGGCCTGGACAGCCTGGATATTGCACAAGGCCTGCGATACGCCGCTGCCGGGCGTGCCCGTGGAATTACCCTAAAAATGTCAGGAAAAAGACGAACCCGCCGACATAGGTGGCGATAAACAGCCTGGTGTTTTCGGCCATTGCCTTGCGCGGTTCGACCTTGGTTACGGCCTCGGTATATTCGTCCGCCGCAAGCTCGCGCGCGATGAGATCGGCCGTTAGCGGCGGATAGGGACATTCGGTCGGAACAGTTGCCATGTTCCGTTTTTAACGTTTTATTTACCTTCGCCGGAAGAGCGGAAGACAGTTAAACCTGCCGGTTAACCCGACTGCCCCGGTCTGGGGCACTTTGCAGGCATTATGCGATCCCCGCCGCTCGTGCGATGGCGACGCATTGCTCCGCCTGTTCCAGATGCAGCCGTTCTGTCATCCTGCCATCCACCGCGATAACCGCCTTCCCTGCATTTTCGGACAGCGCGAAGGCGTCAATCACTGCCCGGGCGGCCTCTATCTCATCCTGCGATGGCGAAAATATCCGGTTGCAGGCTTCAAGCTGCGAGGGATGGATCAGTGTCTTGCCATCGAAGCCGAACGCCCTTCCCTGCTCGCATTCCTTCGCAAATCCGCTTTCATTGCCGATGTCGTTGAACACACCGTCGATGGCCGTCAGGCCATGCGCCCGTGCGGCCATGACGCTCGCCGTCAGCGCGGATTGAAACACGGTGCGTTTCGCATCCGGCTGCGCCCGCATCTCCTTGGCCAGATCGTTGGTGCCCATAATGAGGGCTTCCAATCCATCCGCCGCCGCGATTTCCGCAATATTGAGCACGGCCAGCGGCGTTTCGATCATCGCCCACACGGGCAAGCCACGATGCGCTTGCCCGATAGCCGCCGCGCCGTCGATTTTAGGCAGAAGGATCGCATCGGGGTCGGCAGCAACAATCTCAGCCAGATCGCCCTCGCCCCACTCGCTCTCCATCGCGTTGATCCGGACCACGATTTCCCGCTGGCCATATCCGCCCTCCCTCACCGCCTGCGCGGTTTGGCGGCGGGCAGCGGCTTTGGCGTCCGGCGCGACCGCGTCTTCCAGATCGAAAATCAGCACATCGGTATCGAGCGTTTTCGCCTTCTCCAGCGCCCGGGCGTTGGAGCCGGGCATATAGAGACAGGAGCGGCGTGGGCGGAAATGCGGTTCGGTCATGACACCCCTATTCCGCATCGCCGCCCACATTCCAAGGTTGACGCAAACGTAAAGCCGCGCGACACTGCCCCCAAATCAGACCCAGCAGGAGAAACCCGATGTCCGAAGCCGTCCTTACCAGCGTGGAAAACGGCGTCATTATAATGACGATCAACCGCCCGGAAGCCAGGAATGCCGTAACCCGGCAGGTCGCCGAGGAAATGGCGGCGGCGCTCGACGAGCTCGATGGCAATGACGAGCTGCGCGTCGGCATCATCGCCGGCGCGGGCGGGACATTCTGTTCCGGCATGGACCTGAAGGGCTTTCTCAAGGGCGAAATGCCGGTTGCAAAGGGGCGCGGCTTTGCAGGGCTTACAGAAGCACCGCCCAAAAAACCGCTGATCGCCGCGGTCGATGGCTATGTACTGGCAGGCGGCATGGAGGTCGCGATTTCCTGCGACCTGATCGTCGCCAACCGGGACGCGAAATTCGGCATTCCCGAGGTCAGGCGCGGGCTTGTGGCGGGAGCGGGCGGACTTATCAGGCTGCCCCGCCAGATCAGTCCGCGCCTGGCGATGGAATATGCGCTGACGGGAGAATTTCTCTCGGCCGAGCGCGGTTACGAGATCGGACTTGTAAATCGCCTGACCGATGGCCCCGCGCTGGACGCGGCGAAGGAACTCGCCGCAACAATCACCGAAAACGGCCCGCTCGCGGTGCAGGTCAGCAAGCAGATCATCGCCGAACAGGCCGAATGGTCGAACGAGGAAATGTGGACGAAACAGGGCGAGCTTATGGGGCCCGTCTTCACCTCCGCCGATTCGCGCGAAGGCGCGGCGGCCTTCGCCGAAAAGCGCAAACCGAACTGGACCGGGAAGTAATTTGCTCTTTCCTGAAGGGGAGAGGGCTATGCGACCTTAAACCGGTTCCCTCTCTCGCCCGCCGTCACCATAATCCGCGCATCGAAGGGATCGCTTTCGACCATCTGGCGTAGCGTATCCGTATCCTTGCTCGCATTGTTGGCGAAGAAGCGCGCCCCGCTATCCCGCAATCGCCCGAGAACCGTCGCAATCGCCGGTCCCTCGCGGCCATAGGCCACGGTATAGGCTTCGATCTCCGCCTCGCCGTCTGGGGCATCGGTCGATGCTGGCGCATCCAAGCTATCGACTTCGGCCTGCAACGCCGAACTGTCGGTATCGGGCCATGCAACCGGCGTCGTCGAATAAATCCCCACCGCGTATTTCGAGAGAAACCCACCATTCGCCGCGACAAACCCATAGCTTCCCGGATCGCTGCGCAGCCGATGCACCATCTCCGCGATACCGTGCATCGAATAGTTATTCCCCGGCCCGCCGAAAAAGGGCAGCCCGCCGGTCAGCGTCAGCCCGCGCGGATCGTCCGCGGCCATTCCAAAATGATCCACCGCGACATTCGAAACAGCAATCGGGAAACAGCTGTAAAAATCGAAATGGCCGATATCGTCGACACCTAAAGCTGCGCGCTCGACCGCCCTTTGCGCTGCCCGTTGCGACGCCGTCGATGCGCCGACATCCCGCCGCTCGATCGGCAGACGCTCCTGCAACGCGCAATGGCCGTGCAGATACACCCATTTTTCCTCCGCCACGCCAAGCGCCCGCGCCTTCGCCACCGACGCGATCAGCACCGCCGCCCCCTGATTCACCTTGTCGCGGGCGACCATGCGGATCGGATAGGGCGTCGAGATCCAGCGGTTATCGCCGGAGGATGTCGCGATTTCTTCGGCGGACAGCGCCGTGTGCGGTGTCGCACTGTAGTGGTTCTCCGCCGCCACCGCCGTGAACGGCGCGAACAGCTCGCCCATTTGCAGGGCATATTCGTCGCGTGACATCCCCATGCGCTTGCGCCGTGCGGTTTCGAATAGCGCATAGATATTCGGGGCGGCAACCAGCCCATGCGTTACCATCGGGCGGTCGATGACCCCTTTCATGCCCTTCAGACGATTTTCGAAAGGCCTGTCGATGGTCTCCGACCAGTCGGCGTTGCCGCCGCTGCGTTTCAGATGCGCCACCGTCCCCATATTTTCCGCACCCGCGAGCAGCGCCATTGCAGATTCGCCCATGGCAATCCGGTTGCCCATTTCGGCAATCAGCGTCTGCGGCGTTTGCCCGCCGACATCGTCGAGCAGCGCATATTGCGGATCGATATCCAGCCTCCGCGCAATCGAATGCGGGAAATTGTCGCTTTTGCCGAAGGGCTGGCCAAGCTGTTCCGAGACGTCTTCGAACGTGCGGATAGCACCGATGGCGTCGATATGACCCGCGAGCGGCTGACCGGCCCCGGTATCTGCCAGCGCGTTCTCGCCCGCCTTTGCCGCGATTTCGTAATTGGCGAGACCTTGATAGCCATCCTCGCCGACCCGTTCGGTAAACTGGCCTGCACCGATAAGGACGGGTGTGGTATCTTCGATGGCCATTTTCTGCTCCTGAAAAAACCCGCCCCGTTCAACCGAAGGTTGACGCACACGTCAACCGCCGCGACAGTGCGACTAACAGAATCGCGAACGCCTATAAGAGGAACCACCGCTATGAAAACCCGCATCACAGAGCTTTTCGGCATCGAACATCCGATCATCCAGGGCGGCATGCATTATGTGGGTTTCGCGGAGCTTGCCGCTGCGGTCTCCGAAGCGGGCGGGCTCGGGATCATCACCGGCCTGACCCAGAAAACGCCCGAGGATCTCGACAGGGAGATAAGGAAGGCAAAGGACATGACCGACAAGCCGATCGGCGTGAACCTCACTTTCCTTCCCGCCTTCACCACCCCGCCCTATCCCGAATATATCGATGCGATTATCTCGAACGGCATCGAGGCGGTCGAAACGGCGGGCCGCAACCCGGAAGAGCCTCTGCCGCGCCTGAAAGAGGCGGGCTGCAAGATCATCCATAAATGCACGAGCGTTCGCCATAGCCTGAAGGCCCAGAGCATCGGCTGCGACGCGGTCAGCGTCGATGGTTTCGAATGCGGCGGCCATCCGGGCGAGGACGACATCCCGAACATGATCCTTCTGCCCCGTGCCGCCGACGAACTCGATATTCCGTTTGTGGCCAGCGGCGGACAGGCCGATGCGCGCAGCCTTGTCGCCAGCCTCGCCATGGGCGCGGAAGGCATCAATATGGGCACGCGCTTCATCGCGACCAGGGAAGCGCCCGTCCATGATAACGTCAAACAGGCGATTGTCGCCGCGAGCGAGCTCGACACGGCACTCGTCATGCGACCGATCCGCAATACCGAGCGCGTCCTCAAGAACGACGCAGTCGACAAGATCCTCGAAATCGAAAAGGAAAAAGGCGGCGACTTGCAGATCGCCGATATCCTGAACGAGGTAGCCGGCGTCTATCCGGAAATCATGCTGGAAGGCAAAATGGATCGCGGTGCCTGGAGCTGCGGCATGGTCGCCGGCCTGATTCACGATATCCCGACCTGCAAGCAACTGATCGACGGGATCATGGAAGGGGCGGAAGCGATAATTCGCGGGCGTCTCGAGGGCTTTCTGGACGAGCGAAAACTGGAGACGGCATAGGCGATAGCCGCCCCTTGCCGGTTTCTTTTTTCAGGCGAAGTTTGTTCCAGGAATTATGGTATTGCGTATGCGGAACTTTCGTTCTGTCATGCGCGTTTTCCTTTGGCTTCACCTGTTGTGGCCGGTCGCTGCGGCATCCGTGTCACGACGCACGGTGTTCATTCGACCGCCTATTCGGGAGACAAGGCTCATGGTTATCGACACAACGATTCTGATTCTGATCGTCATCATCATACTGGCGCTTGCGGTTATCGGCTGGCTTATATTCAAACGCCAGCGGTCTGCGCATCTGCAGGACCGGTTTGGCGACGAGTATGAGCATACAATCGAAGACAGCGGCGATCGCTCGAAGGCCGAAGCCGAACTCGCGGCGCGGGAAAAGCGCGTCAAGAAGCTCGATATACAGCCTCTTTCGCAAACCGACAAAGACCGGTTTCGGACATCCTGGACCGATGTGAAGGCGCTTTTCGTCGACAATCCGAAGGAAGCCGTGGTGCAGGCCGACGAACTGCTCGGCGATGTCATGCAGACACGCGGCTATCCGGTTTCGGATTTTGGCCAGCGCTCGCAAGATCTTTCGGTCGACCACGCCGATGTCGTCGAGAATTATCGTGCCGCGCACGATATCGCCGTGCGGCAGGAACGCGGGGAAGCGGCGACCGAAGATTTGCGCCAGGCATTGATTCACTATGAAACGCTATTTGCCGATCTTGTCGATGAGCCGGTCGATAGAGTATCGACAGCCCCGGATCGCGGGGCAAGGTGATGGATCGCGTCCGGGCTTAACGGGCAACAGAATGGTGACTTTTGCAATCCGCACCTACAGGGGCTTCCCGACTCCTCCGGACGATGACGGTCAGCCGTGGCTCTAGCTAACTTGCCAGCCGTAGCTTTAGCGAAGACTGGTGGAGCCGAGGGGGATCGAACCCCTGACCTCTACACTGCCAGTGTAGCGCTCTCCCAGCTGAGCTACGGCCCCGTATTTCCAAGGCGGCGCGTGTAACGCGCACGCCGTCTTTAGGCAAGATGGCTCGAACGCCTAGCTGTCGTCCTCTTTCCCGTCATCGCCGCCGCTGGTGTCGAGCTGGATATCGTCGTCGCCGCCCAGATCGACTTCGTCGTCGGGATTGGTTTCGGCGTCCTCGTCGACATCGGCCAGTTCGTCCTCCTCGTCGCCGGACAGATCCTTGTCATCCTTTTTCTTTTCGTCTTTCTTGTCGTCGAACGCAACGGGCTGTTTCGATTTCAGCACCGGCTCGGGCTCCCAGGTCACGCCGCATTCGCTGTTGATGCAGGTGACAGGATCGTCTTTACCGAGATCGTAAAAGCGTTCCCCGCATTTCGGGCAGGTCCGCTTCGTGCCCCATTCCGGCTTTACCATGTGCGTGTTCTCTCAAAATCTATAAGGAAAATGCGATACGGCCTAACCCGCGATCAGGCGGCGCGCTTGCCAGATGGTGCCGGACTTGTCAAAAACCAAGGGGTGCGGTTCGCGCGATCTTTTCATGGCACGCGAAGGCGCGCCGCTCAATCGGGAATTTTCATGGATCGACAAGCCCTCACCCGCTCCTTCGTGTTGCACGGTCCGCTGCAGGGCCGCGCCCGCGTGCCGGGCGACAAATCGATCAGCCATCGCGCGCTGATCCTGTCGGCGCTCGCTGTCGGCGAAAGCCGGATCGAGGGGATGCTGGAAAGCGAGGACGTTATCGCGACGGTAGCCGCGCTGTGGGCGATGGGCGCGCAGATCGACCGGGTGGACGAGGGCGTCTGGACGGTTCATGGCGTCGGCGTCGGCGGCCTGCTCCAGCCCGAAACCGCGCTCGATATGGGCAATTCGGGGACGGCGGCGCGGCTGCTGATGGGGCTGGTCGCGAGCCACAAAATCACCGCCACCTTTATCGGCGATGCCTCGCTTTCCCGTCGCCCGATGGGCCGGGCGATCGAGCCGCTCTCCAAGATGGGCGCGCAATTTTCGGTCACGCCCGGCGAGCGACTACCGCTGATGGTCCACGGTCTGGTGCCCGCCATTCCCATCGAATACCGGCTGCCGGTCGCCTCGGCGCAGGTCAAGTCGGCGATCATGCTCGCCGCGCTCAACACGCCGGGCATCAGCCGGGTCATCGAACCCGAACGCACCCGCGATCACAGCGAACGGATGATGGCGGGCTTCGGCGCGGAAGTTTCCATCGAGGAAGCGGACGGCGAGCGGATCATCGGCGTGACCGGCGAGGCGGAGCTACAGCCGCAACATATCGACGTGCCCGGCGATCCGTCCTCCGCCGCCTTCCCGCTGGTCGCCGCACTGATTATCCCGCGATCCGAGATACTGATCGAGAATGTCGGCATCAACCCGACGCGAATCGGGCTCTTCGATGTGCTGAAGGAAATGGGCGCCGATCTGAGTTTCGAGAATCTTCGCGCGGTCGGCGGCGAACCCGTCGCCGATATCCGCGCGCGCCATTCGGCGCTGAGTGCGGTCGAC
Source organism: Parasphingopyxis sp. (assembly GCA_041746035.1). GTDB lineage: Bacteria > Pseudomonadota > Alphaproteobacteria > Sphingomonadales > Sphingomonadaceae > Parasphingopyxis. The sequence continues at coordinate 18,868 of JBGTHW010000011.1, forward strand.
ATCCCCCCGGAAATCGCACCGCGCATGATCGACGAGTTTCCGATACTGTTCGTCGCGGCGGCGCTGGCGGACGGGGATACGAGGACCAGCGGTCTTGGCGAGCTGCGCCACAAGGAAAGCGACCGGCTGGCGATGATGGCGAAGGGGCTGAAACAGCTTGGCGTAAATCTGGAAGAGGCGGACGATGGCCTGACCATCACCGGGACCGGCGGCAAAAAGCTAAAGGGCAGCGACGCTATGCCGCGCATCGAAACCGCCTTCGATCACCGCATCGTGATGAGCATGGCGATCGCCGGCCTCGCTTCGCAAAACGGCGTCGCCATCGACGACATTAGCCCGATCGCCACCAGCTTCCCCAGCTTCCCGCCGATGATGGCGGACCTGGGTGCTATCGCCGGATGAGCCACAAGCGATGATTATTGCCGTCGATGGCCCGGCCGCTTCCGGAAAAGGAACCATCGCCCGTGCGCTGGCGGTGCATTACGGCCTGCCCCATCTCGATACCGGCCTGCTCTACAGGGCTGTCGGCATGTCGGTGATGCGCGCGGACAAAAACCCGGACAATCCGGCCACTGCGCTCGCCGCCGTCGATTTCCCCAGCCGCCTGCTCGCCGATCCGCAATTGCGCAGCGAGGAAGCCGGCAGTTACGCCTCTCGCGTTTCGGTGCATCCCGAGGTCCGCGCGGCGCTCGTTCAGCTCCAGCGGAATTTCGTTCGTCAACCTGGCGGCGCTGTGCTCGACGGACGCGATATCGGCACCGTGATCGCGCCGGACGCGGACGCCAAACTGTTTGTCACCGCCCATCCCGAAATCCGGGCCAGACGCCGCCATGCGCAGCAAGAGAGCACGGATTACGATGCCATCCTCGCCGATATCATCGCCCGCGACCGCCGGGACAGCAAACGCCGTGCCGCCCCGCTCAGGCGCGCCGAAGATGCGGACTTGCTCGATACGTCCGATCTGACTATATCGGCATCTGTCCAGCGGGCAATTATGCTTGTTGAGGCTCGCACGGGTAGGCGGTAAAACCGTATCCCATTTTGATTAGCGTGTCAGGCAGCGGTGGAAACGCCGAGGCTTTGGCGCGCCTTTCTGTTTTGCAACCCAAGACCTCCGGAGACAACCGGATGGCCTGAAACGAACGATTGAAGGACTTTATACCTATGGCAACCGCGCCGAATCCGACACGCGACGATTTTGAAAAAATGCTCAACGAAACACTTGGCGGCAGCGAAAGCTTCGAAGGCCAGGTGGTCAAGGGCACTGTGACGGGCATCGAGAACGACCTCGCAGTCATCGATGTCGGCCTGAAGTCCGAAGGACGTGTGCCGCTGCGCGAATTTGCCAGCCCCGGCCAGAAGGCCGAAATCTCCGTCGGCGACGAAGTCGAGGTTTATATCGACCGCGTCGAAAACGCGCATGGCGAAGCACAGCTCAGCCGCGATCGCGCCCGCCGCGAAGCCGCCTGGGATACGCTCGAGGCCGAATATGACAAGGAAGCGCGCGTCGAAGGCACGATCTTCGGTCGCGTCAAGGGCGGCTTTACCGTCGATCTTGGCGGGGCCGTCGCCTTCCTGCCCGGCAGCCAGGTCGATATCCGCCCGATCCGCGACATCGCCCCGCTGATGGATATTCCGCAGCCCTTCCAGATCTTGAAGATGGATCGCAAACGCGGCAATATCGTAGTTTCGCGGCGCGCCATCCTCGAGGAAACCCGCGCCGAACAGCGCAGCGACCTCATCCAGTCGCTGACCGAGGGCCAGGTGATCGAAGGCGTGGTCAAGAACATCACCGATTATGGCGCGTTCGTCGATCTCGGTGGCATCGACGGCCTGCTCCATGTCACCGATATGAGCTACAAGCGAATCAATCACCCCTCCGAAATGGTCAATATCGGCGACAAGACGACCGTCCAGATTATCCGCATCAATCGCGAGACGCAGCGTATCAGCCTCGGCATGAAACAGCTCGAGACCGATCCGTGGGAAGGCGCGTCCGCGAAATACCCGCTCGACGCCAGATTCACCGGCCGGGTCACCAACATCACCGAATATGGTGCCTTCGTCGAACTGGAATCGGGCATAGAGGGCCTTGTCCATGTTTCCGAAATGAGCTGGACCAAGAAGAACGTTCATCCGGGCCAGATCGTTTCGACCAGCGAACAGGTCGAGGTGGTTGTCCTTGAGGTCGATGAGGAAAAGCGCCGGATCAGCCTTGGCCTCAAACAGGCCCAGCATAATCCCTGGGATACCTTCGCCGAGAGATTCCCGGTCGGCACCGAAGTCGAGGGCGAGGTCAAGAACGCCACGGAATTCGGCCTGTTTGTCGGCCTCGAAGGAGATGTCGATGGCATGGTCCATATGTCGGACATCAGCTGGGGCATGTCCGGCGAGGAAGCGCTCAACCTCCATCACAAGGGCGAGACCGTCAAAGCCGTGGTGCTCGATGTCGATCCCGAAAAAGAGCGCATCAGCCTCGGCATGAAGCAGCTCGAACGCGGCGGGGCCACCACCAGCGATGGCAACCTCCGCAAGGGCAGCGTATCGACGGTCAATGTTCTCGATATTCGCGATGGCGGCCTGGAAGTGCAGGTCGGCGACGATGGCCCCACCGGCTTCGTCCGCCGTTCCGATCTCGGCCAGGATCGCGACGAACAACGTCCGGACCGTTTCCAGGTCGGCCAGAAATTCGATGCAATGGTTGTCGGGTTCGACCGCTCAAAGAAGCCGAACTTCTCGATCAAGGCCCTTCAGGCGGCCGAAGAGAAGCAGGCTGTCGCGCAATATGGTTCGACCGATTCGGGCGCAAGCCTTGGCGATATTCTCGGCGAAGCACTGAAGCAAAAGAGCGGCGACGAGGAATAAACGGACCAAAACAGCGGCGATTCGCGCATTGCAGAGTCTTGCAAATGCACGATTCGTCGCGTCTGCCCCAAATTTCGTCGAAAAAATCTTCCCCGATTCCATTATTTTATGATAGTCGATAAGGATTATTTCCGACTCGGCTTGAAATCGTTCCAAAACCGGAACGCTGGCATAAGCCAATTGACGGCCCGGCTGGCGTCGCCATTTCTGTCGGTTTCGCGCCCATGGAGGGGAGAAAAAGAACCATGATACGATCCGAACTCGTTCAGAAAATTGCTGCCGACAATCCCGAACTTTCGGCGAAGGATGTCGAAAAACTGGTCAATACGTTTTTCGATACGATTGTCGATCAGCTCGCCAATGGCGGCCGGGTCGAGTTGCGCGGCTTCGGCGCATTTTCGACGCGCCAGCGCAAGGCGCGGACCGGGCGTAACCCGCGTACCGGAGAATCGGTTCAGGTGCCGGCAAAGCGGGTTCCCTATTTCAAGCCCGGCAAGGAAATGCGCGAGCGGCTGAACGTTAAATAGCGGCCCGGCGCGCCGACCCGCCTGCAAATTCTATTGACCGACCGGCACCGTTTGGGCCACGCCGTCCTGCGATGCGGACGTGGCGGAACCGGTAGACGCTGAAGACTTAAAA
>JBGTHW010000012.1:0-11899 GCA_041746035.1 Parasphingopyxis sp.
CCATGATGACCGAAGCCACGCGCCTTACACGGGAAGGACGCGTGGGAGAAGCGACAATGCTGATCCAGCGCATGCTGTCCGGGGACACGCATTCCGAGCCGGTGGAAGTCGAGGCGGAGGAGGCAGAATTTTCCGAAATCAAGTCGCTGGTCGATGCTGGAGCGACGCAGGAGACCCTGTCGCCAGCCAAGACATCCAGGCCTCCGAAAACTGCGCGGGCACGGCCTGCGGCCAGGCAAAGACCGGCTGCGCGACCTGCAAAACCGATAAATAATAGTGGAGAATTCCTCAGGCGAACCTATGTCGGCGACGGCGGGACACTGGACTATAAATGCTATGTGCCCGCCAGTCTGGCTGACCGACCGCCGCTGGTCGTCATGCTGCATGGATGCAGCCAGTCGCCCGACGATTTCGCGCGCGGCACCGGGATGAACCGGCTGGCGGACGAACTGGGATGCGTTGTCGCCTATCCCGCGCAGACATCGTCGGCGAATGGCGCGAAATGCTGGAACTGGTTCCGGCCGGGCGATCAGCAACGCGACCGGGGCGAACCCGCCCTTATCGCCGGCATAACGCGCGAGGCGATGGCGGAGCATGAATGCCACCGGCAGCGGATCTATGTGGCGGGTCTGTCCGCTGGCGGCGCGACCGCAGCCATCATGGCGGCGAATTATCCCGATCTTTATGCGGCGGTCGGCATTCATTCGGGCCTCGCCTTCGGCGCCGCGCGAAATTTGCCGAGCGCCATGATGGCGATGCGGCGCGCCGGAGGCAGCCTCGGCCGCAGCGCCGGGAAGCGCACGAGCACGGGACCGGCAGGCTTTGTGCCTGTCATCACCTTCCATGGCGATCGCGATACCACCGTCCATGGCGACAACAGCGAAGAGATTGTCGCGAATGCCTCGGCGGCAGCGGGCGTCCCCCTGCGGATCGAGGAAGAGAGCGGGGTCAGCGAAGGCGGACGCCGCTTCACCCGATCCATGAGGATCGATGAAGGGGGGAATATCCTGGTCGAGCAATGGTCTATCCATGGCAGCGGCCATGCTTGGTCGGGCGGCGACAACAGCGGTTTCTACACCGATCCGTCCGGCCCCGACGCATCGCGTGCGATGATGGATTTTTTCCTGCGCCATGAGACGCCGCTGGATTAGCTTCAGAGAATCGCTGATAAATTGCCGCGATGAAAATTCTCCGCTGTTTGTTCGACGGAGTCTGCATTGATGGCGGGCAGGGTGGTCGGCATAACGCGCACCGCTTCAGGATCGCTGTCTTTCCATTAATAGAGCAGCACCTCGCCCGGTATCGCGACGCCAACGGCGATGACGCGTGGCTCACCGCCAGCCGCGCCTCACCGCGACATAACTGATCGGCACATCGGCGACGATGAACCACACAATGGACTCGCCGAGAGACCAGAGCGCGACGATGGTGAGGGGGAAATTCATGAATTATTGGTTGCGCTTAAATTTAGCGTGACGAGACAGAAGTAAAGCCCCGTGTAGGATGCCGATAATAGCACCGCCATAGACTGTGATCGTCTCGATCGGAGGTTTGAATTCATATAAAGGATGGCCCGAGAGAGCAAAATGTATGAAGCCGTGAATGACCAGAAAAAGATCAACGACGAACTGGCTTCTGTCGCGGATCGCATCCACCCTGTGGCCGGTTAGCCAAAACAAAATTGCAAACAGGGGGATGTGCGCAAGAATGAAAACAGCCATCGCCGGACCGTCATCAAGCAAACTCAGCCCGGGAAGTATGCGCCATTCATGACGAGCTACGGCGTCGAGTTCGTGGTAAGTGAGTAGTGCCAAACCAAGATAGAAGAGCAGATGCTTCCAATCGTTATGTGTCTCAATTTGCATGATGCCTCCGACTAAACCGCATAGAAATAATTGCACAGATGGAAGAAGAGCGGCGCGGCGAAGCTTACCGAATCCATGCGGTCCAGCGCGCCGCCATGGCCTTCGATCATCGTGCCCCAGTCTTTCGCGCCGAGCGAGCGTTTGACGGCGGAGAGCACCAGCCCGCCCATGAAACCGGCGATGACGATGGCGAGGGCCATGCCTGCTGCCTCCAGCGGCGTGAAGGGCGTGATCCAGAACAGTCCCGCTCCAACCGCCGTCGCGCTCAGGCCGCCGCCGATCAGGCCTTCCCAGGTCTTGGCCGGGCTGACACGCGGGGCGACCTTGTGTTTGCCGAACAGCTTGCCGAAGACATACTGAAGAATGTCGCTCAGCTGGACGATGGCGATCAGGAAGAACAGCAGCAGGAAATTCTGCCCCTCGAAGCCCGGGATATTAAGGATCAGCAGCGCCGGGGCGTGGCTGATGCAGTAAACAGTCAGCATCAGCGCCCACTGGATCTTGGCGCTGCGCAGCAGGAATTCGGTGGTCTCGCCCTTGGTCGTCGCGACAGCGGGGAGCAGTAGGAAGGCATAGACCGGAATCGAGATGGTAAACAGCGCGGCCCATTCGATGCCGATCAGATAATATTGCAGCGGCAGGAAAACATAGAACGCGAAGGCGAGCGGGCCGTTATCCGCCGCGCGGGTCGGGGTCAGCGAGATGAATTCGCGCAGACAATAGAAACTGGTCAGGCCGAACAGAACGAGCGTGACGATCTTGCCGAAGGCAAAGGCGACGGCGAAGATGATAACCATTACCCACCAGGCGCGGACGCGTTCGTTGAGGTTGCGGACGGTCTCGCGCCCGCCCTCGCTCTTGACGGTTTTCGCCAGCACGAAGCCGATCACCGAGGCGAGCAGCAGGATGCCGCCAACGCCCGCGAAGAGATAGAAGAAGCGGTCGTCCATCAGGCGAGCGCCACCATCGCCTCGCGGGCGCGGGTCAGGAAGGCGGGCTTGCCCTCGCCCTCGCCAAGCGCAATTGGCGCACCGAAGCGGGCTGAGCATGTTATCGGGACGGGCACGAGCGCGCCCTTGGGATAGGCGCGGCTGAGATTTTCGAGATAGACAGGGATCAGCTCCACGCCGGGATAGTCCTGCGCCAGATGATAGAGCCCCGCCTTGAAATCGCCGGGCAGCCGCTCGCTCCCGCGCGTGCCCTCGGGGAAGATGATCAGCGATTCTCCCTTGTCGAGCACGTCGCGCAAGGGCTGGAGCGGATCGGTGCCGCGCGGTGCCTTGCGGTCGAGCAGCACCGCATTGAGGATGTGCATCGAAAAATAGCGCGTGACCGCGTTCTTGCCCCAGTAATCGGCGGCGGCGACCGGGTGGGTAGTGGCGCGCATATCGGTCGGCAGGGCGCTCCACAGCAACACCGTATCGAGGTGGCTGCCATGATTGGCGAAATAGATGCGCTGGCGCGAGGACGGATTGCTGCCGACCCAGCGCGGATGTCCGCCGACCAGAAAGCGCGTGAGCGCGATGATCAGGATGCGGATCACCGGGCTGCGGCCCGCAGCTGGCTGGCGATATGATGGAGGCGGCGGACGACGGTGAACGCCGTTCCCGTGGCGATGACCACCAGCACCATGCCGGGCAGATTATACCATGCGCCCGCGAGATATTCGCCGAGCGCCAGCAGGCAGCCGAGCGTCAGCGCCGCCATCCGGTGCGGCTTGGCCATGGGGCCGCTGAAATCCTGCGCGAACCCCATCGAGCCGCCGAGCGCGCGGACATAGGCGGTCATGAAGGCGAGCAATGCGGCCAGCCAGCCGATCCACCAGAGCGGCGTCGCATAGCCCGCCGCGACCAACAGCAGCGCATCCTCGATCCGATCGGGGGCTTCATTATAGAGCGGCCCGGTCGCCGATGCCTTGCCACCTTCGACTGCGACCATGCCGTCGAGCATATTGCAGAGCAGCCGCAACTGGACGCCGAGCGCGGCGGCGAGATAGAGCCAGGGATATTGCGGCGCATAAACGAAGGCCCATGCGCCAAGTGCGGCGAAACCGATGCCGATAACCGAGATTGCATTCGGGGTGAGGCCGACAGCCAGCATCGCCTTCGCCGCCGCCGATGCCCAGCCCATGCCGCGCGAGGCGAGCGGGCGGCGGTTTTTGAGGTCGGGCTCGGGCATGGGAATTTTCTCTAGCCATTAGCAACTAACAGTCCAGCCAATTGCTCCCCACGTCATTCCCGCGAAAGCGGGAATGGTGGAGGACAGCGGGAATGACGCAGGAGAAAATACAATGCCCTGGGACACCATTTTTTTGCCTCGCCAACCAGTTCGCGCTCATCGGTTGGGGCGGCACCGATCCTCGTCGCGATTTTCATGCCGGGGCCATTCGGATTGCCGATTTTCGCTATCATCCGGCAGAGCCAATCGGCGCGAGCGGGCGTTCCGGCAGCCGCTTGAAAAGCGGGAAACTTCTTCCCATCTAAACTGTTGCATATATACAACAGTTGGCTAAAGCCGCGTGATAGACGAAACGGACCCTATGGCAGCAGATCCTTACAGCACCCTCGGCGTCGAACGCGGCGCGAGCGAGGCGGACATCAAGAAGGCGTACCGGAAACTCGCCAAGGCGTTTCATCCGGACAAAAACAGGGATAATCCGACGGCAGCGGGCAAATTCTCCGCAGCCACCAATGCGTATGATCTGCTTTCCGACAAGCACAGGCGCGCCCAGTTCGACCGGGGCGAGATCGATGGCGACGGCAATCCGACACATCCGTTTGCGGGGATGGGCGGATCGTCTCCGGGCGGTGGCGGTTTCCGGCGCGGACCGGGCGGTACGCATTATGAATATTCGGGCGGGGATGCTGGCGATCTCGGCGATATTTTCGAAGGGCTGTTCAGGAGCAGCGGTGGCCAGCGGGGTGGCGGTGGACCGTTCGGGGGCTTCGGCGGACGGCAAGCACCTCCGCAAAAGGGCGCGGATGTGGCGTACCGGCTGGCGGTGAATTTCGAGGATGCGGCACGGCTCGATACGCAGCGCATTACCCTGTCCAGCGGCAAGACCATCGACCTGAAGCTCACCGCCGGAGCAGTAAACGGCAAGCAGATGAAACTTTCCGGCCAGGGCGGGGAAGGCCCGGGCGGCAATGGCGATGCGCTGGTCGCGATTACCGTCAAGTCGCATCCCTTTTATGAACGCGACGGCGACGATATCCGGCTCGATCTGCCGATCGGACTCGACGAGGCGGTGCTGGGGGCGAAGATCAAGGTGCCGACCGTCGATGGCCAGGTGATGCTGACCGTGCCGAAGAACGCGGCGTCGGGCAAAACGCTGCGGCTCAAGGGCAAGGGCTTTCCCAAAGCGTCGGGCGGGCGCGGCGACCAGCTGGTTAAGCTGGAGATCGACCTGCCGGAAAACGACGCGGCGCTGACCGAATTCGTCAAAGACTGGAAACCCGTCAGACCGCAAAATCCGCGTTCGGCGCTGGGTATCTGACATTTGACGCAGGAAGCCAGCCAGTCCCCGGAAGCCCGGAAACGGCTGGCGCTGGTCCGGGCGCGCACGGGAGAAATCGAAGAACGCCCGTCGCGCTACACCTATGGCTGGGAAATCTCCAAGCGTGTCGTCAACGGCACCATCGCCGAGGGATTTATCCATGCGGGGAACCTCGCCTTCATGGCGCTGCTGACGCTGTTTCCCTTTTTCATCGTCATCGCCGCGCTGGCGCAGCTGTTCGGCCAGACCGAGGACGGCCTGCAGGCGGTGACGGGATTTCTCCAAACCGTGCCGCCCAGCGTCGCCGCCACCTTGCGCGATCCCATCGCGGCCGTACTGACTGCGCGTACCGGCAATCTTCTGTGGTTCGGCGCGGCAGTCGGGCTGTGGACGACAGCGAGCTTTATCGAGACGATCCGCGAGATACTGCGCCGCGCCTATGGCACACCGTATGGCCGACCTTTCTATGAATATCGCCTGTATTCGATAGGCCTGATTATCGGCGCGGTGCTCCTCGCGCTGTTCGGCTTCGCGATGCAGGTAGTGCTAACCGGCATTCAGGAGTTTATTTATCGGGTGTTGCCGTTTCTGGAAGGGTATCGCCTGTTGTTCAGCGTCGCGCGGCTGGTTCCGGCAGTTGCGATGTTCGGGGCGCTGTATCTTGTTTTCTGGTCGCTGACGCCGCGCGAATATCGCTCCCGCCAATATCCGAAATGGCCCGGGGCGCTGCTGGTGACCGTCTGGTGGCTGGGCACGACAGCGCTGATGCCGGTGGCGCTGTCCGTTATCGCCGGTTACGACCTCACCTATGGCAGTCTGGCGGGTGTGATGCTGGCGCTGATGTTTTTCTTTGTCATCGGGCTGGGCGTCGTGGTCGGGGCGCAACTGAACGCGGCACTGGCGGAAGTGCCCGAAAGCGAGCTAAAGGAAGCCGCTCCAACACAGGGTAATATCGAGGAACCGGAATGACGGGATTGATGGAAGGCAAGCGCGGGCTGATTATGGGGCTCGCGAACAGCAAATCGCTGGCCTGGGGTATCGCGCAGCAACTCGCCGAACATGGCGCGGAAATCGCGTTCAGCTATCAGGGCGAGGCGCTGGCGAAACGCGTACGCCCGCTGGCCGAGAGCCTGGGGCAGGATTTTCTGATCGAATGCGATGTATCGGACATGGATGCGCTCGATGCAGCATTCGCGACGCTGAACGACCGCTGGGAAACCATCGATTTCCTCGTCCATGCCATCGGCTTTTCCGACAAGAACGAGCTGCGCGGCAAATATGTCGATACCAGCCTCGATAATTTCCTGATGACGATGAATATCTCGGTCTATTCGATGGTCGCGGTGACGAAGCGTGCCAGCGCAATGATGCCGGATGGTGGATCGATCCTGACGCTGACCTATTATGGCGCGGAGAAGGTCGTGCCGCATTACAATGTCATGGGTCCGGCGAAGTCGGCGCTGGAGACCAGCGTGCAGTATCTGGCGATGGATCTGGGGCCGGACAATATCCGGGTGAATGCAATCTCGGCCGGCCCGATCAAGACGCTCGCGGCGTCCGGCATCGGCGATTTCCGCTATATCCTTAAATGGAACGAACTGAATTCACCGCTGCGGCGCAATGTGACGATCGAGGATGTCGGCGGGGCGGGGCTGTATCTGCTGAGCGATCTGGCGAGCGGCGTGACCGGCGAAACCCATCATGTCGATGCGGGCTATCATGTTATCGGCATGAAAGCCGAGGACGCGCCGGATATCGCGCTGGAGAAATGATCCGCGCGATCCATCATGTCCAGCTGGCGATGCCGGAGGGCGGCGAGGATGCGGCGCGGGCATTTTACGGCGATGTGCTGGGCATTGCGGAGCGCGAAAAGCCCGAAGACCTGAAGGCCAATGGCGGCTGCTGGTTCGAAAGCGGCGATCTGCGCGTGCATCTTGGCGTCGAGACAGACTTTCTTCCGGCGCGCAAGGCACATCCGGCTTTTATTACATCCGATCTGAATGTTTTAACCCATCGCCTGCTATCCTGTGCTATCACTTTTGAGAGTGCCGACCCGATAGACGGGTGTGCGCGGATTTTTTGCGACGATCCGTTTGGCAACCGGATCGAGTTTATGGAGTAGGCAGATGGAGACCGAAGGCACAATACGGACCGAACACGCCGGTGAACTCAAGACGGTCCAGAAGATTACCCGGAGCGCTTTCCCGACCCACACCGAATCGCGGCTGGTCGATGCAGTATGGCGCGCACACGATGTGGTTTGTTCGCTGCTTTTCCAGAAGGACGATGCGGCGCTCGGCCATCTGATGTTGAGCAAGATGCGGGTGAGCGGCGATGGCGAGGAAATTACCGCCGCGGCGCTCGGGCCGGTCTCCGTGCTGCCCGACTGTCAGCGGCAGGGCATCGGCTCGCAGCTTATCCGCGCCGCCATCGAGCACGCCAGGGAGAAGGATATCGCGATGATCTTCGTGCTCGGCGATCCCGGCTATTATAGCCGTTTCGGTTTTGCGCCGGAAACCGCCCGGCCTTTCGCCTCGCCCTATGCCGGGAAAGACTTCCAGGCACTGGTTCTCGACGATGCTTTTGCATTGCCCAGAGCCGGCGAAGCGCACTATGCTCCGGCTTTTGCCATATTCGGGGGCTAATGAGCTACAACAGTTTCGGCCATGTTTTCCGGTTTACGACCTGGGGCGAGAGCCACGGGCCGGGCTTGGGCGTCGTTATCGATGGCTGCCCGCCCGGGATCGAGCTCTCTGAAGACGACATCCAGCCCTGGATGGACAAGCGCCGTCCGGGGCAATCCAAATTCACCACGCAGCGGCGGGAGCCGGACGCGGTGCGGATCATGTCCGGCGTGTTCGAGGGCAAGACGACCGGCACACCGATCCATCTGACGATCGAGAACGTCGACCAGCGGTCAAAGGATTATTCGGAGATCGCGGAAACCTATCGCCCCGGCCATGCCGATTACACCTATGACGCGAAATACGGGTTTCGCGATTATCGCGGCGGCGGACGATCTTCGGCGCGGGAGACGGCGGCGCGGGTGGCGGCGGGGGCTGTCGCGCGCAAGGTTATCGGCGATGGGGTACGCATTCGGGGCTATCTGACAGAACTCGGCGGTATTCGCATAGACCGCGCGCGATTCGAGGATGCCGCAATCGATGCCAATCCGTTTTTCGGCCCCGATGCCGAAGCCGCCGCCGAGTGGGAAACGGCTGTCGATGCGGCGCGCAAGACCGGTAATTCGCTCGGGGCCATCGCGGAATGCGTGGCCACCGGAGTCCCCGCTGGATGGGGCGCGCCGGTCTATGCCAAGCTCGATAGCGAACTGGCCTGCGCAATGATGACAATCAACGCCACCAAGGGCGTCGAGATCGGCAACGGCTTCGAGGCCGCGCGAATATCCGGTGCGGAAAATGCCGACGAGATGCGGCCCGGCGACGGAAGGCCGGAGTTTCTATCGAACAATGCCGGTGGCATCCTCGGCGGTATTACTACGGGCGAGCCGGTGGTCTGCCGGGTTGCTTTCAAACCGACCAGCTCGATTCTCACGCCGGTCCAAACCGTCACCCGCGATGGCCAGGCGGCGGATATCGTCACCAAGGGGCGTCACGATCCATGCGTCGCAATTCGCGGTGTGCCTGTCGTCGAAGCGATGATGGCGCTTGTATTGGCCGATCAAATGATGCTTCACCGCGCGCAATGCGGATGATGGCCGCCGGTCGCCGTGAAGCGTTGCTCAAGCGCCTGGAGGGCTATTGGAAAATGGAGGCCGGGTGCGTGTTTCTTGTTCCGGCCCTTGCGCTGTGGGTGGCTCCTCCCGGTGATTGGACCGATATCGCACTATATGCGGCGGTCCTCGCCCCGGCCTGCCTGTTGCTTGCGGTTGGAGCGGGATACTGGTTTGCGCTGCTCGCCGGACTGCGAGGGAATAGAACGCCGATGCGCTCGCTGGTCCGTGTGGCGCGCATCGTTCGTCCGCTTTCGCTGCTATTTGTCGTTCTCGCTGCCATCGCCGCTGGAATTGGCTGGACGCAAAGCGACCAGCCCGTCCGCATCGCCTTGTCGGCTCTTGCGCTACTGGCCGTCCTCGAATGGGTGAATTATTTCGCCATTCAGTTACAGCACTTTGATAATATGCCTGATTTCAAGCGCCTCCTGACCGGAAAAGGCTTTCGGCAAGCGCATCTTGCACGCGAATTATCGGTCCGGACGGTCAACTCGTCGGATAAGCGATGAATTGGCGTAACAGCTCCATAGACGTGCTGGATCAAATGGTGCTTCACCGCGCGCAATGCGGGTGATAAGAGCGCGCGCTGGGGGCTTGGGCTTTGGAATATATACAGGCATTTATCGAAGCGCATAAGGCGATCATCGGGCTGATCATACTGGCCGCGATGTTCGCTGCCTTCGTCTTCGAACGCTTCCCGGCGGCGGTTGTGGCGCTGTTCGGGGCATGCACCTTTTTGTTCCTTGGCATTCTCGATTCGGAGAGCCTGCTGTCGGTCTTCTCCAACCCCGCGCCGATCACCATCGGCGCGATGTTCGTGCTGTCGGGCGCGCTGTTGCGCACCGGCACGATCGACGCCATCGCGCGCGGGATTGTGTCGCGGGCTTCGAAACATCCGAGGCTTGCGATTGTCGAACTGTTTTTCGGCGCTTTCGTCGCCTCGGCTTTCATGAACAACACGCCGGTCGTGCTCGTCATGATCCCGATTATCGCCCGGCTCGCCGCCGCGACCGGCATCGCCAGCAAGCGGCTGCTGATCCCGCTCTCCTATATCTGCATCATGGGCGGCATGATGACGCTGATCGGCACATCGACGAACCTGCTGGTCGATGCCGTGGCGCGCGAGGAGGGGCTGGAGCCGTTCGGCATTTTCGAGATCACGATTTACGGGCTGATTTCCGGGGCCGCCGGTGCCACCGTTCTCGCCATACTCGGCCCGTTCCTGTTGCCCAAGGACGATCCTGATTCGCTTTATCGCAGCGAGGAGGGCACCGATTTCCTGACCGAGCTGACGGTGCTCGACGACAGCGAGGTGATAGGCAGGAATTATGGCGAGCTGGCCGCGCTCGGTCCCAGCCGGGTCAAGGTGCTCTCGATCAAGCGCGACGGGCGGTTTATCCGGCACGATCTGCCCGACGAAGTGGCGATGGCGGCGGATCAGATCGTCATCCGCACCGACATGACCGAATTGCTGACGCTGCGGCGGACGGCGCAGTTCGAAATGGGCATCGCGGGTCTGAATGGCCCGAGCGCGAACAGCGAGGCGCTGGTCGAGGCGACCATCGCGCCGAGCCACCCGAGTCTCGGTCGCCGTCTCGCGGATATTCCCTTTCTCAGCCGTCTGCGCGTGCGTATCCTGGGCATTACGCGCCACCGGCATTCGCCGGGCCCGGACCTGCCGAATGTCCGCATGCGCGCCGCCGACAGGCTGCTGGTAACCGGCTCCGAGGACGCCATTCGCCGGATGTACGAGAACCCCAATCTGCTCGGCGTCGGTCAGACCAGAACCCGCGAATTCCGTCGCGACCGCGCACCGGTTGCGATCCTCGCCCTGGCTGCTGTCGTGCTGCTTGCCGCGCTTAATATCGTGTCCATCGCGATGGCCGCTATTCTTGCCATGGGCGCGATTCTGGCGGCACGCTGCATCGATGCGGAAGAGGCGTGGGGGTCCATCGACGGCAATGTGCTAATCCTGATTTTCGCGATGCTGGCGGTCGGCCTGGGCCTCGAACGGGCGGGCAGTGTCGATATTGTTGTCCAGATGGCTGTTCCGTTTCTTGTTTCTGCCCCGCCCTGGGCGCTGATCTTCGTCGTCTATCTCCTGTCGGTGCTGCTGACCGAGATCGTCACCAACAATGCCGTCGCCGTGATCGTCACGCCCATCGTGATTGGCCTTGCCCAGCAGCTCGGCGTCGATCCGCGTCCGCTGGTGATCGCCGTCATGTTCGCCGCCTCGGCCAGTTTCGCGACGCCGATCGGCTATCAGACCAATACGCTGGTCTATGCGGCGGGCAATTACCGGTTCACCGATTTTCTCAAGGCCGGCCTGCCGCTGACCTTCGTCGTGGGCCTTACCACCTGCTCCACGATAGCCTTCCTGTTCGCGTAGGTGTTGCAGGATTGCAGGTGCGGCTCTAGCAAAGACCCCGTCCAAGGGCGGGGAGAGTTTGCGTTATGAAATTCTGGTTTAACATTCCGCTCTGGCAGCGCGTCGTCGGTGCGCTGATCCTCGGTGTCGCGGTCGGCCTGCTCTGGGGGCCGGGGGCGGAAAGCATTAAGTGGATTGGCGATTTCTTTATCAGCTCGATCAAGATGCTGGTCGTACCGCTGATTTTTTTCTCGCTGGTTTCGGGGGTCGCAGCGATCGGCGATTTGCGCAAGCTCGGCAGTGTCGGCGGGCGGGCGCTGTTGCTGTTCGTGGTGACGGGCCAGATCGCTGTCTGGCTGGGGCTGGCAATGGGCACGATATTCGCGCCCGGTTCCGGTCTGGATGTGAGCCTGCCGGAAGGCGCGGAGATACCGGAG
>JBGTHW010000013.1:0-10272 GCA_041746035.1 Parasphingopyxis sp.
TGTTTCGAGCCGGGCAAAGGACGCATCGTTCAGGCGTTGCTCAAGCGTATCGTCTTCCGGATTCGCCAGCGCCAGAGTGCGCAGCTCGCCGTCCTCGCCGACAGCGAATATCGCGGCATCGGTCAATTCGCGCGCATACACCTGGTAGGCGAAGTTCTCGACAAAAATCGGGTCTTCGAACGACCCCAGCTCGATATAGGGTTCGAGGTCGGACGCCATCGTCACTGTTTCGGCTTCGACATCCTCCAGACTCTCGACATAAAAATCCTGCGCCAGCTGACCGGCATTCTCGAGAGTCGCCTGCGCGCGGTCAGAAAACCAGAATTCGACACCATACTGGAACAACACCGAGGCGAAGATGACGACCAGCAGGGTCGGGATTGCCGCAATTCCTGAAAAAATAGCGACCAGCCGAACATGGAGCCGGCCATCGCCGCCGATCGGCGAACGGGCCGCCCTGCCCTTCGCGATCCGCCGCGCCATCAGCACCATCAGGAACATCGCCGGCACCAGCACCGCGACGAGCAATGCGGCAGTCAGCAACGGCGTCAGCAGGAAATCCGAAGAACCGCGCCCGGTCAGCACGAAATAGGCGACGACGCACATGACAAAGAACACCGCCAGCGTCATCAGTTCTATCGACGGGATGAACCAGCGTTTGCGCGTCAGAGTTCTCAGGCTGCCGCCACCGCTCTCCAAATCGCTGCCAATCGCTTCGCTCGCCATAGTTGCGCGACTATCACAGCGGCGTTGCAGATAAAACACAGTTGTTCACGTCTGGTCGCGTATCGGGGGCCGCCTGACGATGTGCTCGCGCCTATGCCGCAACCTTGTCGAGCCACGGACCATAGAAATCGGCGAGCATCTGTAAAACGATTTCCGGGTTCATTTCCTGGTTGGTGCGATTGCGGAATTCCGCCGATCCGGGCAGGCCTTTGGTGTACCAGCCAACATGTTTGCGTGACACCTTGACGCCAACATCCTCGCCATACAGTTCCAGCATGTCGCGATAATGTCCGTCGATCACCCGATATTGTTCGTTGAGCGACGGATCGGGCCGCCGCTCGCCGGTCGCGAACCAGTGCATCATCTGGGAGAGCAGCCACGGTTTGCCATAGGCACCGCGCCCGACCATCACACCATCGGCACCCGACTGGCGCAATGCTTCCTCCGCATCTTCTATCGAACAGATATCGCCATTGACGATGACCGGGATCGACACGGCATCGACGACTTCGGCAACAAAGGCCCAATCGGCGTGGCCCTTATACATTTGGCAGCGGGTGCGGCCGTGCACCGTTATCATCTTCGCGCCGAGATCCTGGGCGATGCGGGTGAGTTCGGGGGCGTTACGGCTGCTATCGTCCCATCCGGTGCGCATTTTTACCGTCACCGGAATGTTCACAGCATCGACCGTCGCCTCGATCAGTTTCGCGGCGAGCGGCAGGTCGCGCATAAGCGCCGATCCCGCATCGCCATTGACCACTTTTTTGACCGGACAACCCATATTGATATCGATAATCGCCGCGCCGCGATCCGCATTCAGCTTCGCCGCCTCGGCCATAACCCCCGGTTCGCACCCGGCAAGCTGCATCGAGACCGGCTCCTCAATGGGATCCCAGGATGCTTTCTGGATCGATTGCCGGGTTTCGCGGATCATCGCCTGGCTGGCGATCATCTCCGTCACATTGAGGCCCGAGCCATAGCGGCGCACCAGACGGCGGAACGGGCGATCCGTCACGCCGGTCATCGGCGCGAGGATCACCGGCATGTCGATTGTCTCGGGGCCGATGGCGATGGATTTCAAACGGGGCATTGCGGCGCAGCATTTAGGGAGAAACCCGTTGGCGGGCAAGCCAGGGCTGGCTAAAGCGCATCGCATGGACGCGAAACCGCATGTCACCGCCCTGATCGTCGCCGCCGGTTCGGGCGAACGCGCGGGCGGGGAAAAGCCGAAGCAATATCGAGAGTTCGAGGGAAAGGTTGTTTTCGCCCATGCCATCGACAGTCTGGCGGGACACAGCGCCATCGACGCGGTGCGGGCGGTTATCGGCGATGGCCAGCAAAGGCTCTATAGCGAGGCCATCGGCGAGCGTCCCCTCCCCGCTCCGGTTACCGGAAGCACGACGCGACAGGGGTCTGTTCTGAACGGGCTGGAGGCCATTGCCGAAAGCGGGCCGACGGACATCGTGCTGATCCATGACGCGGCGCGGCCTTTCGTGCCGGGTGCGGTGATAGAGCGGCTGCTGGCTGCCTGCGAAACGCATGTCGGTGCCATTCCGGTGCTGCCGGTGACCGACAGTCTTGCGGGCAAGGACGGGCAAACCGTGCGCCGCGAGGATTTCGTGACAGTCCAGACGCCGCAGGCCTTTGCGTTCGAATCGATTTTACAGGCGCACCGGGCGTGGAACCGGGACCGGCCCGCGACTGACGATGCCGAAATCGCCCGCGCCTCGGGCCATACCATCGCCACTGTCGAAGGAGACAGGGCACTCAAAAAACTCACCTTCGCCGATGATTTCGACCAGCAGGACACGGCGCACGGCACTGTTCGCACCGGCATGGGCTTCGATGTCCATGCTTTCGCTCCCGGCGATCATATCTGGCTCGCCGGCATCCGGATCGCGCATGATCGCAGCCTTGCGGGACATTCCGATGCCGATGTGGCGCTCCATGCGCTGACCGACGCGATCCTCGGCGCACTGGCGGAGGGCGATATCGGCGATCATTTCCCGCCGGGCGACCCGCAATGGAAAGGCGCGGGGTCCGATGGTTTTCTCCGCCATGCGGGCGATCTGACAAAGTCGCACGGCCTCGCAATCGCGCATCTCGATGTCACGATCGTCTGCGAAGCGCCGAAAATCGGCCCGCATCGCGACGCCATGCGCGCCCGTATCGCGGAAATTCTTGCGATGCCCGAAAAATCTGTCAGCGTCAAAGCCACGACAACCGAACGGCTCGGCTTTACAGGGCGTGGCGAAGGCATCGCGGCCCAAGCGGTGGCGACGCTGGTACTGGCAAGGAGATAGAAGAGTGAGAATGCGGATTTATATCGTGGCGATCGTGGCCCTCGCTGTGCCCTCCGGTGCCATCGCCCAGACCGGCTGCGTCACGCGGGGAGAGGCTGAAATCGTCGTGACGGCGCTCGCCCCTTCGCTGATCCAGAGCATTCGCCAGCGATGCAGCGGCTTCCTGCCGGCCGGAGCGGCGCTGACCGGGCGTGGCGACGCCATGGCGTCACGCTATGCGCCCGCTGCTAGCGACGCCCGCCCGCAGGCTGTCGCCATTGCCGAAAAAATCGCCTTCGACGGCGAGGACAACCCGTTTCCTGGCCTGTTCGACAATGACGCCGTCCTCGATGCCTTCGAGACCGGTATGACGGTCGCGGTGGCGCAGCAGCTCGATGCCGAAAGCTGCCCCATCGCCAACGATATTTTCGATGCGCTCGAACCGCTGCCGGTCGAGAATTTCGCCAGCCTGTTCGTGACATTCATACAGATCGGAGCGCGATCGGAAAATACCGGACCGGGCGATTCGCCTTTCCGCATTTGCGCGCCCGGAGAAAATCCGTGAGCAAGACCATCGACACAAACCTTCCCGGCGAACTGGTGGCGCAGGCTGGTAAAGTTATTGCGGCGAACCGGGCGGCGGGGCGGCGGATCGTGCTGGCCGAAAGCTGCACCGGCGGACTGGTCGGCGCGGCGCTAACCGCGATTCCCGGTGCCTCCGACGTGTTCGACACCAGCTTCGTTACCTATAGCAACGAAGCGAAGATCAAGCTGCTGGGCTGCAACCAGGAGATTATCGATACGTTCGGGGCGGTTTCCCCGGCGGTGGCCTGGGGAATGGCGCTCGGAGCACTGAAACTGACTGAAGCCGACATCGCAGTGTCCGTCACCGGTATTGCCGGCCCAGGCGGCGCGACCGAGCAAAAACCTGTCGGTACGGTCGTTTTCGCCCGCGCCAGGCGCGGCGACGATCCGGAAACGGTGTTCGCCAATCAGCGGATTTTCGCGGATAGAGGCCGCGGCGGCGTTCGGCTTCAGGCGGCGCTCCGGGCGCTCGAACTGCTGATGCCGGATGCCGAACTCGATTGATCGCCGTACATATCTCCCGCGCGCGCCTCGAAAGCATCCGTCATCTTGCGCAGCGCCTTGTCGAAAACCTGCCCGGCGAGCGATTCGAACACGCGATTCCTG
Organism: Parasphingopyxis sp.; assembly: GCA_041746035.1. Lineage (GTDB taxonomy): Bacteria > Pseudomonadota > Alphaproteobacteria > Sphingomonadales > Sphingomonadaceae > Parasphingopyxis. The sequence goes on from JBGTHW010000013.1 coordinate 4,200, forward strand.
AAAGCGAAATCGACCGAGAAATCGAGTCGGCAGCCTCCTTCCCCATCGGGCTGAAAGTGCCACTCATTGTGCAGATATTTCAGCGGTCCGTCGAGATAATCGACATGAATGCTCTCGGGACGCAGCTTGTTGACCCTGGATGTAAAGGTCTCGCGCAACGATTTGAAACCGACCACCAAGTCCGCGACCATTTCGGTCGGGCTGTCCTGCCGGATGCGGACGGCGATCACCCAGGGAAGAAACTCGGCATAGCGGGAGACGTCGGCCACCAGATCGTACATCTGTTCGGGCGAATAGGGCAGCCGACGGGTCTCGCTATGGCGCGGCATCCGGGTACTATGCTTTCGCCAGCTGCGCCTCGCGGGCGGCGCGCAGTTTCTCGAAATCGTCGCCCGCATGGTAACTGGAACGAGTCAGCGGGCTGGAGGCGACCAGCAGAAACCCTTTCGCGCGCGCTATCGCTGCGAAGGAATCGAAGGCATCGGGACTCACGAAATCCTGCACCTTTGCGTGTTTCGGCGTCGGTTGCAGATATTGCCCCATGGTCAGGAAATCGACACCGGCGGAGCGCATATCGTCCATCACCTGATGGACCTCCATCCGCTCCTCGCCCAGCCCCAGCATGATACCGGACTTGGTGAAGATCGAGGGATCGTGGTTTTTCACCTGCTCCAGCAGCCGCAGCGAGGCATAATAACGCGCGCCGGGGCGGATCGTCGGATAGAGCCGTGGCACCGTTTCGAGATTGTGGTTATACACGTCGGGGCGCGCCTCGACGATAGCTTCTACAGCGGTTTGCGCCTTGTTCCTGAAATCCGGTGTAAGAATTTCGATGGTCGTATTCGGCGTGGTTTCGCGCAGCGCTTGGATAACTTTCACGAATTGGCTCGCCCCGCCATCGGGCAAATCATCCCGGTCCACCGATGTGACTACGATATGCTTGAGACCAAGCTCGGCTGCCGCATCGGCGGTATGTTGGGGTTCGCTGGCATCGACCGCGCCCGGCATTCCGGTTTTTACATTGCAGAAGGCACAGGCCCGTGTGCAGACATCGCCGAGGATCATCACCGTCGCGTGCTTTTTCGACCAGCATTCGCCGATGTTCGGGCACGCCGCCTCCTCGCAGACCGTGTTGAGATTCAGCTCGCGCATCAGACGGCGGGTCTCGTTGAAGGCCTCGCCGCCCGGCGCGCGAACCCGTATCCAGTCGGGCTTTCGCTGGCGGGCTGGTTTCGCGTTCGCGGTGTCGATGGCGGTGGCTTCGTTCATGCTTGTTCAGATAGCGAACCGTTCCCGCTCTTGCCACCCCTGCCCGCCATTGTAAGCAGCATTGTATGACAGTTTTCGCCGATCTGATCGAGGGCTACCGCCGCTTCTATAAAAATGGCTGGCACGCGCAGCGCGCACGCTGGAAAGAGCTTTCCGAAGGCCAGAATCCGCGGGTCATGATTATCGCCTGTTCGGACAGTCGCGCCGACCCGGCCCAGATATTCGATACCTCGCCCGGCGAGATATTCACCGTGCGCAATGTCGCCGCGCTGGTGCCGCCTTTCGAACCGGCGGGCGGCTATCATGGCGTCTCTGCGGCTCTTGAATTTGCGGTGCAGCAACTTCAGGTCGATGAAATCCTTGTAATGGGCCACGGCAAATGCGGTGGCTGTCAGGCCGCGCTGCAGGGCGACTTCGGGAATGCCGAACCCGGCGAAGGCGGTTTTATCGGCCACTGGATAGATCTGCTGGATGGCGCGCGCGATGCTGTCGTCGCCAAATATGGCGACAGTTCCGAGGATGCGCTTCATGCGATGGAGCACGAAGCGGTCAAGACAAGCCTCGCCAATCTTCGCACTTTCCCTTTCGTGCAAGAACGCGAGGCTGCGGGACGGCTGAAACTCCATGGCGCATGGTTCGCGATATCCAGCGGATTACTGTATCGCTACGACCCGGAGAGCGACAAATTTTCGCGCGCCTGAGGAAACTGCGGCGTTGGTCCGGGCAGGCGCGGTGGGGCGACCCTAGCCAATCCCCGTCTGGCTGTTACACTTAGCCGATGGAAACCGGACAGTTCATTTCGCTTGCGCTCTATTTCGTCGTCATGCTCGGCATTGGGCTATACGCCTATCGCGAATCCACCGACGATGTGTCGGGCTATATGCTGGGCGGACGCAAACTCGGCCCTGCGGTCACAGCTCTGAGCGCCGGTGCATCGGATATGTCGGGCTGGATGCTGCTCGGGCTGCCGGGTGCGATGTATGTCTCTGGGCTTTCGGCGGGCTGGATCGCGATCGGGCTGTTTGCAGGCGCGCTGGTCAACTGGATCGTCGTCGCGCCGCGATTGCGGGTGCATACCGAGGTCGCGGACGATGCCATCACCATCCCGGATTTTTTCGAGAAACGCTTCGAGGACAAAAGCCACGCGCTGCGCGTGATATCCTCCATCGTCATCGTCGTCTTCTTCACGCTTTACACGTCGAGCGGTGTCGTGGCGGGCGGCAAGCTCTTCGAAAGCGCGTTCGGGGCCGATTATGCGCTGGGTCTGTGGATCACCGCCGGTGTCGTCGTCGCCTATACGATGATCGGCGGCTTCATGGCGGTGAGCATGACGGACTTCGTCCAAGGCTGCATCATGTTCGTCGCACTGATCCTCGTGCCGGTTGTCGCGCTGGGCGATGTCGGCGGGTTCGGAGGTCTGGAAACGACGCTGAACGGCATCGACACCAGCCTGCTCAGCCTGTTCGGTGGCATGACGATCATCGGCGTGATTTCCGCGCTGAGCTGGGGGCTGGGCTATTTCGGACAGCCGCATATTATCGTCCGCTTCATGGCCATCCGCAGCGTGAAGGATGTACCGCGCGCCCGCACTATCGGGATGAGCTGGATGGGCGTGACGATCGTCGGCGCACTGGCAACGGGCCTGATCGGCCTCGCCTACGCAACCGACAACGGCCTCGCCATCGACGATCCGGAAACGATCTTCATCGTCCTCAGCCAGATTCTTTTCCATCCGCTGATCGCCGGGTTCCTGCTCGCCGCGATCCTCGCCGCGATTATGTCGACGATCTCTTCGCAACTGCTGGTATCGTCCAGTTCGCTGACCGAAGATTTCTACGCCATATTCGTGCGCCGCGATGCCAGCCAGAAAGAGCTGGTGACAATCGGGCGCGCATCGGTCGTGCTGGTCAGCCTTGTTGCGATCTGGCTGGCCTACGATCCGACGAACAATGTGCTCGGACTGGTCAGCAATGCCTGGGCCGGGTTCGGCGCGGCGTTCGGGCCGGTCGTCCTGCTCAGCCTGACCTGGCCGCGCATGACCCGCAATGGCGCGCTGGCCGGAATGATTCTGGGCGCGATCACCGTGCTTTTCTGGATCTATGCTCCGGTGCTGCCGGACGGCGCGGCGCTTTCCAGCGTTCTTTACGAAATCGTTCCCGGTTTTCTTGTATGCGGGATAGCCATTATACTTGTCAGCCTGATGGACGAACGACCCTCCAAGACTGTAACCGGTGTCTTCGAACAGGCCCGTACCGCCCGCATCCAGCCAGCAGGATAATTCCATGCCCGAAAACATTGCCCGCCAGAGTGCCAATATCGCGCTCCTCATCGACGCCGATAACGCCACCCATAACGGCATCGACCCGGTGCTTACGGCGCTGGCCGAGCTCGGCACGGTGAACATCCGCCGCGCCTATGGGAACTGGCGCAAACAGGCGCTGAAGGGCTGGGCCGACAAGGTCCATCGTTATGGCATCGAGCCGCAGCAGCAGTTCGATATCACCAAGGGCAAGAACGCGACCGACATGAAGATGACGATCGACGCGCTGGACCTGCTGTTTCGCGGCAATGTCCACGGCTTCGGGATCATGTCGTCGGACAGCGATTTCATGCCGCTCGCGATGCGCATCCGACAGGATGGATTGCCCGTCTATGGCTTTGGTGGTGCAAAAACACCGGACGCCTTCAAACAGGCCTGCACACGCTTTCTTGATGTCGATGCACTCATCGCGGCAGAGAAGGCGGAAAATGGAGACAAAGCCGGCAGCAAGGTCGATGCGGAGCTGATCACGCTGCTCGTCGATGCCTATGCCGCCAGCAAGCGCGACGAACGCGGCTATGCCAGCCTCAACGCCGTCGGCCAGCGCGCCGGCAACCGCTCCAGCTTCGATGTCAGGAATTTCGGCTTTTCGAGCCTTTCGGACATGTTCGAACAGGTGCCGAATTTTACGACTGAACGCCGCGAGAACGGACAGATTTTCGTGAAGCGGGTGAATTGAGGACTGATTTCCCAAGAGGCTTTGCTTCCCCGGCGAGCCGGTGATATATTTCAGGTCATGACCGAAGCTCTACCCGTCGATGTGTCGCGCAGGGTAAACCTGACCATTCATGATTTCATGCTGCTCAACGAATCAGGCGCTTTTGACCTCAACGCGAAAAGCGAATTAATTGAAGGGATCATCGTGGCCGTGAATGCCCAGCACAGCCGCCATGCAAGGGCGCAGCGAGATATTTTCCTCGCTCTTGACGGGGCGTGTCGCGACGCAGGCCTTATCGTTCTGTTCGAACTTTCAAGCGAACTCGACCAACATAACATGCCGCAACCCGATATTGTCGTTGCCCGCGAAATTCCCGAAGACGGCCCTCTGCCCGGGGCCAATATCGCGCTGGTGGTCGAGATAGCGGGATCGACCCTCGATACCGACCTCGGCGTGAAGAAGACAATTTATGCGCGCGCAGGCATTCCAGAATACTGGGTTGCAGACCTCGATAACGAGAAAGTTCACCAGTTCTGGTCACCGGACGGCGAAAATTACAGCCAGCGGCACGAGATCGATTTTGGCAATACGATTATCGCAGCAACGATAGAGCGGGTCGAGTTCGTTATTCCGGGAAATGGATGAGGTTTACCTACCGCGTCAGCTTCTTGTAGCTCATCCGGTGCGGCCTGTCCGCCGCATCGCCGAGCCGCCGCCGCTTGTCCTCCTCGTAACTTTCGAAATTGCCCTCGAACCATTCGACATGGCTGTCGCCTTCGAAGGCGAGGATATGCGTGGCCAGCCGATCCAGAAAGAAACGATCATGCGAGATCACCACGGCGCAACCGGCGAAGCTTTCCAGTGCCTCTTCCAGCGCGCGCAGTGTTTCCACGTCGAGATCGTTGGTCGGTTCGTCCAAGAGCAGCACATTGCCACCCTCTTTCAGCATCTTCGCCATATGCACTCGATTGCGCTCGCCGCCCGATAGCTGGCCGACCTTTTTCTGCTGATCCGTGCCCTTGAAGTTGAACGCGCCGACATAGGCGCGGGACTGGACCTCATGCTTGCCGAAGGTGAAGATATCGAGGCCGTCGGAGATTTCCTCCCAGACATTGCGGTTCGCATCGAGCGTGTCGCGGCTCTGATCGACATAGCCGAGATTGACCGTTTCGCCGATCTCGACCTTGCCGCTGTCCGGTTCTTCCGCCCCCGTAATCAGCTTGAACAAGGTGGTTTTACCCGCGCCATTCGGTCCGATCACGCCGACGATGCCGCCGGGCGGCAGGCTGAAGGTCAGATCCTCGAACAGCAGCTTGTCGCCATAGGCTTTCGACAGCCCATTGGCCTCGATCACCTTGCCGCCAAGTCGTGGCGGTGTCTGGATCAGTATCTGCGCCTTGCCGGGAGACCGGTTTTCCTGGGCCTCGACCAGTTCGTCGAACGCCCTGATGCGCGCCCTGGATTTGGTCTGGCGGGCTTTTGGAGATTGCCGGATCCATTCGAGTTCGTCCTGAATCGCCTTCTGCTTGCCCGCCTCGGTGCGTTCTTCCTGCTCCAGCCTATTGGCCTTCTTCTCCAGATAGCCGGAATAGTTGGATTCATACGTGTAATAGCGCCCGCGATCGAGTTCGAGCACCCAGTTGACAACGTTATCGAGAAAATAGCGGTCATGGGTCACGAGAATGACATTGCCCGCATAATCGACAAGATGCTTCTCAAGCCACGCGACGCTTTCGGCATCCAGATGGTTCGTCGGCTCATCGAGTAGCAGGATATCCGGCTTCTCAAGCAGCAACCTGCACAGCGCGACACGGCGCTTCTCGCCG
>JBGTHW010000014.1:0-7062 GCA_041746035.1 Parasphingopyxis sp.
GGCTTTTCCTGGGCGCTGTCCGGGATGATGATGCCGCCGGATGTTTTTTCGTCGGCTTCGACGCGGCGTACGAGCACGCGATCGTGCAACGGACGGAATTTTTTGGCCATGTTCGTATATCTCCTAATCGAATGAACTGTGACACGCTTCGATTCTCTTCGGGAGGCCCTCGGAAACTCGCCTCGTGCCGTCTCATATTACAGAACGGTGTTTAGCACTCTTTGTTCCAGAGTGCTAACAAATGCGAGATAAGGCCCGCGCGGTGCCGTTCAAGAGAAAAATGTGCGCGGGCATCGTTTTTCCCATTCTGTTCTGTAACCGGTTGCGCGGATGCGGCGAACCGGCGTGCAAGACCATGGAAAAACAATGCTCGCAATCACAGAGACATCCCGACAGAATTCCCGCCCCGTTGCCGCGCGCCCCCTCTGCGAAGCAACGGCAGGTTCATGCAAAGAATGTCTCCCTGCATGGACCATTGGCCGGGAACCGAGGGGTCGTCCGGCATTCCGCAAGGAAAAACCGGGTCGCACCGCGCCGGACGGCTCCTCATTTCGCGCCTTAGTGCTTTGCAACGCCCCGCAATCTGCTAATCCCGAACCATGGACGCCGACGACGAAACGCTTTCCCGGCTCATGGCGCTTGCGCAGCAAGGCGACAAGACCGCGTATCGCACATTGCTCGGCGAATGCGAAAGCTGGCTCAAACGCTATTATGCACGAAAAATCGGGCACGAAACGCTCGACGATCTGGTGCAGGAAACCCTGATGTCGCTGCACCGCAAGCGCGCTTCATACGATCCGGATCGTGCGTTCCTGCCCTGGCTCGCGGCAATCGCGCGCTATCGCTGGATCGATCATCTGCGCAAGGTCTATCGCAAGAAAGAAACCGTGCTTAACGAGGACCTCATCGCCGACCCCGCCGATCCGGCGATCGCGGCAAAGATCAGTCTCGATAGTCTGCTGAAACGGATCCCCGAACAGCAGGCGCTCGCTATCCGGCTTACCAAGATCGAGGGGCTGAGCGTTGCCGATGCCTCGCAACGCACCGGCCAGTCGATCTCGGCGGTCAAGGTCAATGTCCATCGCGGCATCAAACGCATGTCTGCGGCAATCGAGGAGGGCCAGTGACAGACCGTCCCGGCCTCGACGCTCTTGCGGATCGGCTGACCCCGGTTCGCCGTATCCATCCGGCGCAGGCGATGGCGGCGGCGGCGATACTCACGCTGCTTGGCGGCGCGTTGGTGCTGGCGACGCTGGGCTTCCGGGCCAGCCATGCGGGGACGACAGCAACCGATACGATGTTCCTGATCCGCACCGGCCTGCTGATCGTCCTCGCTCTGGCAAGCAGCCTTGCCGCCGCGACGATGGCGCGTCCCGCCGTCGGCACGGCCCGGAAAGGCTGGCTCTGGGCGGTGGGCGCGACGACCATTGTACCATTCGCAGCGATTATTGCCGCGCTGGTCAGCGAGACGCCGGTCGCCGACCAGCTCTATCCGGTCAACGGCATCGAATGCCTGACCTATTCGATCGGCATCGGCATTGTTATTATGGCCGTGCTCACCCTGTGGATGCGCGGTGGCGCACCGGTCTCGCCCGAGCGCGCGGGGATCGTCATCGGCCTGGCCGGAGGCAGTCTCGGCGCGCTCGCTTATTCGATGGCCTGTCCGCATAATGAGATTATCTATGTCGGCCTGTGGTACACGCTGGCGATTGGCGCGACGACGCTGCTCGGGCGGCTAATCGTGCCGCATTTCGTGCGCTGGTAGGTTTTTCGGCCAGCTTTGCCGAAACCGGTTTGTTTCCGCGCCGCATCGCTCCTAAATACGCAGCAACCCATCGAAGGAAACACGATCATGCGGCTGCTGGCTGGTGCCTGGAAAATTCTCGTCGGAATCAAGGACGCGCTCGTCCTCATCTTCATGCTACTGTTTTTTGCGGCACTCTATATGGCGCTGACCGCCAGCCCCAATCCGTCCGTCCCGGGCAGCGGCGCGCTCTATATGGACCTTGGCGGCACCATCGTCGAACAGCCTGCCGAACCCGATCCGATTGCCATTCTTACCGGCAGCAGCGATGTCGTCACCGAATACCGGCTGCGCGACGTGGTCCGCGCGCTGGAAACCGCCGCGACCGACGACCGCATTACATCGGTCGCGCTCGATCTCGACGGCTTTCTGGGCGGCGGGAGCAGCGCACTTGCCGAAGTCGGCGACGCGATCCAGCTGGTCCGCGATGCCGACAAGCCGGTGATCGCCTTCGCCACCGGTTATGGCGACAGCGCCTATATGCTCGCCTCGCACGCCAGCGAAATCTGGGTCGATCCGATGGGCGGGTCGCTGATCCTCGGCCCCGGCGGCAATCGGCTCTATTATGGCGATATCCTCGAACGTTATGGCGTCAATGTGAATATCTTCCGCGTCGGCACCTACAAGGCCGCCGTCGAACCCTATTCGCGCTCGGACCAGTCGCAAGAATCGCGCGAAGCCAGCCAGGCGCTCGCCGACACCCTGTTCGAAATCTGGCGCGAGGATGTCGCCCGCGCCCGGCCCGTCGCCAATCTCGATGGCCTGATAAATACCCCTGCCGATACCATCGAAGCCGCCAATGGCAATCTCTCCGCCGCCGCGCGCGAAGCCAATATCGTCGACCATGTCGGCAGCCGCGTCGCCTGGGCCGAACGGGTTGCCGAGATTTCGGGCGAGGGTACCGGCGAAGACAATCCCGGCTTTCAGGCCGTTCCCCTTGCCAACTGGATCGCCGCCAATCCGGTCAGCGGCAGTGGCTCCAAGATCGGCGTCATCACCGTCGCCGGCACCATCGTCGATGGCGAGGCGGGCCCCGGCACGGCGGGCGGCGAGACCATCGCCAATCTCATAGAAAATGCTACCACTGCCCATGATTTCTCGGCGCTGGTCGTTCGTGTTGATTCGCCCGGCGGATCGGCCTTCGCCTCCGAACGCATCCGCCAGGCGATCCTGACCGCTGCGGAAGAAGAAGGCGATATTCCGGTCATTATCTCGATGGGCAATTATGCCGCATCGGGCGGCTACTGGGTTGCGACCTCGGGCAGTACCATCGTGGCCGAACCCGGCACCATCACCGGCTCCATCGGCGTATTCAGCATCATCCCCACCTTCGAAGGCGCGCTCAGCCAGTGGGGCGTCAATGCCGATGGCGTGACGACCACGCCGCTCTCCGGCGAACCGGATATTTTCGGCGGCCTCTCGCCAGAAGCCTCTCGCCTGTTCCAATCCGGCACCGAAGACGTCTATCGCCGTTTCCTGACGCTGGTTGGAGCGGCGCGCGACATGTCGACCGAGCGCGTCGATGAAATCGGACAGGGCCGCGTCTGGGCGGGCGCGACAGCGCGCCAACTGGGTCTGGTCGACCGGTTCGGCGATCTGGGCGACGCGATTGCCGTGGCGGCGGAAGCGGCGGAGCTGGAGGACGGCGCATATCAGGCCGTCTATATCGAACAGCAGCCGAGCGGGTTCGCGCAATTCATCCGCAACTGGACCCGGGAGGAACGCGCAAGGACGCAGGTGCGCGACCCCTGGACCATGCTCGCCCCCGATCCTCGCGCTATACTGGCGCAAATGACAGCGGAAATGCAGCTGCTGATGGACGGCCCGGTCATGCAGGCACGATGTCTGGAATGTCCGGTGGAGGTGCGCGGTGCGCGGGGAACGGGACAGGCGCGCGCGGCGGAGATGGGTTGGTTAGGGTGGTTGCTCGATTAGATGGTGATGGACACGCAAGATATCCGGAAAGCTCGCCATGCTCAAAATTTAGCGTGGGGAATTTTGATCAGTTGTTCGATAACCATCGTGGGAGCGATCTACCTTCTGATTACCGACCCACACAGCCTATCCGAGCATTGGGAAGTATGGGTATTCTTCGCCTTGCTACCTATTCTGGTCGCCATTCTGCTATTCGGTTACGCAAATCGAGCAAAAAGAAACGTATCGGCCAAACGCAAATTATGACCCAAAACTTTTAGCAGTTACTCACCCCGATACACCGGTAACGCTACACCCTTTCCAATCGCCAGCGCGCGCAAGCCGAAGCCCGCCACTGCGGCTATCCCAGCCGCCACCGGCAAGATCACCCCAAGGAAAATAAGTCCGACAAACGTCGCCGCCGCCAGCGCTGCTGCTGTCACATACAGTTCGGGTCTCAGGATAATCGACGGTTCGTGGGCCAGCACATCGCGGATGATACCGCCGACGCAGGCGGTGAAGATGCCCATGACGATGGCGGCGAGCGGCGGGACGCCGTAATTGAGCGATTTGGCCGCGCCGAACACGGCATAGGCGGCCAGCCCCACCGCATCGAGCCAGTCCAGCGTCTTGCCGCGCCAGAATTTCGCGGGCGTGATCCAGACCACCAGCGCAATCGCGAGACACGCCATCAGCGGACGGCTGTCCGCAACCCAGAAGACCGGCGCGCCGATCAGCAGATCGCGCACCGTTCCCCCGCCCGCCCCTGTCGCCAGCGCGAAGAAGGCGAAGGTGACAAGCGTCTGTCCGCGCCGCGCGGCGGCTACCGCACCGGTGGCGGCGAACAGGCCGATACCGGCGAGATCGAGCGCGGAGAGTACGGGGCCGATGGGGAGGATGTCGGGGGTCATTATGTCACTCCGTGTTCCGCCGCCACCGCTTCCTCATATACCGCCACGGCAAGACGATCAGCCCCAGCAGCACCATCAGCAGCGACAACCCTGCAAACGCAATCAGCAATGGATGGCTGCTGCCCTCCCGCTCGCCGAGGTCCATGATGTGAAGGCCCCACATGAAATCGAAGGTGCGCCACAGGCCGGTGCGCAGGGCGAGCACATCGCCGGTTTCGGCATCGACATAGATATGCGTGTCATCGGCAAACGCCGCGCGCCAGGCGGGGTGGCCACGTCGCAGTTCGACCGGATTGGCCTCGGCATCGAAGCGCTGCATTTCGGCAAGGCCCGCTTCGCCCGCATAGGCGGCGGTGGCGAGTTGCGCGGCCTCGGCGCTGGTCAGGCGCGGGGCGAGATAGGCACCCGTCTCCACCGACGCCCTGCGTCCCCCGCCATCGGCGAAGCGGATGATCCATTGCGCGCCATTCCCGCGCTGGACGAGATCGACGCTTTCGACCGCGCGGACGCGGCTGTCGATGCGCGGGAAGACCGGCGGCGTTTCGGGGGTGACGAGGGATGGGGCTTTGGTGCGCAAATGCTCGGCGCGCACGTTTTCGATGGGCTGCGCGACCATGAACAGGCCGGATACGATCCAGAGGAGTATCGGTACACCAGCCAGCCAGCCGAGCCAGATATGCCATTTCATCAAAGTCAGGCGCATCATTGTCCTCCGTCATTCCCGTGAAGGCGGGAATGACGATAGTATCACATATGGATCGGCGATCCCGTCACCGCCATCGCCGCCTCTTTCATCGCTTCCGAATGCGTCGGATGGGCGTGGCAGGTATAGGCGATGTCCTCGCTTGTCGCGCCGAATTCCATGGCGAGCGCGGCCTCCGCAATCATCGTCCCGGCCAGCGAGGCGATGATATGGACGCCGAGCACGCGGTCGGTGTCCGCATCGGCGATCACCTTGACGAAGCCGTCGGTATCGCGGTTGGTCTTGGCGCGGCTATTGGCCATCATCGGGAATTTACCGGCCTTGACGGTATGGCCCGCCTCTTTGGCTTCTTCCTCGGTCAGCCCGACGCCGGCGATCTCGGGCATGGTATAGACGACGGTCGGAATAACCGCATGATTCACGATGCCGGTCTGCCCGGCGATATTCTCGGCGACCGCAATCCCCTCATCCTCGGCCTTGTGCGCCAGCATCAGGCCGGGTGCGACATCGCCGATCGCCCAGACACCATCGACCTTGGTGCGGAATTCCTCGTCAATCGGCACCTGCCCGCGTTGGTTAAGTTCCAGCCCGATTGCCTCAAGGCCAAGACCATCGGTATTCGGCCGCCGCCCGATGGAAACCAGCACGCAATCCGCCTCGATGGTCTCCGCATCGCCGCCCTTGGCCGGTTCGACGGTGAGCTTCACCTTGGCCTTGAGCGTTTCCGCGCCCGTGACCTTGGTGCCGGTGCGAATGTCGAAACCCTGTTTCTTGAATATTTTGGCGGCTTCCTTGCGCACATCGCCATCCATGCCGGGCAAAATCTGGTCGAGATATTCGACGACGATCACCTCCGCGCCCAGCCGCCGCCAGACCGAACCCAGCTCCAGCCCGATCACCCCGCCGCCGATGACCACCATCTTTTTCGGAACCTTGGGCAACGCCAGCCCTCCGGTGGAATCGACGATCCGGTGGTTATTATTGTCGATCTCGACACCCGGAAGCGGCGTGACGGAGGAGCCGGTGGCTATGATAATATTTTTCGCGGTAACAGACTTGCCATCGACCTTTAGCGTGTGCGCATCCTCGAAGGCGGCATAGCCCTTAAGCCAGTCCACCTTGTTCTTCTTGAACAGGAATTCGATGCCGCCGGTCAGTTCGCCTACCGCCTTGGTCTTCTCCGCATGCATCTGATCGAGGTCGAGCTTCGCGCCGGAGAGCTTTATGCCATATTTCTCCAGCGCGCCCGAATGCGCCTCCTCATACAGCTCCGACGCATGCAGCATCGCCTTGGACGGAATGCAGCCGACATTGAGACATGTCCCGCCGAGCGTCTCGCGGCTCTCGGCACAGGCGACCTTCAGCCCGAGCTGCGCAGCCCGGATCGCGGCGACATAGCCGCCGGGTCCTGAGCCGATTACGAGGACGTCATAGTCGTATTTGTCAGCCATGGTTTTCCTTACAAATCGATCAGCAGCCGCATCGGATCTTCAAGCGCTTCTTTCATCCGTACCAGCGCCGTCACCGCCTCGCGGCCATCGACCAGGCGGTGATCGTAGCTCAGCGCCAGATACATCATCGGGCGGGCGACGATCTCGCCGCTGTCCAGCACGACCGGGCGTTGTTCGATCCGGTGCATGCCGAGCACGGCGGATTGCGGCGGGTTTATGATCGGGGTCGAAAGCAGCGATCCGAACACGCCGCCGTTCGAAATCGTGAAGGTGCCGCCC
>JBGTHW010000015.1:0-13167 GCA_041746035.1 Parasphingopyxis sp.
CGCCGCTGCCGAAGCGCGCGGGGAAATGCGAGAGCTGGCGGCGCAGTTGCGCGCGACAAGCTCCGCCGCCGAAACTGCCTGGTCCGATTATCGCGGACGCTTTGAAGAGGTCGATGCAGCGCTGTCTAATGCGCTTACGAGCCTTGCCAATGCCTCGCGCGATCATGCGGGCCATGTCAATGAACGCGTCGGGCAGGTAGACGCACAACTCGGTAGGGCCGTTTCACGACTGACAGCAGCGCTAGACCCCTTGAACGAATTTGCCGACCAGATGGGAGAACTCGTTCAGGAGTTGCAACGGGTTGATCAGGCTGCTCCCGAATGATGGAACACCCCGTCCGCCGCCGCCCGGAAGAGGAAGCCGAAAGCTATTTCGTCTCGATGACCGACATGATGGTCGGGCTCCTGTTTATCTTCATCGTGATGCTGGTTTATTTCGCGCTCGATTATCAGGAAACGACAGCGGAGCTGAGCGGCGCGCAGAGCACCAGAACGGAGATGCTCGAAAATCTTGAGCAAAGCCTACGGGAACGCGGTGTGCAGGTCACGATCGACACCCGCACCGGCGTTTTGCGACTGCCGGAGGAAGTATTGTTTGCGACAGGCGCGTGGGAACTCAGCCCGCTCGGCCAGGAGAAAGTCGCAACGGTCGCCAATGTGATGGCGCAGATCGTTCCCTGTTATTCTTATGGCGGGGAGTGTCCGGAGGGGCGCCGCGCACTGCATCGGCTGGATGCCATCTTCATCGAAGGACACACCGATATCGATCCCATGCGTGGCGGCATGGATAATTGGGACTTGTCGGCTCAACGCGCGGTCAACACGTTTCGAGCCCTGCGTGTTGCGGCACCACCCCTCGACAGGTTGCGCAATGGTGCCGATACCAACGCCCAGCCCCTGCTGGGCGTCAGCGGCTATGGGCCGGGTCGGCCTATTGCCGAAGGCGACAGTGTCGAGGCTAAGGCTCGCAATCGCCGCATCGATCTGCGCTTCCTTATGCAAACCCCCGACGGTACGTCTGAGAACGAAGCGGATGAGATATCGGGTATGCTGGTGGCGATCGAATGACGCCGTTGCGGATGGCCATAGACACCGTTGCCGGACTGGCCCGGTCCGGCTTTCCGCGACCGCCGACCATACGCACCGAGGTGCAAAGGGCACTGGATACGATGCCGGATGGTCTCAGCTCTGCGATCATGGATGAGGAGGAGTTTACGGAATTTTTGGCGCGGGTGGAGAATAGCGACCTCGCCGCCGTCCACCCAAGGGATCTCAAAAAAATACTGCAACAGGTTTGGCAGAGCGGGGATCATGATAGCATTGGCCTTGCCGCCGTTCGATCGGCTGAGAAAAGGCCGCTAAAACGGACCGATCTGGCTATCATTACAGGATATCTGCTCCACTTTCCCAAACATTCTGGTAGCATCGGCATTTTGGCGGAAGCCGCAGGGAATGCTGCGACAAGGCTTGGGAACGAATGGCGCACACGCGGCGACAAATGGGAACTGTGGAACCCGGATGCCGGTCCGCGCAATCTCGGCACGGCGCTGGCCTGCAACGAACAGGAAACCCCGCGCGAGCTGATGGAGAGCGCCGGGATTTTCGGCGGCGTCTTCGCGACGGCGTTCGGCGAATGCGCGTTCGACGAAGCCTGCAATGCGGTCGCCGGAATGTCGCCCGGCGTCGCCACCACCGGCCAGCAGCGGCTGCTCGGTATGTTCGGCGGGCAGGAAGAGGATGCCGTGTCTTGCTCCCCGCTCCTCGTGCGCGCACTGCTCAAACCCTGGATCGAGATGCGCCCGGACACCGACCATCGCCGCGCCGTCACGGAGTTCCTGCTCCGCCATGCCGGCGATCCGCGTACCGATAGCACGCGCTGGCCCGGTTACATTCGCGGCATGGCCGAAAAGGATGGCGAGGACGAGGCGCAGCGAACCGCCGGTGTTCTTAAAAGCTGGCTCACCGAAGTCGCCATGCGCGAATTCTTCCGGGCGATCATGGAAACGACCGACCGCAAAGATCAGTGGAAACAGCGACAAGACTTTTGGCTTGGATATCTTGACGATGGTTATGTTACAGATGCCTGGTTTGCGTTGGGCACACGCGCGAAATCCGAAATACATAGGATCATTGAGAAATCTGGAGAAAAGGTCGATTTCGCGACGCTGGACACTCGGGGTGGGGCTGACGCCAGCCATTCGTCTCTGATCATGACGCTTGGCAGCATGCGGATCGCAGAATGGAGCCACAATGGCGCTTGCAGATTCTGGGCACGGGATCATTCACGTGCGCCAGCATTATATGAACCCAGATACCGCGCCTCACGACTAAGAGCCATGAGCGATGGCGGAAATTTCGACCATATTTCCCATACGAGCAACTGGCAGTCCAAATTCGCGAAATACATATATCGCCAGACAAACATCAGACATCCTAAACACGGCACAGCTTACTGATGGCGTCGAACGAGGTTTCCTTCCAATCCGAGTTCGACCCGTCCGGAGGCGAACGGCTGTCTGCTGTTGAAACACAATCTTCGCGCATTCCGCTGCGCCAGCCGACGCGCACAAGGGTCCCAGTGGCAGAGTGGGTCGAAAAGTTGCCGATCGAAAGCGCCGCCGCGCTTTCTCGCGCACGACAGATCGGCGATCGACTTGGCTCACCTATTACTGAGCACACCGAGGCCATACTCCTGCCCGCCGCTCTGGTCGCCGGGCTGAACGAGACCGACGCCCGCGTGCTCGGCCTCCCGCCCGCGACCACGCTGACATTGCAGCTGAACAGCCGCGGCCTTGTCCATGAGGACGGCTTTCGCATCGAGCCGCGCTGGGTGCGCCATGGCGGGATGCCGGAACGGGCGACAGTCACCGGCGCACGGGTGAGGAGTGGCGGTCGCGATGCGCGCCTCGCCGGCAAATTGTTTACGGTCTGGCATCTCACCGAAAAACTTAATGCGGCGGAAAACCTGTCCGACCGGCAGGGTGCGCTGGCCGATCTGCGTACCGCGCTGGGCGACGATTTCGGTCGGCAGATCGAGCCGGATGGCAGTCTGGCGCAACTCCGCATCGCCCATGCCGCCGCCTTCTCGCTCGATCTCAAGGTCGATGCCGCGCGGTTCGATTTCGATCCGGTGCTGTTTGCACGCCATGTGCGGGAGAGCGCGGAAGACGACAGCGATCTTCCCGATGCCGGGAATGACGGCCTGCTGCCGCCCAGCGAAGCCGCCTATTTCGCCAAAAAATTCCGCAACGCCGAAACGGCGCGGGGCGGCTATCTGATGCGCGACGGCACCTATCTGTTTCTCGACGAAGGCCTGCGCCGCGGTCTCGAACTGGTCCACCGGAAACAGCGTGCCCCGGACGAGGAACGCCGTGCCTTTGCCCGCAACCCGACACTGGCACTGCGCGAACTCACCGGCGATGCCGACGATAACGAAGATGCCCCCCGACCGCTTTTCATCGAAACCCAGCAATTTTCCGAGCGTGTACGCGGTATCGAAATCTGGCAGCCGAGCATACTGCCCTGGGTCAAACCAAAGCCGAATAGCTGGCTTCCCGAACAGACCGGCCTGCGTATCGGCGATCCACCGGACGATGTGACGCTGGCGGTCGATCCGGAGAAACTGCCTGTGCTCCTGGAGAGCGCCCAGACCGCTGTGCGGGAGGAGCGCGAGGCGTTTGTCTATGAGGGCCGGAACATACCGGCGAGTGCGGAAGCGGTCGCAGCTATCGAAGGGCTGGTCCGGCTGCACGAAGCGGTTGCAGCGGAAGAAAGTATCGACGGGGAAGAATGCGGTTCGCCGCCGGATATCTATTTCCTGCAAGTCGATCAGAATCTCGACGAGCTGCGCTATGCGCCGCTGGCGGCAAGTGCCACCGCCACGCCATACACGCCTCCCGCCCTGCCGCATGCGCTCCGCAATGCGCCCAAGCCGCATCAGGAAACCGGTTTCGGATGGCTGGCCCATGGCTGGCAGAGCGGCACACCGGGGCTGCTTCTCGCCGACGATATGGGGCTGGGCAAGACGTTCCAGGCGCTGGCACTGTTCGCCTGGCTCAGGGAAACGCAGCGCGATGCCGGGCCGGTCCTGATCGTGGCGCCGACCGGATTGCTGCGCAACTGGGAGCAGGAGATCGCGCTCCATCTCCAGCACGATGCTCTCGGTCGCCTGATGCACGCCTATGGCCCGGGTCTGCGCGCACTGAGGACCGCGCCCGGCACCGATATTCGCGGTGGCACATCGCGGCTCGACGTTGCGCCGCTCGCCACGGCCGGTGTCGTGCTGACGACTTACGAAACGATGCGCGACTATCATATGAGTTTCGCGCGCATCCGCTTTTCCGCCATCGTCTATGACGAAATCCAGAAGCTGAAAAACCCCGCAAGCCAGATGACGCGCGCGTCGAAAACGCTGAATGCGAAGCTGCAAATCGGCATGACCGGAACCCCGGTGGAAAACCGGTTGCAGGATCTCTGGTCGATTAGCGATGTCATATTTCCGGGGCTGCTCGGGGCCAGCCGCGATTTCGAAAAGAACTATCCGTCCGACGACCGCGCCGCGCTGGAAAGCCTGCAGCAGCGTATCGCCGAGAGCGAAGACGGCACGCCGCCCTTTATGCTGCGCCGGATGAAAAGCGAGATACTGGAGGGATTGCCCGACAAGACCACCGAGACCTATGCCGCTGAAATGCCGCCCGAACAGGCGCGAGCCTATGACAGGGTGCTTTTGCGGGCGCAGGCCATCCGGCAAAATGGCGAGCCTGGTGCCATGCTCAAAATCCTGCACGCACTGCGCGGCACCTCGCTGCATCCCGCAGCACCGCACGGGATCGCCGATGAGAGCGCCTACATCGCGCAATCGGCGAGGCTGTCCAAAACATTCGAGATCCTGGCGCACATCCGCGAGCAGGGCGAGAAGGCGTTGATATTTTGTGAATCGCACGACATGCAGGACTTTCTGGCAGGGGCGCTGCAACGGCGGTTTGCGCTTCCGCATCGCGTCGAACGGATCAATGGCAGCATTCCGGGTGCCGAGCGGCAAAAGACCGTCGAGCGGTTTCAGTCGCGCGGCCCCGGGTTCGATCTACTGATCTTGTCCCCGAAAGCCGGCGGTGTCGGGTTGACCATTACGGCGGCCAACCATGTCATCCATCTCTCGCGCTGGTGGAACCCGGCGGTGGAGGACCAGGCAACGGACCGCGTCTATCGCATCGGCCAGGAACAGAACGTTACGGTCCATATCCCGCTCGCAGTTCATCCCGACCCCGCGATCCGGGAATCCAGTTTCGATATGCGCCTCGATGCCCTGATGAAACGCAAGCGGACGCTGAGCCAGACGCTGCTCGTGCCGCCGGAAAATGCAGGCGATGTCGATTATCTGATCGCCGACGTGCTCGATGGCGAGCAGCGCGATAGGACAATGGCGACGCCCGGGATACCTCCTGCTACCGCGGAGGATCCCGCTACAGCACCCGCCGTCCGGGAGATACTCACCATCAAACCCGTCGAGGCCCCGACGGCGCGTCTCAGCCAGAATTTCATCGGACGGGTTGTGTTCGAACAGGGCGGCATCCGGGATTTCGCGATTTTCTCGCAATATCTCGACGATGCGGCGCTTGCCGACCTGACGATCGTCGATCCCTATATGCTCGCAAGAGACGATAGCTGCCGCCGGGTCATCGCTCTGGCAACCCGGCTCAACAGGATGGCCAGCAGTATCGGTCGGGTGCGCCTGATCGGCTATGATGCGGAATCGACCGGCTCCGTACATTTTGAGAGCGCGGCGTTGCAGGAAGCGGACATCAGGCAACGGTGGCGGAAAGCACTCGCCGAACTCCCGCTGACCGTATCGATCAAGTCAAAACGGAGGGGCGACGATCTGCATGATCGCAGCATCGAGGCAAAATTCGCCAATGGCGACCGGGCAATCTGGGATATCGGCAGGGGTATCGATGGCATCATGACCGCGCGGAAGAACTGTGTCGTATCGGCGACGCTGGAAACCGCCTGAGCGGTCTCCGGCGCAAATCAACGAGCAGCGCTCCGCTCATCCGACTATCCGGTACCAGCGCCACAGCAGCCTCATTGCAACATAGAGGATCAGCAGCGCGGTCATCCGCTTGATGAGGAGGGGCGGGAGTTTGTCGGTGGCGAGGCGCGAGCCGATCTGGCCGCCGATCAGCACTGCCGGGAAGAGCAACCAGTAATCGTACGCGATCGTCGCGACCTCGTGCTGGCCGAGCTTGCCGACCTGACCGGCGAGACCGGCGAGCGAGTTCACGAGGATGAACAGACTGCACAGGGCGGCAATCGCGCGCGGCTCGCCCCAGCGCAGCAGATAGAGAATCGGCGCAAGGAAAATCCCGCCACCGATCCCGACCAATCCGGCGAGAAAACCGAGGCCGCCGCCAATCCCGACCGCGAGCGCCGGGGCGACCCGCCGCTCCTCCCCCGCCGCGACCACCCGCTGCCGCTCGAACACCAGCTGCCCGCCCGCCACGAGGAGTGCCCCGCCAAGCAAACCAATAAAAAGCGATTCGGATACCGGCACGAAGCCGCCAAGCCATGCCGCAGGGATCGACAGCACAAACCACGGCCACACACGCCGCCAATCGATCCGCCCGCCGCGTACAAAACGCCATGTCCCGCCTGCCACGACAATAATGTTGCAGAGCAAGGCGATGGCCGGCAGGATGCGATAGTCCGTGCCGTGCAGGACCAGCAGCGCATTATAGGTGGAGCCGCCGCCGAACCCGACCGAAGCGTAGAGCAGGGCGGTGATGGCGAACAGGGCGGCAAGCTGGGGCATCAATCGCTCACCCTCTCGCTGCCAGCGACAGGGCCAGCGGGATAATATGGTCGCGGGTCAGGGGTGCCAGAGAAGCCTCTTCGCATGCCGATGGCAATATCCAGAGAATTTCCGCGATTTCCGCACGAGGATGAACCTCATGGGCGATCTTCAACCCGAAGATTTCCGCATCGACCCGATACCTTGCCTCGTTTGCGGCCTTGGCTGTCCGGTTGCCGAGATACCGTAACCGGGATGCGGCGACGGTCAGACCCAGTTCTTCCGCAAGCTCGCGCCGCAAGGCATCGACAGCAGTCTCGCCTTTTTCGATTTTTCCCCCGGCCTGCATGAATTTATCGGTTCCGGCCTTTCTGACAACCAGCAATCTGCCCGATTCATCCTCGATCATCGCCGCGGCAATGTGTATTGTCGGGATGTTGCTCATGCCTGCGCCGAAGTCCATTTCGGCACCGGTCGCTCCAGTTTCCCGAACCGCTCCAGAATCTCTTCGATATCCGTGCCCGAGACAAGCATTGCCGCATATTCGGATTTCAGAAAGCCCTCGCGCACCATCCGATCGCGCATTTTCAGCAACGGATCGAAATAGCCATCGGCATTCAGGATTCCGCATGGTTTGGCATGAATGCCGAGTTGCACCCAGGTCCATTGTTCGAACAGCTCTTCCAGCGTCCCGGCCCCGCCGGGTAGCGCGATGAAACAATCCGAGAGTTCGGCCATCTTCGCTTTGCGCGCATGCATCGTCTCGACGACAATGAGATCGGTCAGCCCGTCATGGGCGATTTCGCTATTGAACAGAGATCGGGGGATCACGCCGGTCACCGTCCCGCCAGCCGCCAGAGCGGCATCGGCAAGGATGCCCATCAGCCCGACCCGACCGCCGCCATAGACGATGCCGACATTTCGTTGGGCAAGCGCCTCTCCCACGCGTTTCGCGCTGCTCGAATAGAGGGACCGTCGTCCGGTGCTGGACCCGCAAAATATGCCTATCGCCATGCTGCTCGTCATAAAGGAACCGGCCTGAGGCGAAAGCCCATCCTGCCTGCCAATCTGGATAGCGCGCCAGCAGTCGTGACACTATGACGGTGCTATCCGGCAGGGGGTTCTTTCACAAACAGCCATCGTGCAACCGCCACCGCCAGTGCCATCCCGGCAAGCTGTGCCGCGACGAACAACGGCACATTGGCGGGCGCGATCCCGGAAAAGCTGTTAGTCAGCGCCCGGCCCATGGTGATCGCCGGATTGGCGAAGCTCGTCGAGGAGGTGAACCAGTAGGCCGCCGAAATATAGAGTCCGACCGCCGGGGCGACCCATTCAGGCCGGTGTCTGACAAAGCCCAGAATCGTGAAGACCAGCCCGAACGTCGCGATCGCTTCGCCCACCCACTGGCCGGGGCCGGTGCGAATTTTTTCCGAAAGCTGCCAGATTTCCTGCTCGAACATCGCATGCGCGGCCCAGACGCCTAGCAACCCGAAAGCAATCTGCGCGATCACGAACAGGAGCGCCTCGCCAGCCGCGATCTCTCGCCGCATCCAGAAAGCGAGCGTCACCGCCGGATTGAAATGCGCGCCCGATATCGGCGCCAGCATCGCGATCAGCACAAACAGGATCGCCCCGGTTGCCAGCGTATTGCCGAGCAGGGCAATCGCGACATTGCCGCCCGACAATGTCTCCGCCATGACCCCGGAGCCGACCACCGTAACGAAAAGAAAGAAGGAGCCGATGCCTTCGGCGGCCAGACGGCGTTTCAGGTCGGGAGCGGCGCGCGGCGCTATCCGGTCATCCACCCTGGCCGCTCGCTCCCTCGGTTCGGCCGATCGCGCCCAATTTGTCGGCAAGGCTCATTTTGTCAATCGCGTCGAACGGGAGGGAAACAAAGAGCGAAATCCGGTTATGGAGAAAATGCAGCGCCCTTTCGAAGGCCGCGCGTTGACCCTCGCCCTCGACCGCTGCCGGATCCTCTATCCCCCAATGCGCGGACATCGGCTGCCCCGGCCAGACCGGACAAACCTCGCCCGCTGCATTATCGCAAACCGTAAAGACGAAATCGAGGGCGGGCGCGTCGGGAGTGGCGAACTCGTCCCAGCTTTTCGAGCGCAGACCTCCGGTTTTGAAAATGTTATGTTCGAGCAGGGCAAGCGCCGTCGGGTGCATCCCGCCCTTCGGCTGGCTGCCCGCCGAAAACGCCCGAAACCGGCCTTGGCCATCGCGATTGAGCAAGGCCTCGGCCATGATCGAGCGCGCCGAGTTTCCGGTGCACAGAAAGAGCACATTGTAGATTTTACCGTTCATCCGGCGAGCGCCTCGGCAGGCAGTGGCTTCGGGGATTGCGCGGGCCATCCACAATCGTCTCCGCCGCAGCAATTTTCCATAAGGAAACCGATCAGGCGGTTCATCGTCCCGAAATCGGCAGAATAAATCAGCGAACGCCCCTTGCGGCGCTGTTCGATCAGGCCTGCGGTACGAAGCTGCGACAGATGGAAAGACAGCGAACTGTTCGGCAGACCCAGCCGGGACGCCATTTCACCGGCTGCCATACCCTCCGGCCCCGTCTGGATCAGCGCCCGATAGATCGCCAGCCGATGCTCTTGCGCCAGTGCGGCGAGCGCGTCGATCGCCTCGACAGAGCGAAACTCTAATTTCGTTATTTCCATATTTCTGGAAATAACGAAATTACCGAATGAGTCAAGCGTCGGCTTTTAGACCGGAACCCCGGTATCGCGCCCTAGCGAAAATACCCGCTTGCCAGCCTGAAAGGTTGCGTTAGAAAACCGGCATGACCCTGCCCTCCCCCCTCTTCGATACGCTGCGCCTCCCGCTGGTCGGCGCGCCGCTGTTTATCGTGTCCGGGCCGGACCTTGTCATCGCCCAATGCAAGGCCGGGATTGTCGGCTCGTTTCCGGCGCTGAACGCCCGCCCCCAGTCGCTGCTCGATGAATGGCTGCACCGGATTACCGAGGAACTCGCCGCGCATAATCGCAGTCATCCCGAGCGCCCCGCCGCGCCCTATGCGGTCAACCAGATCGTCCATAAATCCAACAACCGCCTCGATGACGATATCGCGACCTGCGAAAAATGGCAGGTGCCGATCACGATAACCTCGCTGGGTGCGCGTACGGAACTCAATGACGCGGTGCATGGCTGGGGCGGAATTACGCTGCACGACATCATCAATGACCGATATGCGCGCAAGGCCATCGAGAAAGGCGCGGACGGGATCATCGCGGTGGCGGCGGGCGCGGGCGGCCATGCCGGGACAACCTCTCCGATCGCCCTGGTTCAGGATATCCGCGAATGGTTCGAGGGGCCGCTGCTGCTCTCGGGCTGCATCGCCAGCGGTCGCTCGGTGCTCGCCGCGCAGGCCATCGGGGCCGATCTCGCCTATGCCGGTTCGGCCTTTATCGCGACCGAGGAAGCCAATGCCGATGCGGGATACAAGGAGGGCATTGTCGGCGGCAGGGCCGCGGATATCGTCTATTCGGACCTGTTCACCGGGGTCAGCGGCAACTATCTGCGCGGTTCCATCGAAAATGCCGGGCTCGATCCCGACAACCTGCCGCAGGGCGATTACAAGACGATGAATTTCGGCTCGGGCGGCAATAGCGAGAAGAAGACCTGGAAGGACATCTGGGGCTCTGGTCAGGGCGTCGGTGCGGTGAAGCAAGTGACCAGCGTCGCCGCGATGGTCGACCGGATGGAAGCGGAATATCGCGCGGCGAAAGAGGATTTGCTCGCGCGGGCGGCCTGACGATTACCGTTCGGGCTGAGCTTGTCGAAGCCGCGTTCTTTTAATCGGTTGGAGAAAGTAGAAGAGCAGCCCTTCGACGAGCTCAGGGCGAACGGTGTTATTGCTAAAACACCCGCTCCAGCCGCCCGATCAGGGTCCGTGCCGGGCTCGGCGCAGAACCCGGCGCCACCAGATCCTCGTCCAGTCGCTTGACCCGCGCATACAGATCCTCGCTCGACGCGATCAGCTCGCGCGCACCGAAAGGCAGCTTTGCCGCCACCGCCGGATCGCTCTTCCCGGCATGGCCGAGCCGCCTCTTTTCGTCGTCCGCTTCGCTGCGGGACAGTTCGCCCGCCTCCAGCGCACGGCGCGAAAGCAGCCAGGCGATGACATGCATGATCCGCGTCGTGACTTTCAGCGATTCGATCGCGTAACCCACCCGGACCTTCGGCTCGAGTGCATCGCGTTCCTCCGCGCCATGGTCTTCGAAATAGGCGCGCGCCTCGTCCGCTAGCACCATCGCCTCGACATAAAGCGAATCGACGAGTCTGGCAGTTAGCCGGGTTTCGGCGGCGGCGGAGCTGGTCATCCCGCTTTATTGGCACGGCGCGATGGCGGGCGGAAACAAAAAAATGCTTGGGAGATATGGTTAAAGGGAACCGTCCTGTTTCGGGCCAGCGAAATCTTGAAATCCTGGTGCGAAATTTCATCTTACAGCTGTCGAAGCCGCTGCCAATTTTTGCAAGCTGGTGCCGCATTCCGGAAAGCGACTGAACGATGATGAATCGTCATTGCGAGCGCAGCGAAGCAATCCCGAGGATCGCACGAGCCCCTCTGGATTGCTTCGCTGCGCTCGCAATGACGGCTTCCTCTAAGCTATTGCGCCCTAGGCAATGATATCGGGTAGCAGCCGGTCTTCGATATTGGCAATCTCGTCCTTCAGCCGCAGTTTCCGCTTTTTGAGCCGCGCGATCTGGAGCATATCCGGCGATGCGGTCTCGCGCAGCACCGCGATGGCATCGTCGAGATCGCGATGCTCCGATTTCATCGCTGCCAGCTTCACGCGGAGGATTGCGTCTTCCATGGCGACAGCGTTGTCACCAGTATTTGCCTGTTGCAAGGCACGGCTTGTCCCGCATCGCGCTTTACACATGGACAGCGCGTCTGGCATTTGCTTATCTCATACCGCAATCAGCGAAGGAGATACCGATGGATACACCTCACGCTTCCGCCCTCTCTGACAAACATGCCGGTCTCGATGCCAAGATCGAAGCCGAGCTCCAGCGCCCCTCCCCGGATCAGTTCCGGGTCGCCGAACTCAAGAAACAGAAACTGCGAATCAAGGAAGAAATTATCGCCACGGGTTAGGCCTCCGGCGAACCTCAATCTTCCCGCGTTACCCGCTCCTCGCGCTCGTGGCGTTCCTGCGCCTCTACCGTCATCGTCGCGATCGGGCGGGCGTCCAGCCGCGCCAGCGCAATCGGCTCACCGGTAACCGCGCAATAGCCATATTCGCCATCGTCGAGCCGTTTCAGCGCGGCATCGATCTTGGCGATCAGCTTGCGCTGGCGATCCCGGCGGCGCAGTTCGATGGACCAGTCGGTTTCGTTGCTGGCGCGGTCGCCCGGGTCCGCCTCATTGTCCTGTCCCCGTTGCAGCTGCTCCCGGGTCAGCGCGACTTCGCGAAGCAGGCTCTGCTTCCAGGCCTCCAGTTTCGCGCGAAAATACGCGCTATGATTCTTGCCCATGAAAGGCGCATCGCTATCGAGGGAAAGCGCGACAGCGGGGGCTTTGGCCGCAGCGGCCTCTTCTTCCAGGCGCATAGCCGTGGCCATCCCGAATCTCCCAACGCAGCCAATCGATACTCCGATATGCGGCGGGCCTATACGCAACACTTCTCCCCTAAACAACCACCCCCTTCGAAAGATGCGAATCGCCCCGTATCGATGGCTGTCGGTGATCCACCGGTCGGCATAGGCGAACCGGTTTACGATATTCGCTAAAGCTGTTTCGTTACACTCTTCGGTAAATCTGCCCCTTAACGGGACATTAACCATGCATGGTGACAGGAGACTGCTCCAAAACACTGATTAACCATTGAAATCATAGTTAACGAACTTGTGCTTAAAATTTTCTTGATGCCTTATGGCCCCATCGAGCACTGGCTGGAGAACGGATCGAGGGGATCCGGAACGCAAAGCCCGGTGGAATATAACGAAGGGAGAAGCCGATGTCTGTCAGAATGGCTCTTGCAAAATTATGCGCCTGCGCGTGCGGCGGTGCGATTGTCGGCGGCGGTGCCGTCCATGTTACCGAAGCACCGGCCGGCGTTGCCGCCGATTCGTACGGTCCGTCCGAAATCCGGACCGCGCAACCCCGCGTGGCCGCGCGCCGGATCACGTCCGCGCCGAAAGGCCAGCGTCGCATTCGCCGGATAAGCCGGACGACGACAACCAGTTGCGCCGCTTCGCCGACGGTGGTCAGCGTGACCAACCAGGTCGCGGCTTCGGCACCCCAGCCGCAACCGGCTGTCTATGAGGTTCCGCCTCCCGCTCCCCTGCTGCAGGAAATTCCGGTATTCGACGGCGGCGGTGCCATCGGCGGCGTGGTCGGCGGCGGCGGCGGTTTCACCGGC
>JBGTHW010000016.1:0-3604 GCA_041746035.1 Parasphingopyxis sp.
AACCGACGCCTTGCCAAGGACTTCGAACACTCCATTGCCTCGGCAACCGCATGGCTCTTCATGGCATCCGTCCAACTCCTCGCCAGACGCATCGCAAAATCATGATATCAAACAGGATAATTTCGAGTCAGACTCTAAGAGTTCACATCCCTCTCCCCGCGGGAGAGGGTTTAAAACTCTGGATCGTCGAACCACTGGTGCAGATCGGGCATGTCCGACGACACCTTGTTCGCATATTCGGCAGCCCGCTTCTCCAGGAAAGACAACACCCCTTCTTTCGCATCCTGCTGCCGCCCGCGATACCAGATCGCGCGGCTGTCCATGCGGTGCGCATCGATGGGATGTTCCGCGCCGAGCATCCGCCACAGCATCTGCCGCGTCATCGCCACCGAGACCGGCGCGCTCTCGGCGGTAAGCTCCGTCGCCAGCGCGCGGGCCGCGTCGATCAGCGCATCGGGCTTGTGCAGCGATTTGACCAGACCACCATCCAGCGCCTCCTGCGCCCCGAATACCTTGCCCGAATAGCACCATTCCAGCGCCTGGCCGATCCCGACCAGCCGCGGCAGGAACCAGCTCGAACACGCCTCGGGCACGATCCCGCGCCGCGCGAACACGAACCCGAACCGCGCCGTATCGCTCGCCAGCCGGATATCCATCGGCAGCAGCATCGTCGCGCCGACACCGACCGCCGCGCCATTTATCGCGCCGATCACCGGCTTCTTGCAGTTGAATATCCGCAGCGTCAGCTGCCCCCCGCCATCGCGCGCCGCACGGTGGTTCCAGTCGATACTGCCATCCTCCCGCACCGGCGTATCGCGATCGAGGCGCTTGTCATAATTGAACGTATCGGCCCCGGCTTGCAAATCCGCCCCCGCGCAAAACGCCCTGTCCCCCGCCCCGGTAACGATCACCGCGCGGACATCGTCATTCGCATCGGCCTCGTCGAACGCCGCGATCATCTCGTGCATCATTCGCTCGGTAAAAGCGTTCATCCGGTCGGGCCGGTTGAGAGTGATGGTGAAGAGGGACTCAGTGAGGTCGGTGAGGATGGTTTCGTAATCGGTCATGGTCTTTCCTTCTTTCTCTCTCCCCTTCAGGGGAGAGAACTACGGAGACTTGGCAGCTTGCCTGCCTAGTCGAAGTCAGAGAGGGACAGTCCCGAACCGCTCACGCTCGCTTCGCATCGCTCTGTCCCCTCTCCCTAGCCCTCTCCCCTGAAGGGGAGAGGGAATTATTCCCCCGCCTCGATCCGCACCAGCACCGCCCCCTCACTCACCTGCCCGCCCTCTTCGGCATTCAGTTCCGCGACAACACCATCGAACGGCGCGGTCAGGCTGTGTTCCATTTTCATGGCTTCGAGCGTGACGAGCTTGTCGCCCTTCTCGACCGTATCGCCCGCAGCAATGCTAACCGCGATAATCTTGCCTGGCATGGGGGAGAGGATTGCACCGTCGGATGCGGCACCGGCGCCGATGCCATCAGCCCGAGCCGGGCTAACTAAGGCCATATCGCCCCATTCATTTGACACAAGGACTGCACTACCGTGCCGAACTATAGAAGCGCCATTGAAGTGTTCACCAAAATCTAGCTCTACGGTCCTTCGCTGATCATCCACGTCAAGATCGACTGTTGATCGAGATTCTGCGTTAAGCCGGAATCCTATTACACCGCCCCAAGGTTTTTCGAAAACCCAGCTACCGCGCATCGTCTGTAAATCTTCCGTTTGCCCCGGATCAGCGGAATTTATCATCAGCGCATAAGCGGCCTTGCGGAGCGTTGCATCGTCAATCCGTTGGTTTGGAATCAAGTCTTCCGAATGCTTATCAATGAAGCCGGTCTCGATTTCTCCGACCTCGAAATCAGGATGCGCAGCAGCACGCGATAGAAATCCTGCATTAGTCCTAACCGGCCAAACATACACACTGCTGCAAGCCGTAGATAATTCCTGAGCAGCGTCCTCACGATTGGAAGCATGAACAACAATTTTCGCAATCATTGGGTCATAAAACCCTGAGATTTCTTCACCCTGCTCGACACCGGTTTCAATTCGTCCATGATATTTTGGCAAGTAGAACTGCTCTAGCTTGCCCGTACTCGGTAAGAATCCTGTAGCCGGGTCTTCCGCATACAACCGCGCTTCCATCGCCCAACCATCGATGCTCAATTCCTCCTGCTTGCAGGGCAACACCTCCCCGCTCGCCACGCGGAGCTGCCATTCCACCAGATCCTGCCCGGTGATCTCCTCCGTCACCGGATGCTCAACCTGCAACCGCGTGTTCATTTCCATGAACCAGATGCGGTCCGCACGCAGGCCATCCGACGCATCGGCGATAAATTCTATCGTGCCGGCACCTTCATAATCGACCGCCTTGGCCGCACGGACCGCCGCGGCGCAGACCGCCTCGCGCGTCGCCTCATCCATGCCCGGCGCGGGGGCTTCCTCGATGACCTTCTGGTGGCGGCGCTGGAGCGAGCAATCGCGCTCGAACAGGTGGACGACATTGCCGTGGCTGTCGCCGAACACCTGCACCTCGATATGGCGCGGGCTCTCGATCCATTTTTCGATCAGCACGACATCATTGCCGAAAGAGGCGGTCGCCTCGCGGCGGCAGGACACCAGCGCATCGGCGAAATCGCCCGCCGCCTCCACCTTGCGCATCCCCTTGCCCCCGCCACCCGCGACCGCCTTGATCAGCACCGGATAGCCGATCTTCCCGGCCTGCTCGGCGAGGAAATCGGCGTCCTGGTTCTCGCCCAGATAGCCCGGTGTCGTCGGCACCCCGGCCTCATCCATCAGTGTCTTCGCCGCATCCTTCAGCCCCATCGCGCGGATCGAATCCGGCTTCGGCCCGACCCAGATCAGCCCCGCATCGATTACGGACTGTGCGAAATCGGCATTCTCGGACAGGAACCCATACCCCGGATGAAGTGCCTCCGCCTTGGTCTCTTTAGCCGCCGCGATAATTTTCTCGCCGACCAGATAGGACTGCGCGGCCTCGGACGGGCCTATGTGGATAGCCTCGTCGGCCTCGCGCACATGCAGCGCCTTGGCATCGGCATCGGAATAGACGGCAACGGTGCGAATGCCGAGATGCCGCGCGGTGCGAATAATCCGGCAAGCGATCTCGCCACGGTTCGCAATGAGGAGGGATTGGATCATGCCGCTACCCTTGTCCCGTCATGCTGAACTCGTTTCAGCATCCATCGCCGGTCCGGGCGCTGTCCAGCGCATCGAAGCCCAGTCCCACGGCCAGATCGATCCAATCCCGGTTTTCCGAAAGAATCAAATTTATCTTCCAGTCCCGGTGCCAGTTCTTCAACTGCTTTTCGCGCGCGATGGCCCGTTCCATGTCCGCGAACATCTCGAACCGCACGAGCCGCGCCACCCGATACCGCGCCGTGAACCCTTTCAGCAGGCCGTTGCGATGCTGATACATCCGCTTCATCAGGTCCGATGTCACGCCGATATACAGCGTTCCCCACGGCTTGCTGGCGAGGATATAGGTGCAGGGCTGTCGCTCCATTTTCGGTTACTTTCTCATCGCCGCTCTGAACATGCTTTACGCCGTCACCCTGAACTCGCCCTAAACCGTCATGCTGAACT
>JBGTHW010000017.1:0-4998 GCA_041746035.1 Parasphingopyxis sp.
GGCGAGGATGACGGATCGGGCAACTATCTCGTCGATCACAGCAACAATGTCACGCTCTATGGACCGGAAGGCGAGCCGCTCGCGCTCATTCCGCTCGACGGCACGCCCGAAGCCGCGGCGGAAGAGATACGGCGATGGGCCGCATGAGCAATCCCGATTCCGGCCGCTTCTGGAAAACAACGCCGCTTGAGCGGATGACCCGGGAGCAATGGGAAGCGCTGTGCGACGGCTGCGCCAAATGCTGTTTGCACAAGCTGGAAGATGCCGATAGCGGCGAAATTCTGCCCACCAATATCGCTTGCAGATTGCTGGATACCGATAGCTGCCGGTGCACCGATTATCGCCGTCGCCGGGCTTTCGTGCCAGACTGCATTCGGCTGACGGCGAAGAATGTCGATCGATTCGGATGGCTTCCCAAAACCTGCGCTTATCGTCTGCTGGCCGAGGGCGAAGACCTCCCCGAATGGCATTATCTGGTGTGCGGAGACAGGGAGGCTGTGCATGAAGCGGACCAGTCGGTGCGCGGCTGGACCATTGCCGAACGCGACGCCGGTAGCCCGGAGCATCACATTGTCGACCGCAAACTCTGAGTCGATCTTCGAGGGCGGTCATTATTGCCGGGGGCTGAGCATCCGGCGTTACCGCAATGCCCGGGGACTGCGGCTGAAGGTCGATAGCCGCAATGCCGACATTATGCTTTCGATGCCCTGGCGGGGAAGCGAAAGATACGCGCGCCGCTGGGCGGAGACTCAGCGCGACTGGATCGAAGCGCAGCTTGCCGCTTTGCCGCCGCCACATCCGATAGCCGATGGGGCCACCGTCCCCTTTCGCGGGGAGGATGCCATCATCGAATGGATGGCGGATTACCCCCGCAAACCTCGCCTGGAAGAGGGTCGTCTGCAACTTGGCGGCGAACCCGCAGAGATATCCAATCGCATTTTGCGCTGGATGAAGGCCAAGGCGCGTCCGGCGCTGAGCAAGGAAACGCAACATTTTGCCGAACTGGCGGGTGTCGAAGTGCCGCGTATCGGCATCGGCGATCCGCGTTCGCGCTGGGGTAGCTGTTCGTCGGGCGGCGCTATCCGCTATAGCTGGCGATTGATCATGGCTCCGCCCCGCATATTGAGCGCGACCGCCGCCCATGAAGTCGCGCACCGCGTCCACATGAATCATGGCCCGCAATTCCATGCGCTGGTCCGCGAGCTTTTCGGCGGCGATCCTGCTCCCGAACGGCAATGGTTACGCCAGCATGGTGCGGCGCTTCACCGGGTCGGTTCGTCTTCCTGAACCCGGATTCCCGGTTGCGGCGATGTGCGGTCCTGTTCGGGTGGAAGCGGTTCGCGCGGTCTTTCATTATTGCGCGGGCGCTCCGCGCGGCGCGGTCGTTCGTTGCGTCGGAGCACCTCGTCGAGCCATTCTTCATCTATGCGATCCGGCGCGACAATGTCTCCTTCATAAACGCCCGGTTCTTCGAAAACGCGGGGGTCGTCTATCGGCAGGCCGTTTTCGTCGACAAAAACCTCCTCTCCGAAGGGGTCCCCGAAATAGGCATCGTCTTCGCTCTCCAGCTGCCACTCGGGAAGCGTGACCTCGGTGTCGAACTCCTCGACCGGGCGGTTGGCGACGGCATAGCGCATAAAATCGGCGAAGGCCTGGGCCGGGGCGCGGCCACCCTGAAGGCTGCCGACGGCACGGGCATCGTCCCGGCCCATCCAGACGCCGGTGGTCAGCCCAGACGAGAAACCGATGAACCAGCCATCCTTGTTGGAGCTGGTAGTCCCGGTTTTCCCGGCCACCGGCCTGCCGATTTGGGCGGCACGCCCCGTGCCGGTTGCGACAGCGCTCTGCAGCAGGTCGGTCATTTCGGCGGCCACATAAGGCGCGACCAGCACGCGCGACTCGTCCATTTCGGTGCGGTAGAGTTCGATCTCTTCCTGCGTCTGCGGGTCTTCCATCGTTACCTTGACGATGGCGTAGGGCGTGATCGCCGTCCCGCGCGCCGATACGGCGGCAAAGGCGCGGGTCATGTCGATCAACCGGACCTCCGATGTGCCAAGAACCATGGAGGGGTGTGTATTGATCGGCGTGGTGATGCCGAAACGCTGCGCCATATTGGCGACGGTGGAGGTGCCGACTTCGGCGCCGAGCTGCGCCGCGACGGTATTGACCGAATAGGCAAAGGCGGTGCGGATATCGATCTCGCCCGAATAGCGGCCCGAACTGTTGCGCGGCTGCCAGCCATCCCAGTTCACCGGCTCGTCGACGATGCTGTCTTCGGGGGTGTAGCCATTTTCGAGCGCCGCGAGATAGACGAACAGTTTCCAAGAGGATCCGGGCTGGCGCACCGATGTCACCGCGCGATTATAGTTGGAGGATACATAGTCCGTACCACCGACCATCGCCCGTACCGCGCCGTCGCGATCCAGCGTAACCAGCGCGCCCTGTGCCCCGGCGGGTGTATGCGCGCGCACGGCATTCACGGCCCGGGCCTGCATTTCCAGATCGATGGTCGTCCAGACATCGAGCGACGCGCGGGTCTCGTCGACCAGCGTATCGAGCTGGGTCAGCGTCCAGTCGGTAAAATAGCGCACGCTGTTTTGCCGGGGCTGCGGGGCGAGACGGACCTGCGTCGGTTCTGCGGCGGCGGCTTGTGCGGCGCTGATCTGGCCGGTTTCGACCATCAGATCGAGCACGACACTGGCGCGCCCGATCGCGGCTTCGGCATCGGCGGTCGGTGAATAGCGGGAAGGAGCCTTGACGAGACCGGCGATGACCGAGGCTTCGGAAAGGCTGAGTTCGCGGGCAGAGTGACCGAAAAACCGGCGCGAGGCGGCATCGATGCCATAGGCCCCGCCGCCGTAATAGACACGGTTGAGATAGAGTTCCAGTATCTGTTCCTTGGAAAAGGTTCGTTCCATGGCAAGCGCGAGAATCGCTTCGCGCAGCTTGCGGCCGAAGGTTCGCGCATTGGTGAGGAACAGGTTGCGTGCCAGTTGCTGCGTGATCGTCGAGCCGCCCTGCGACCATGAGCCGGTTTGCCAGCGCACCCGCGCGGAGCGGGCGACGCCGATCGGATCGACGCCGAGATGGCCGTCGAAGCGCCGGTCTTCCACCGCAATCATCGCATCGCGCATGACCGGCGGAATCTCGTCATATTCGAGCCACTGGCCATAGCTGGGGCCCAATGCGAAAATCACCGAGCCATCGGCGGCGCGCACCCGCACGGTCTGGCCGTTGGGCGAGGATTGCAGGGCATCGTAATCCGGCAGCGAGGACATGGCGATGCCGACGGCAACCACCAGCGCCACGAGGGCGAGGAATGCCAGATACAGGCCGAATTTGATCAGCCCGAAAATAAAGCGCAAGGCAGGCCCGCGCGACGAGGCTTTTGAAGCAGCCATTGATTCCCGGATTTACGCACGAACCCTCTGCGCGACAAGCGTCGCCAACGGCTGAATGGGGGCTGAATCGAAGAAGGCGCGATGCGGGAAAGCCGCCCCGGAAGGGGCTATTTCGCGTCGAAATCCAGCGAGAGACTGTTCATGCAATAGCGCTGCCCGGCAGGGGCCGGGCCGTCCGGGAAAACATGGCCGAGATGCCCGTCGCACCGGGCGCACCGGGCTTCGACGCGCACCATGCCATGGGTCTCGTCCTGGTGTTCGGAGATGGCGGCTTGCTCGACCGGCCTGGTGAAGCTGGGCCATCCCGAGCCGCTGTCATATTTCGCGGCGCTGTCGAACAGCGGCAGTCCGCAGCCCGCGCAGCGATAAATGCCGGTTTCGTGGTTGCTGTTATAGTTTCCCGAAAAGGCCGGTTCGGTGCCCGCTTCGCGCAGCAGGTGATATTGTTCGGGTGTCAGCCGGTCCCGCCATTCGGCTTCGCTGAGGTCGATCTTTTCCATGGATCGGGATATGGGCGGTGCGGATGTCGCGATCAAGCGCCGCCGATCCGCGTCAGCCGCGAAAGGCCCGGAAGAAGCCCCGGTATTCTCGCCAATTGCAGGGCCGACGGGGCAATCGCCGCGTTTTCAAGGAGTATTTTGACGATCGATGCCGTGCCGACGGGGCGGCTGGCCCGCTTTGCGAAGCTGCGCTGGAACGCGACTGCGCCCTGCGGTCCCGATTGCAGATAAGCGTCGGCCGCCGCCCCGCCGCTTGCGACGGCGATGCCGATGCCTTCGCCGGCAAGCGACGGGATGACGGCGGCCTGGTCGCCAAGTCTGAATAACCCCGGCTGGCCGACCGTTGCGCGCCAGCCATAGGGCACGCGGGCAATGGCATCGGTGTTCTCGCCGAGATTTTCGCCACTCAGGCGATCCGCAAGACCGGGAACTTCGCGCACCAGATGGCGCAGGAAATGCTTCGGCTTTCGCCCCGCCGCATCGAGCTGCGACTGGCGCAGCGCGATGCAGAGATTCGCGCTCGCACCTTCCTGCAACAGCAGACCGGCATATCCGCCCCAAAAGAAATGCAGCTCGATAAAACCATCGATCGCGTCGTGCAATTTGGCCGAAGGCCGGAAACGGTAACGCAGGCCAATCCAGGGATCGCTATCGTTGCTGCCGGGGCGTTTGAGCCCGCGCAACTCGTATTTCCCGGTCGCCAGAAACAGTGCATCTGTGTCGATAGTGCCGCCATCCGCAAGGCGGACCCTCGTCCGCGTTTCCGCCGCGGCCACCGCAACACCGCGTTCGATCGCCGCACCGGCCTGTTCGGCATGGCGCAGCAATGCGCTGTCCAGCCTTGCCCGGGACAGGCCGACACCCGTATCCGGCAGCCCCGCTTCGAGGCGCTTGTGTCCCGCAAAAAGCCGGACCCGCGATATCGGATGACCGCCCAGCTTGCGGGTTTCCAGACCCAGGCCTTGCAGCGTTTCCAGTGTCCGCCAGCTCGTAAAGCCGCCGCACAGCGCATCGTGCTGTTCCGCGTGCCGCTCCAGCAGCACGGGTGCCGCCCCGCCCCGCGCCAGCACGATCGCCGCAGCGGCTCCCGCCGGTCC
>JBGTHW010000018.1:0-7376 GCA_041746035.1 Parasphingopyxis sp.
GCGGGATGATCGACGGGCGCACCGACGGCCGGGCGCGGCCCCAGCCGGCGGAGCACACGGAACGCCTGCCCGCGCCGGTCGGCGATCTGCGCCAATGCCTCGCCGGACTCGACCGCGCCGATATAGGTTATCGCCGCCTGCCGGATCGCGAATTCAGCGGCGGCTGTCATGCGCGCGACGCGGTACAGCTTCTCCAGGTCGGGGTGCCTACACGCAATCTCGGTGCGATGAGCTGCCCGCTGGCCGCGCGCGATGCGCGCTGGGTGGATGAAGTGTTGCGGCCCGCCGCGCGGCGGCATTTCGGGCGGGAGGTCGTCCGTGTCGATGCCATTGCGACCTATAGCTGCCGACGCATCGCCGGGAGCAGCCGCCTGTCCGAGCATGGCAAGGCCAATGCGCTCGATCTCCGCGCCTTTATCCTGGAGGGCGACCGCGAAGTGTCCGTTTTGAACGGCTGGAACAGCGACGACCGCCGCGAGCGCGAATTCCTCCGCGAACTGCATCGCGGCGGCTGCAATAGCTTCGCGACCGTGCTCGGGCCGGATGCCAATGCCGCGCACCGCGATCATTTCCATTTCGATATGGGCGACCGCGGGCCCTATTGCCGGTAATGTCTGCAACCGCCGCTAGCGCGCTTTGACCCGTGCGTCTCATGCCCTAAGGCGGGCGGCATGAGAGACGAAAACATCCCCGATCATATCTTCTACACCTCCGGCGAGGATGCCGGTCATGTGCGGCAGCAGACCTCGACGCCGCAGACCGAAGACCCGGCCTACAGGCTGGCGTTTCAGGATACCGATTTCCTGCTGCGCGAGGATTTGCGGCCGGTGCGGTTTCAGCTGGAATTGCTGAAGCCGGAGCTGTTGCTCGACGAGGCCAATATCGGCTCGACCTTCGTGATGTATGGTTCGGCGCGCATTCCCGAACCGGCACTGGCGGACGCGGTCGTGGATGCGGCGGAAGGGCCGTATAGGAAAGTGGCGGAGAATCTTCGCGCCAAGGCAAAATATTACGAGGATGCCCGCAAGCTCGCGGCGAAGGCCAGCCAGTCCGCGCCCGATGGCGATGGCAAGCGGCAATTCGTCGTCTGCTCGGGCGGTGGGCCGTCGATCATGGAGGCGGCCAATCGCGGCGCGGCGGATGTCGGTGCGGAGTCGATCGGACTCAATATCGTCCTGCCGCACGAGCAGGCCCCGAACGAATATGTGACGCCCTCGCTCAGTTTCCAGTTTCATTATTTCGCACTGCGCAAGATGCACTTTCTTTTGCGCGCCCGCGCGGTCGCGGTGTTTCCGGGCGGGTTCGGCACCTTGGACGAGATGTTCGAACTGCTCTGCCTTGTCCAGACCGGCAAGATGAAGCCTATACCGATCCTGTTGTTCGGCAAGGATTTCTGGACGCGGGTTATCGATTTTCAGGCGCTGGCCGAGGAGGGCACGAT
Organism: Parasphingopyxis sp.; assembly: GCA_041746035.1. Lineage (GTDB taxonomy): Bacteria > Pseudomonadota > Alphaproteobacteria > Sphingomonadales > Sphingomonadaceae > Parasphingopyxis. The sequence goes on from JBGTHW010000018.1 coordinate 1,442, forward strand.
TTCGCCCGGCGATCTCGGCCTGTTGCGCTTCGTCGAAACCGCGGACGAGGCGTGGCAGATGGTCGAGGACTATTATAGCGAGCCGGTCGGCTGGAAGTGCGATCCGATAGTGCTGGAGATCGGCTAGGCTTCGGGCTCGGCGGGGGCTTCTTCGGTCGCCGCGTCGGCATCGTCCGCAGGTGCCTCTTCGCCTTCCGCGGCAGCCTCTTCTCCCTCGGCAGCTTCGGCACCTTCGCCTTCCGCTTCTGGGGCCGGAGGCGGCGGCAGCGGCAGGTTCGATCCCTGCGCGTTCATATAGAGAATCACCGCCGCGCGGTCGAGCGGATCGGAAAGGCCCGCGAAGCTCATCTTGGTGCCCGGCGCATATTCGGACGGTCGGCGCAGCCAGTCATCCAGCGCATCGAATGTCCAGGGGCCGCCAATTCCCGCCAGCTCGCTGGAATAGGCAAAGCCGGGACGGTGGCCGTGCGCGGCACCGACCACGCCATAGAGATTCGGCCCGATGCCGTCGGCCCCGCCCTGATTGACCGTGTGACAGCTCGCACAGCGGCGGAATACGGCTTCGCCCTGTTCGACCGTGACCTGCGGGAACGCCGCCGCCATCGATATGTCCGCTTCTTCGCCGCCGCCTTCCGTAACGACGCCTTCGACGACATAGCCCATCTGTTCGGGGCGTTCGGAGTGATAGAGTTCGCCCATGACGATCGACGATCCCAAAGCGACGATGCCGCCAGCGAGAACCCAGCCCGCGATGGTGTTGAATTGACTCATTGTTACCCTGTGTCTTGAATGCCGATAGTTTGGCGGCTGCTTTAGAGAGGGGCGGCGATTACCGCAAGCGGGCAGTCGCCCGTTCCGTAACTCTGCAAGAGCCCTTTTATGCTTCCAGATCGGTTTTCAGCCTGCCGAGCAGGGCGACGGCCCGCGCGGCATGGGGGCCGATCCAGCGCTCGTGGATTTCGTGGATCGGCAGCGGATTGAGATGGTTCCACCGCTCGCGACCGTTGCGGACGGCGACGATCAGGTCGGCCTCTTCGAGTACCTTGACGTGCTGCATGACGGTGCAGCGATTCAGCTCCGGAAAATGCGCGCAGAGCGTACCCGTCTTGAGCGGCTGATCGCGGAGATCGTCGAGAATCTGGCGGCGCACGCTAGCGGAGAGCGCCTTGAAGACACGGTCATGAGCATCGGATATTGACATGTTATATATTTATAACATAATCTCGCTGCGACTCAAGCGAGAAATGTCATGGACCTCAAATTCAAGGTTGCCGCACGGATTGCCAAACCGGTTTCCGAAGTCTTCGAAGCGGTAGCCGATCCGGACCAGCTGTCGCGCTATTTCACGACCGGTGGCGCACAGGGGCGACTGGAGACCGGCGCGACGGTCATATGGGATTTCCACGATTATCCGGGCGCGTTCCCGGTCGAGGTGGTCGAGGTCGAGAAAGACAGCAAGATCGTCCTGCGCTGGGAAGCGAACGAGGGCGTGCCCGAAGGCGACGATCCGATTGCCCATGCCGGCTACAAGACCGAGGTGACGATGATTTTCGAGGAACTCGAAGACGGGCGCACGCTGGTCTCGATAAGCGAACAGGGCTGGCGCAAGACCGATGCGGGTCTCGATGCTTCCTATGGCAATTGCCAAGGATGGACTCAGATGCTGTGCGCGATGAAAGCCTGGCTGGAACATGGCATCAATCTGCGCGAAGGCATGTTCAAATAGCGCTTATTCCGGATCTCCTTCATCGGCCCATTCGCGCAGTAGCGTGTGGGCGATGGCGAAATGGGGCGGGGCGAGGAAGGGGGCGTCGAGGGTTTCGTCGAAGGCGGCGCGGACGTCTTCGCGGCTGACCCAGATGGTTTCTTCCAGTTCGTTTTCGTCGAGGGTGATGGTGTCGTCCTCGACCGGCGCGATACAGGCGATCATCAGCGAGCCGGGGAAAGGCCAGGGCTGGCTGGTGAGATAGCGGACATCGGTGGCGCGCACGCCGGCTTCCTCATGGAGTTCCCGCGCGACGGCCTCTTCCAGCGATTCGCCCGGTTCGACGAAACCGGCCAGCGCCGAAAACCGTTTCGGCGGAAAGCGCGGCTGACGTCCGACCAGTGCCTTGCCTTCATGTTCCGCCAGCATGATGACGACGGGGTCGACGCGGGGGAAATGTTCGACGTCGCAGGCGTCGCAATGCCGCCCCCATCCGGCCTTGGCGACGCGCGATTTCGCACCGCAATTGCTGCAAAAGCGGTGGCGACGGTGCCATTCGATCAGCGAGCGCGCGGAGGAATAGGTCGAGGCCTCCTCGGGCCGCATCAGATTAAGCTGCTGCCACACGGCATAGGCCTGCTGACCTGCCGATGGCGCGTCCTCGTCGAGCACCGCGAAATGCGGCTTGTCCTCGCACATGCCGAGAAACAGCAAGTCCTTGTCCGGCGGCGCGTCGGCCAGCGAGCCCCAGCCGAGCATGCCATATTCGTCGATGGCCGGATCGAGATCGTTAAGCTTCAGAATGCGCGCGCGCAGGCTTCCGCAGAGTTCCGCGATGGCCTTATCGTCATTGCGGATATGGTCCGACCGGTCGACCGGAGAGCCGGTCATGCCGGGGCGGATTTTGGGATTCACGTTGATTCCTCTCTTTGGGCGCGGGCAAGCGTTACGGCTTTGGCGAACAGGGTGGGCAGACCGGCCTCTTCGATGCTGTCGATGGGCCACCATTCGCCTTCGATGCCGTCCCGCGTCAAGGCGGTTGCGGCGAAGATATCCAGTTCCAGCGCGAAATGAGTGAAGACGTGCCTGACCACGCCGCGTTCCAGCCAGTCGGCTTTGGCGGGTTCTCCGGCAAGTCCTGGCGGGGTGTCCTCCCACGGCCCGGTCGGCAGTGCGCGCATTCCGCCGAGCATGCCTTTGGGCGGGCGGCGGACCAGCAGGACGTGTTCGTCGCTTTCGAGCCAGAAGGCGGTGCCCTTGCGCAAAGGTTTGGCTTTTTTGGCGGCCTTGACGGGGAAGGCAGCGGGATCGGCGGTTTGTGTCGCCGCGCAATGGCCGCGCAGCGGGCAGATCGCGCAGGCCGGGGAGCGGGTGGTGCAGATTGTCGCGCCAAGGTCCATCATCGCCTGCGCGAAATCCCCGGCGCGGGCCACAGGGGTCAGCTTTTTGGCGATGGCGCGAATTGCTTTGCGCGCCTTGGGCAGCGGCGTTTCGATGGCGTCCAGCCGGGTCACGACCCGCTCGACATTGGCATCGACCACGACCGCCGGTTCGCCAAAGGCAATTGCGGCAATGGCGGCGGCGGTATAGGCGCCGATGCCGGGAAGCTCGCGCAGTCCGGCCTCGGTTTCCGGAAAGCGACCGTCATGGTCTTCGGTAACGACCCGGGCGCAGGCATGGAGATTGCGGGCGCGGGCGTAATAGCCTAGCCCCGCCCATGCGGCCATCACATCGGCCTCGCTGGCTACGGCGAGCGCCTTTATATCGGGCCATCTCTCCGTGAATTTGGCGAAATAGGGCTTAACCGCCGCGACCGTCGTCTGCTGGAGCATGATTTCGGACAGCCAGACGCGATAGGGATCGGCGGGCGGTTCGCCGGGTGGTGTGCGCCAAGGCAGGGTGCGGGCATGGGTGTCGTACCAGTCGAGCAGTGCTCTGGAGACCGCGGAACTGCTCATTTGCATCGTGCTCTCGCCCCGGTCATTATCCACACGGTCGCACAAGTTTTTCTGGCGGGCATACGGGGGCTATGGCATGGCTGGGGGCGATGGCCAATAATCGCGGAAATACCGGAAAATCGAGGGGAGATGCGCCGCGCCGCTCCTATTATGCGCGCGCCGTCGGCGATATGCTGCCCGATATCGGGCGCGCGTCCTTCCGCCGATTCGGCTTCGTGCAAAGCTCGGTGGTCAGCCGCTGGCCGGAAATTGTCGGCGAGCTTTATGCCGATGTCTGCACCCCCGAATCGATTCGCTTTCCGCAGGGCAAGCGCTCGCAGGGCGTGATGCGGCTGAATGTCGAGGGCGCGCATGCGACGATGATGCAGCATGTCGAGCCGGAAATCATCGAGCGCGTGAACAGGTTTTTCGGCTATCCGGCGGTGGCGCGCATATCTATCCAGCAGGGCAGGGCGCGGGCGGTCGAACCGCAAAAACGCGCCGCGCCGCCGTCCTTGCGCGCGCTGCCGTCGGCGCTCGGCGATTCGCTGCGCGAGATTGCGGACCCCGAATTGCGCGCCTGTCTCGAGGGACTGGCGGCGTCGGTTGCCGCCAGTGACAATTCGGAGTTTTTCGATAAGAACGCACCACCCAGGCAATTGCAGGTTAAGCGTCTTGGCGATATTGGCCGCGACGCACAGATGGAGTCACAGAGTAATGAATAATTCCCTGAAAATACTCGGCATCGGTTTCGCGATGGCGCTGGCCGCCTGCACCGGGGAAACCTCCGCGAATGGCAATGGCGGCGCGGCGGATGGTCCGGTCGAGGCGGATACGTCGCGCAACTGGGTCGAAGTGGTTGCCGAGACCGAAGACGGCGGATTCCGGATGGGCAACCCCGATGCGCCGATAAAGATCGTCGAATTCGCTTCGCTGACCTGTTCGCATTGCGCGGATTTCGCCGAACAGAGTTTCGAGCCGCTGACCGAACAATATATCTCGCAAGGCACGGTGAGTTTCGAGGTGCGCAATTTCGTGCGCGACCCGCTGGATCTGAGCGCCGCGCTGCTGTCGCGCTGTGACGGCGCCGAGCCGTTTTTTCAGCGCAACGAGCGGTTCTTCGGCAATCAGACGGCGATGATCGAAACCATACAGGGAGCCGATCCGGCGAGGCTCCAGCAATTGTCGTCGCCCGCCGCCGTGCAGGGTGGCGAGGCTTTTGTCGGTTTCGCCGAAGCGGCCGGCCTGATCGATTTTGGTAGCGGCATCGGCATCACGCCTCAGCATGCCCGGGAATGTCTGACCGATACCGCCGCCATCGAGCGGCTCGACGAGATGCGCACTCGCGCGGTGAACCAGTATAATATTGCGGGCACGCCGACCTTCCTGATCAATGGCGAGGTGGCCCAGAATGTGAATAGCTGGCCGCAGCTTGAGGCGCGGTTAGAGGAACTGGTGCAGTAATTTGAAGCAACCCGGGCGATATAGGCCAGACGCATCGCGACGGGATTCGCGATGCGGATAAAGCGGCTCAAACTTTCGGGCTTCAAGAGCTTCGTCGATCCTGCCGAACTGCGCATCGAGCCGGGGCTGACCGGGATCGTCGGCCCCAATGGTTGCGGCAAATCCAACCTGCTCGAAGCGCTGCGCTGGACGATGGGCGAAGGCTCGCCCAAATCGATGCGCGGCGGCGGCATGGAAGACGTCATTTTCGCCGGAACCGATGCGCGTCCCTCGCGCGAGTTCGCCGAGGTCGCCATTCTGGCGGAGCGCGAAGAGCGCGATCAGCCGGGCGATGCCGCGATTGCGCTCGAGAGCGAAGTAGAGGTCGTGCGCCGGATCGAGCGCGGTGCGGGGTCCGCCTATCGCGTCAATGGCCGCGATGTCCGCGCCAAGGATGTCGCGCTGCTGTTTGCCGATGCGGCAACCGGTGCGCATTCGCCTGCGCTCGTCAGCCAGGGTAAGATCGGTCAGGTGGTGTCGTCCAAACCGGCCGAGCGGCGGCAGATGCTGGAGGAAGCGGCGGGGGTTGCCGGTCTCCATGTGCGGCGCAAGGATGCCGAACAGAAACTGCGCGCCACCGAAACCAATCTTTCGCGTCTCGACGACCTGCTGTCCGATATGGAGCAGCGGGCGCGGGCGCTGCGGCGGCAGGCGTCGCAAGCCAAGCGGTACAGGAAGCTGAGCGAGCAGATCGAACTCGGCGAAGCCAGGCTCGTCTTCGCCCGCTGGCGCGATGCGGCGGCTGCGGCGAAGGCGGCGCAGGAGGAGGCCGAACAGGCCGAGGCGCAGG
>JBGTHW010000019.1:0-3306 GCA_041746035.1 Parasphingopyxis sp.
CGCACGGAGGCCACACGTCGCCTTTTGAGGAAGCAGTGTTCCAGGTGACAGAAAATACCCCTGTTTGCCAGCCCGATCGGGTGAACGCTCCGGGCATCAGCACGAACACGCATAGCAGGCAGATGTATCCGGTGCCAGAAGGTTCGCTGGACAGCAGCGGAGGATGGCGACGGAGCAGGATACGATATTCACAGTTGCGAGCCGGACGGTCAGGACCGACTGATTGAGGTCAAGACTACCAATGGATGGGAGCGAACACCGTTTCATGTAACCCGCAATGAGATGGCCCTCGCAGAAGAAAATCGCAACATTTGGCACCTCGTCCGGTTACGGAATTTTGCACGCGCACCGAAAGCATTTTCCATTCGTCCCTGGCTGGGTGCCCATGTATCTCTGGCATCAACGAGTTTCCTGGCCTCGCTTCTCTAGTAGACAGGGAGCAAGCGCTCTTGCGCTTTCATCATGAAGGTTACGCCATTTGTCACTCTCGGGGATCAAACACCTACATGGTCAGCGCCGTTTCCATCGCAAGATGGTATCGCGCGTAGCGGCGTTCGCCCGTCCGGACCAGCGCACCTTTGGCGATGAGATCGTTCAGGTCGCGCGTGGTTGTTGCGAGCGTCGCATCGGTGATGGCGCGATAGTTGGCGGCACTTAGTCCGCCTTTAAAACCATCCGGGCCTTCGCGAAACATTCGAAGCAATGCCTTCTCCTGCCGCGCATTGATTTTGCCGCGCAAGCGGTCGAGCAGTTTGGTTTTTTCGATCAGATAGCGGATACGCGTCAGTGTCCGCGCCTGGGCTTCCAGAACAATGTCGGCAAACCATTCCAGCCAGGGATCGATCCGGTTGCTTTTGCTCGCAGCATGCAGCGCGGCGTAATAGGCTTTGCGGTGGCGGTGAATTGTCTCCGAAAGTGCCGTCAGTGTCGGCGTGTCGTTTGCTTGGGCAAGCGCTTTTTCTGCAACGGCACGTCCAACCCTTCCGTTGCCGTCCTCGAACGGATGGATGGTCTCGAACCAGAGGTGGGCGATGGCGGCGCGTGTTATTGCGGACAATGCGTTCGAAGAACGGGGAGCAGTGTCGTTGAACCATGCGATGAACCGTTTCATTTCCATTTGCACAGCTTCTGACGGCGGCGCTTCGAAATGGACGCGCGGTTCGTGGAGCGCGCCCGACACAATCTGCATCGCATCCTCGTGCGTTCGGTAACATCCAACATCGGCAATATCGCGCCGCCCATTCATAAGCATTTTGTGCCATTCGACCAGTTGCCGGTCGCTGAGCGGATCGGCGTGATTGCGATAGAGGTCGGCCATGAGTTCGGCAGCACCGGTTTCGGCTGCACTGGCGCGACGCTGGTCCGCCGCGATGCCCAGATTCTTCGCCAAGGACGATTGCACGCTGGCGCGGTCGAGTATCTCTCCTTCAATCGCCGAGCTATCGACAACATCCTGCGACATGAGGTCTATCGTCAGACCATCGCGCGCATCGTCATCAAGATGATGGAGCGCGCCGATAACGACGCCGGAACCTTTCAGAAATTCCGTTTCCGCCGCACGAAGCCGCGCGAGATCGTATTCAAATTCCGGCCAGTCGGGGAGCTGCCAGTTCCAGCGCATGATCGATAGGACTCCTTTCTATCAATCACTATATAGCTTAAAAATGATTTATAAAACACTTTCTATGCGACATATCGCCCCGGCGATGCTGGAGCTAGGGTGCGGTCCTACCGATAAGGTTTTTCGCCGTTTACACGTCTTTTCACGAGAAACTACGATGGCGGCGGTATCCGCTTGCTTTGACGGACAGGCTTGCGCCTATCCGATTCATGCCACGAACCCTTTCTCCTCTGAGTCCCGCCGATGAAAAGAAAAACGATCAGCTATTGCTTCCGCTTGAGCGGATCACCGTCCGCATTCCCGTTGCTATCGAAATGACCGGGATCGGACGCTCAAAACTCTATGAACTCATTGCAGCGGGCGATATCGAAGCGGTCAAGATTGGTGCATCGACATTGATAACCGTCGCCAGTCTTCGCCGCCTCATCCAGAAGGCAAAGCGTTCGCAAGCGCTGTCTGCGGATGCCGAAACCGGCCCCTGACAACTTTCCCGCTCGCGCGTAATTCATCCAGATAATCGGACCAGGATTGCATCATGATAACGCGCTCTTCCCAATACTCCCCGCGCGCATAGGCGCGGCGCACGCCATTGAGTTCGGCATGACCAAGCTGCCGCTCAATCGCATCCGGGTTCCATTTGCCCTGTTCGTTCAGCAGCGTGCTGGCCATCGCGCGAAATCCGTGGCCCGTCATTATCGTGCTATCGAACCCCATACGGCGTAGCCCGAGATTTACGGTATTTTCGCTCATCGGGCGGCCTCGTTTGCCTTGGGCCGGAAACAGGTAACGCCGGTCTCCGCTTGTCGCGTCCAGCTCTTCAAGGATCGCCAGAGTCTGTTTCGATAGCGGCACATAATGAGGTTTCCGCATTTTCGTCTTTTCACCGGGGATGATCCACACTGACCGGTTGAAATCGAACTCGCTCCATTCCGCGTGCCGTAATTCACCAGGACGGACGAAGACGTGTGGCGCAAGCCGCAGCGCCGCCTGTGCTACCAGATAACCGGAATATTGTTCGATTGCCCGGAGGAGCAGTCCAGCATTTTCCGTGTCGGTGATTGCTGCCCGGTGCGTAACCTTCGGCACAGTTATCGCCCCTCGCAGATCAGCCGAAATGTCCCTGTCGGCCCTTCCGGTCGCCACAGCATAGCGAAAAACCCGTCCGCATGTGCTTCGCAGTCTCCGCGCCGTTTCGTAATATCCCTCGTCTTCGACTGTTTTGAGCACCGCAAGCAATTCGACCGGCGTGATGTTCCGAACCTTGCGCAAGCCAAGAATCGGATAGGCGTGTCTCAGCAGCCATCGCAGTTTGCGGATTGTCACGTCCGCCAACCCCTCGCGTTCGCATTTGTCCAGCCACTCCTGCGCAATGGCCTCGAATGTTTCGGCATGGGAGAGCGGACCTATCGCCCTTTCCATTTTCCGTTTTGCCGCCGGACTTATGCCTTCGGCAATCTGTTTCTTAGCCTCCGCTCGCTTGGAGCGCGCATCGGCGAGCGAGACCGCCGGATAAACGCCCAAGGCAATCGTGCCGCGCTTGCCTGCGAAACGATAATCCATGCGCCAGTATCGCTGTTGGGCGGGCGTCACGAGCAAATACAGCCCACCACCGTCCGCCATCTTGTATGGTTTGGTTTTTGCCTTGGCTTTTCTGACGGCCATGTCGGACAGCATAACAGCACCTC
>JBGTHW010000020.1:0-5749 GCA_041746035.1 Parasphingopyxis sp.
GGCGCGGGCGAGATGGTGATCGACCTGGCGGCGCATGACGCGGACCTGGCGCGCAACGGTGGCGGGCAGCTGCTCGGCCTCCGCCTCGGCCTCGTTTTGCAGCACGGTCAGCGGCGTCTTCAGCGCATGGGCAAGATTGCCGGCATGGCGGCGGGCCTCTTCGGATTGTTTCTCGCTATGATGGAGCAGGTCGTTGAGTTCGGCCACCAGCGGTTCGATCTCGCGCGGCAGTGTCTCCTCGACACGCGCCGTGCGGCCCGACCGGACATCCGAAATCGCATCGCGCACCCGGCGCAGCGGCCACAGTCCGACCGTCACCTGCAGGGCTGCCATGCCGATCAGGCCAAGGGCGAGCAGCAGAAAAGACGTGGTCAGCGTTCCCCGCAGCACCGAAATCTGTTCGTTCAGTCCCTCGCGCGATGAGGCGACCTGGAACAGGAAGGGTTCTTCGGCATCGGGCAGCCGTGCCTGCCGCTCCAGGATACGCAGTGGCTCTTCCCTGCCAAATGCCTCGCTGTCGAAACTGTGCACTTCGCTGTCTTCATGCGGCCGATCGACCGGGAGCGAGCGGTCCCATAAAGAGCGCGAACGGAACGGTTCCTGGCCGCCGCCCGACACCTGCCAGTAGAAGCCGGAATAGGGCTCAAGGAAACGCTGATCGCCGAGCGGCCGGATAAAGCGAATTTCGCCGTCGGGGCCGATTTCGGACGAGGCGATCATCGCGGTCAAGGCATAATCGAGCTGGCCATCGAAATTGCGCGTAATCGCCTGGGTCAGCACCCGGTCCAGCGCCAGTCCGCCGGTTATCAGCAGAACCGCGATCCAGATCGAGGCGATACCGATCATGCGCCGGGTCAGCGATCCCCGGCTGCGGGCGGGAGGCGCGGTATTTTCGGTTTCCACGGTGCCGACCAGCTGGGTGACAGGCTGATCCACCTAGACGGCCTTACCGGCTTTGCGCCCCAACAGAGCGGTTTGCGCTACGCAAACGCCGCGGATCGGGCGATGCCGGCAGCAGCAAAGGGAACTTTCCGGGCCAATCGCGCGCTTCATACGGCAATAGTGACCGCCTTTCGCGGTTTTTCCAAGGCAAAAGCCCGTTCGAGGAGAAGATTGCCATGCGCCGACCTGCTTCGATGACCGCCCTTGCCATCGCCGCCGCACTGGCGGTATCGGCCTGCGGGGGCGATCGCGACACCGGCCCGGCCAGTGCATCGCCCAATGACAATGGCACCTTTACGGTTACCGGCGACGTCGCCACGCTGACCGAGGCGGATTTCGGTTCGGCCGGGACCGAGGTCGCCGAAGGGAATGCCGGGATCGATTTTACCGACCCGCACGAACTTGCGGGACCGTTGCGCGCCACCGTCACGCGCAGCGACGAGACGGGGGTAACCTATCAGATCAACGCTCCGGTGCGCGCTTTCGCCCGGCCGGGCACGTTCAGCCGGAATGACAGCGCGACGACGCTGAACGGTGCGATCGTCTTCGAGGATGAGGAGGGCGAAACGATTGCCGATATTGGCGATATCGTTCTGCTGCCCGCGCCCGCCGAGCGGGAATAGCTGCCGGATTGACCCGGCATTTCGCTAGTCCGGTCGCCGCTCGCCGGGGTCTTCGAGCGCGTAACCCAGACCCCGGATCGTCGTGATGACCTCGGCGCCGAGTTTCTTGCGGATGCGCGTGACGAACACCTCGATGGTGTTGGAGTCGCGATCGAAATCCTGGTCGTAAATATGCTCGATCAGTTCGGTGCGGCTGACCACCTTGCCCTTGTGATGCATCAGATAACTGAGCAGCTTGTATTCCTGCGCCGTCAGTTTCACCGGCTCGCCGGCAAGGCTGACCCGGCCGGAGCGCGTATCGAGCCGGACATCGCCGGCCACCAGTTCGCTCGAGGCATTGCCCGAGGCGCGGCGGATCAGCGCGCGCAGGCGGGCGATCAGTTCTTCGGTCTGGAAGGGTTTCGCCAGATAATCGTCGGCCCCGGCATCCAGCCCCGCGACCTTGTCCGACCAGCTGTCGCGTGCGGTCAGCACCAGAACAGGAATGGTGCTCCCTTCCTTGCGCCAGCGATCCAGCACCGTCAGCCCGTCGATCTCCGGCAGGCCGAGATCGAGCACGATCACATCGTAGCTTTCCGTCGAGCCGAGATAATGGCCGTCCTCGCCGTCGGTCGCGAGATCGACGGCATAGCCCGCCCCTTCGAGCGTCGCCCGGAGCTGCCGCCCCAGCGTCGGTTCGTCTTCGACAATCAGTACACGCATATCGTTTGGCCTTGTCGTTTCGATTTCCACGCGACGATAGGTGGAGTTGCGGGCAAAATAAATAGGGTTGCGGGACGCGCCGTTTGCCAAGATCGACTGTCTCGCCCTAGGAAGCAGTTAGAGGACGGTAAAGGGCATTTTATGACACAGTTGTTTCGGACAATTTGCGTTGCGCTGGCGCTGGTGACGCTGACACCGGTTCACGCGCAGATGGAGCGGGTGCCGGACCGGACGGCGGACGAGGGCATCGGCCCGTTCCCGACCCTGCTGATCCGCGGGGCGACGATGATCGATGGCAGCGGCGCACCGCCCGAAGGCCCGGTCGATATCCTTGTCCGCAATAACCGTATCGCGGAAATCCATCGCGGCGATGCGCGCGCCGCATCCCCGCCATCCGCCGATCATGTCATCGAGGCGGCGGGCATGTATGCGATGCCCGGCTTTGTCGACGTCCATGGCCATAATGGCGATCCGGGAAAAGCGCCCGATGCGAGCTATGGCTATCGGCTGTGGCTGGCGCATGGTGTGACGACGGTGCGCGGCGTTTCTTTCTATTTCGGGCCCGGCAATATGTCGCTTAGCGACGAGGCGCGCAGCCGCGCCAACAGCATCGTCGCTCCGCGTCTCTTCGCCTATGCGACGCTCGGCGACGACTGGGATGGCGGGGCGATAGACAGCCCGGCGCAGGCCCGTGCCTGGGTTCGTCAGGCGGCGGAGAGGGGCTATTGGGGCGTCAAATTCTTCAACACCGAACGCCCGGCGATCCTTGAAGCGGCGCTCGACGAGGCGCGGCTGCGCAATATGGGCACTGTCGCCCATCTCGGGCAGCGCGGCGTCGCCGAGGTCACGGCGGCACGGGCGGTAGAACTCGGCATGGGCGGCATCACGCATTTTTACGGGCATTTCGAATCGCTGCTCGCCGATGGCGCGCTGGTGCGCTACCCAAATGATTATAATTATCTCGACGAACAATCGCGGTTCGGGGAAATCGCGCGGCTCGCCGACCAGATTGTCGAACCGGGCGGGGAACGCTGGCGGGAATATCTGGAATTGTTGCACGAGAACGATGTCGCGCTCAGCCCGACCTTCAATATCTATGCGGCCTCGCGCGATGTGATGCGGGCGCGGACGGCGGAATGGCACGAGCGCTACACGCTGCCGTCATTGATGGAGTTTTACGCGCCGAGCCTCACCAATCACGGCTCTTACTATCATGACTGGTCGACGGCGGACGAGGTCGCGTGGCGCAATTTCTATCGCCCCTGGATGCAGCTGACCAACGATTACAAGAATATGGGCGGACGCGTGACCGTCGGCTCCGATCCGGGTTATATTTATCAGACATGGGGATTTGCCTATATTGGCGAGCTGGAGATGTTGCAGGAGGCGGGCTTCACACCGCTCGAAGCGATCCAGGCGGCGACGATCAATGGTGCGCGGGAGATTTATGCGCCGCGCGGCGAAGAGCCGCCCTTCGGCATGATCCGCCCGGGTATGCTCGCCGATCTGGTGGTGGTGCCGGAAAATCCGCTGGAGAATTTCAAGACGCTCTATGGCACCGGCCATTTGCGATTGAATCGAGAGACCAATGTCCTGGAGCGCGTCGGCGGGGTGCGCTGGACGATCAAGGACGGGATTGTCTATGACGCGCCGGCTTTGCTGGAGAGTGTCGCGGCGATGGTGGCGGCGCAACGGGCGGCGCAGTAACGGGCCTACCGGTCGCTGCGGTCGGTGATCCGGCCCGAACGGGCATCGACCTCGACGCGAATAACCTCGCCCGAACGCATGAAAGTGAAGCGATAGCTATTGCTGCGCTCGAAATAGATGGGATTGCCGAGATAATCGGCCCCGCGCATCTGGGTTACCACGCGTCGTTCGATGACGCGGAGCGGCATGATTTCGCCCTGGCGGCGCTGTTCGAGCACACGGTCCTGCTCGCGCTGCGGCTGGGCCTCGCCGGCGACAGGCAGGGCCAACAAAACCGCCGTGCCAAGAATCAGGGAAATACGCATAACCATCGACATATCCGCTGACATAGCCGGATGGCATTGAACAACCCGTGAATAAAATGCGCAAAGACGGTTAAGGCACGGGTGTGGCAACTATGCCGCAGAGTCGCCGCCCGGCCTACCATCCGGGCCTGAACCTAATCCAGAGACCGCCCGGCCCGGCCCGCCAGCTCGACGATGAATTGCCAGGCGACCCGCCCGGACCGCCCGCCGCGCCGCTTCGCCCAGCCGAGCGCCTCGGCGTCCTCGAAAGCGAGACCATAATGACCGGCATAGCCCGCCACCATCGCGAGATATCCGGCCTGATCGGCGGCATGAAAACCCAGGCTCAGCCCGAAACGGTCGGCGAGCGCAAGGCTGTCGTCGCGGCCATCGCGCGGATTCACCGGATCGTCCTGCTCGGCCATCGAACGCGGCACGATATGGCGACGATTGGAGGTGACATAGAGGCGCGCATTGGCGGGCCGCGCCTCCGCCCCGCCTTCGAGCAGCGAGCGCAGGGCGCGGGCCGCAATCGCTTCGCCTTCGAAACCGATATCGTCGATAAACAGAATGAAAGCGCGCGGCACGGGCCCGAACAGTGCGAACAGCGCAGGCAGGCTTTCGAGATCGCCGCCGGCAACCTCGATCAGCGCAATATCGGCACCGTCCGCCTGCAACGCGGCGACGGTGCTCTTTGCCAGCATCGACTTGCCCGATCCGCGCGCGCCCCACAGCAGGATATCGTGCGCGGCATACCCTGCGGCGAGGCGCCGGCTATTGGCAAGCACCGCGTCTTTCTGGCTGTCGATGCCGGTCAGCAGTGTGAGCGGCAGCGGCGCAAAGTTGCGCGCCGCGCCGAGCTGCCGATCGCGCCATATATAGGCCGGAAGGAGCGCCGGATCGGCGGAACCGGGCGCAGGGGGTGCCATGCGATCGAGTGCGTCGGCGATGCGGCGAAGGGTTTTCTCATCCATGGCAAAATCGCCTACCAGCATTCGCCCGATCGAAGCCAGCTTCGCGAATATTCAGGCGTTGCGCCCCGTTTCAGATGAAATTCTGCATGAAGCGGGTGCCGGAGCGTGCGGCATATTTGCGGACAAGCGCCGCGACCTCTTCGCAGTTGGGTATATTCGCGTTGCGGCGCAGGCCATCGATCTTGTGATCGGACTGCGCAATCGGCTTTCCGAACAGCGAGTTTACATACTGAACCTGCGCCATCAGCCGCGGGGCGGCGGTCGGATGCGCGCCGCGATGCAGGCAACTGGTATCGACAAGAAAGACCGTTCCGGCCTTTCCGGTGATATTGACCTGATCGTCCGCCAGCCCGGCTTCGACAATCGCCCGGTCGGTATGCCGACCATCGGCCCACAGCGCGTCGGGCCGATCCCGATGGGTTTTCTGGACCAGCGAATGGGGACCCGATTCCTCGTCGACATCGGTCAGATAGATAAAGACCTTGACGAAGCCGAGGCGGTGAAGATCGTGGTGATA
>JBGTHW010000021.1:0-11844 GCA_041746035.1 Parasphingopyxis sp.
CCGAACAGCGAAGCGCTGAACCGGCTAAACGACCGCGCCAACGCGGTCGCGGGAGCGCTGGAAGAGATCGAAGGATTCGAAGCCTCGGTTCACAAAATCAAGGAGCAGGTGCTGCCGCGCCTGCTCGAACGCGTCGATCCCGAAGCGGCGTCGACCCTGACCAAGGACGAGCTGGCCGAGGAATTCCGACCGATCATTTCCGAAGTGCTCGCCGAGCTCAAGATCAACCTGAACCGTCGCGAGCAGTTCGCGTTGGAAAAAGTGCTGGTCGACGAACTGCTCGGCCTCGGCCCGCTCGAAGAACTGCTCGCCGATCCGGATATCAACGATATCATGGTGAACGGACCAGAGCAGACATACATCGAACGCAAAGGCAAACTCGAGCTTGCCCGCATCCAGTTTCGCGACGAGGAACATCTGCTCCAGATTGCCCAGCGCATCTGCAACTCGGTCGGTCGCCGCGTCGACCAGACCAGCCCGCTGGCCGATGCCCGTCTCGCCGACGGCTCTCGTGTCAACGTCATCGTTCCGCCGCTATCGCTGCGCGGCACGGCAATCTCGATTCGCAAATTCTCCGATAACCCGATTACCATCGACATGATGAAGAATTTCGGTTCGATGTCGGACAAGATGGCAACCTTCCTGAAAGTTGCCGGCGCAAGCCGTTTCAATATCGTCATTTCCGGCGGTACCGGTTCGGGCAAGACGACGATGCTCAATGCGCTGTCCAAGATGATCGATCCCGGCGAACGCGTTCTGACGATCGAGGACGCAGCCGAGCTTCGCCTGCAGCAGCCCCACTGGCTGCCGCTGGAAACCCGCCCCGCCAACCTTGAGGGCAAGGGCGAGGTTTCCATCGCCGATCTGGTGAAGAACGCCCTGCGTATGCGTCCCGACCGCATCATCCTCGGCGAGATTCGCGGCAAGGAATGTTTCGATCTGCTCGCCGCCATGAACACCGGCCATGATGGCTCGATGTGCACGCTCCACTCCAACAGCCCGCGCGAATGTTTGGGCCGTATGGAAAACATGGTGATGATGGGCGACATAAAAATCCCGAAGGAAGCGATCTCGAAGCAGATCGCCGACTCGGTCGATCTCATCGTCCAGGTCAAGCGACTGCGCGATGGCTCCCGCCGTACCACCAACATCACCGAGGTGATCGGCATGGAAGGCGACGTTATCGTCACCCAGGAACTCTTCAAGTTCGAGTATGAAGGCGAAGGCGACGACGGCAAGATCGTCGGCGATTACAAGTCGATGGGCCTGCGTCCTTATACGCTGGACAAGGCCAAGGCCTATGGCTTCGAGCAGCCGTGCCTGGAATCCTGCCTGTAGGGATACAGCGTCGAAACCTTCGCTTGCAGTCGGTTTTTTTCGAGAGAAGTATTCCCCGACATTCCCTGAACCTCGAAAAATGGTGGGCGCTGACAGGCTCGAACTGCCGACCCTCTCGGTGTAAACGAGATGCTCTACCAACTGAGCTAAGCGCCCCGCGCCATCTTGCGGGCTATCATCGATAGCCTAACGCCCCTGCCAAATGGTGAAGACAAGTGCAAGCGGTTTGAGTCAGGATAATACGCCGCTCTCGTCCCTCGCCGCCGCAAACCATCCGGTCATGGCTATTGCCGTCTGTTCAGACAGCGCGATATGGACGCGCCGCCGGTCATCCGGATCGGATACGCGTATCAAAAGTCCGCGCCCGGTCATCAGCGCGATATGCCGTAGCGCCGTGGTGGGCGGGACTGCGGCGGCGATGCACAGGCTGGACACGGACACGCGCTTTTCTTCGAGACGAGATGCCATCAGATCGAGCAATATATCCCATGCCGGATCGGCAAAGAGACTTTCTCCGAGAAAGTCATCGCGCAAACGGCGGGCGCGGATTGTCTCGCGAATATCGGAGGGCACGAGCCGCTTTGTAACCGGGTGAGACAGAAGATCGGGTTTTAACCTGGCAGATGGAGACGGTCCGGCCATCTTCGCGATATCTGCCGCAATGGAAGCTGCTTGCTGGCCGATCTGCGCGAGGCTCCCGCGCGCGACCTCGATTCGTTCTTCCTGCAAGCGCCGCGGGCGCGGCACCAGCGCGATGCCCAGCGCCGCGGCGCATTCCAGATCGCTCGCGGCGCACAACATCTGGGCTGTCCGGTCCGCGAAAATTGCGAAAACCTGATCGAGCACCTCAAGAGATGAAACTATAACGCTGCGTAATCGCCCCTTGTGCGGGGCTTCGCCGAGCGTTCGGGCAAGCACATAGAGTTCATCCTCCGGCGGCCCGGCGATATCCAGAAAAATCGCATCGGGCCCAAATCCCTCTTCGATACGCCGACATGCATCCGCGAACGTTGCCGCTCGAACGCCGCGGGCACCTGCGCCATCGACGCGCCGCTGGCAGCGATCCCCGCCTTCTTCGCTGTCCGATGCAAACAGAACCAGCCGCGCATCCTCATAGGATATACCATCCGCTTCCAGTGTGTTTACCTCCACATCGGACCTATTGACCCTGCGATCGGCCCTCGTCCAGTATCCAGTTGACGGCGGCTTCGGCATGGATTGTTGTCGTGTCGAAGATCGGCAGGACGTTGCCGTTGATGTTGACGATCATCACCAGTTCGGTGCAGGCCAGCACGGCGGCCTCGTTGCCGTCCTTTTCCATGTTGGTGAGAAACGTCTTGAGCGTGCGCCTGGACTCGGTACGCGCTTCGCCCATCACCAGTTCTTCGTAGATGATCCGGTCGATCTCGGCCATGCGTTCGGCATCGGGAATGGAAAGCTCGAAGCCATGACCTTCGAGGTGCTCGCGCATGAAGGGTTCGCTCATCGTGAAGCGCGTGCCCAGCAGAGCGGCCTTTTCGATGCCCTCGGCCTGCATCGCATCCGCCGTCGAATCGCCGATATGGAGCATCGGTATCTCGATGGCACCAGCAATCGAATCGTATACTTTGTGCATTGTGTTCGAACACAGGATGACACCGGCGCAACCGGCGCTTTCGAGCCGCTGTGCCGAAAGGATCATCGTCCTGGTCAGCCAGTCCCAGTCGCTGTCATGTTGTGCCTTGGCGATCGGTTCGAAATCAAGGCTATCGACCAGCAATGGAGCGCTATGGCGCTTGCCCATCCGCGCGCGTACGCCGCGATTGATCTTCTCGTAATAAATGGCGGTGGAAGCCCAGCTCATCCCGCCGATGAGACCCAGTTTACGCATAAATGACCCTGTTGCTGACGCGGGATCAACGGGGCAGATGCGCCGTTGTTCCGGTTAGCTGTGAATTGTGTGTGAGAACCTTAATCGAGATTCTTGATGATCTCTTCGCACATTTTCTTGGCATCCGACAACAGCATCATGGTCTGGTCCATGTAGAAAACCTCGTTATCGACACCGGCATAGCCGACGCCGCCCATCGAGCGCTTGATGAAGAACACGGTTTTCGCCTTCTCGACATCGAACACCGGCATGCCATAGATCGGCGATCCCTTGTCGGTCTTGGCCGCCGGATTCACGACATCGTTCGCGCCGATAATGAAGGCTACATCGGTCTGCGCGAATTCGCTGTTGATGTCCTCCAGCTCGAACACCTCGTCATAGGGGACGTTGGCCTCGGCGAGCAGCACATTCATGTGGCCGGGCATTCGGCCCGCGACGGGATGGATGGCGTATTTGACCGATACGCCCTCGGCCTTCAGCATATCGCCCATTTCGCGCAGCGCGTGCTGGGCCTGCGAGACGGCCATGCCGTAACCGGGGATGATGATGACGCTTTCGGCCTGTTTCATCAGGAAGGCCGCGTCCTCGGCGGAGCCGCCTTTCCAGGGCCGGTCGATCTTCTCCCCCGCCGGCCCGCCGCTCTCCGCCCCGAAGCCACCCGCGATGACGCTGACGAAGCTGCGGTTCATCGCGCGGCACATGATGTAAGACAGGATCGCGCCAGAGGAACCGACCAGCGCGCCGGTGATAATCATCGCAGTGTTGCCGAGCGTAAAGCCCATCGCCGCCGCCGCCCAGCCCGAATAGCTGTTGAGCATCGAAATCACGACCGGCATGTCCGCCCCGCCGATAGGAATGATGAGCAGGAAGCCTATCGCAAAGGCCAGTCCGGTGACAGTCCAGAACAGCCAGGGCGTGTCGATGCGCGGCGCGCCGACGGTGTAGAAAAAGCCGATCAGCCCGAGGATCGCGACGACGATGCCGAGATTGAGAATATGCCGCCCGGGGAGCAGGATCGGCGCACCCGACATATTGCCGTTGAGCTTCAGGAAAGCGATGACCGAGCCGGAGAAGGTGATTGCGCCGATCGCGACACCCAGGCCCATCTCGATACGGCTGACCGGCAGGAGGACACCCGCCGCATCGGTAATCCCGAAGGCGGCTGGATTGAGGTAGGCCGCCGCCGCGACCAGCACCGCCGCCATGCCGACCAGTGAGTGAAAGCCGGCAACCAGCTGTGGCATGGCCGTCATCGCGATACGCCGGGCGATGACGAGACCGATCACGCCGCCAATAGCGATGGCGATCAGGATTTCCCAGATGCTGGCGATGTCGTGCGACAGCAGCGTCGTCACCACGGCAATCGCCATGCCGATCATGCCATAACGGTTGCCCTCGCGGGATGTTTCCGGCGAGGAGAGACCGCGCAGTGCGAAGATGAAGAGGACACCGGCGGCGAGGTAAGCGAGCGCGACCCAGGGGTTTGTGGTGGTTTCGGCAGCGGCATGGGCGGGGGAAGCAAAAAACACCGTCATTGCGAGCGCAGCGAAGCAATCCAGAGTCTTAAGTGGTATCGTTTGCCGTTCTGGATTGCCGCGTCGCTGCGCTCCTCGCAATGACGGGAAAGGACCGGAAAAACCCATCACGCTTCTCCACCCTTCGGCGAGGGGCGCTCCTTCTTCTTGTACATCGCCAGCATCC
This sequence comes from Parasphingopyxis sp., assembly GCA_041746035.1. Taxonomy (GTDB): domain Bacteria; phylum Pseudomonadota; class Alphaproteobacteria; order Sphingomonadales; family Sphingomonadaceae; genus Parasphingopyxis. The sequence goes on from JBGTHW010000021.1 coordinate 4,910, forward strand.
GCTGCGTCACCGCGAACCCGCCGAAAATATTCACCGAAGCCAGCACGATCCCCGCCAGCCCCAGCCATTTTGCCGCCTCACCCCCGGCCATACCCCCCGCCGCCGCCGCGATCAGCGCGCCGACGATAATCACCGAGGAAATAGCGTTGGTCACCGCCATCAACGGCGTATGCAACGCCGGCGTCACCGACCAGACGACATAATAGCCGACAAAACAGGCCAACACGAAGATGGAGAGGATACTTATGAAGTCCATTGGGAGCCTATCTGTTCGCTACGGCGAGGGTTGGTCGTGAGTCGGCAAACCCGCGCATCGCGACCAAAACCTCTTCAAATGCTTCGAAAGCCGCCAGCTTTTGGGTGCCTTTGCTCTCTTTCGATACCCAGCTTCCACCAGACGCCGTGACGGCACCCGGAAGCATCAAATTGTCCTGCAGATCGAAGCGCTCGATGGACAGTCCAGCCTTGTCCACCGAGGCGGTCGCATCGAGACCGAAACTATCGCGCGTGCGTTCTGCAAACCCTCGAGAATCGTTGGAATAGGCAAAAACCGGCCTGCCAAGCCCGGCGAAGAAACCCACTTCGAAAACCGTTCCTACATCGGCGCTCGGTCCGCGAAAGGGAGACAGATTGGCGAGAATGACATCGGCACGACGCATCATCTCCACGTTACCCCCATATATGGCCAGCCCGTGCGCCCGCGGCCCGCCAGGCGGCTCATCCAGTTCATTATCGAGTGGGAAAAGGCCGCGAAAACCGTGCTGCGTACATAAATCAACTTTGCGCTTGCCGACTTGTTTCGCGTTGGGGAGAAACACGTCGGGTCCGGCAAGATAGACACTCCTCATCACCCGCCCTCCGATTGCGTTGGAACGGTCATTTCGAACCGGAATGTCTGAGTTGAATCGTCCGTCCCGAGATCTAGATTTCCGCAGAATATAAGCAAAGCCAGTACGCCCGACACAGCGAATATTATCCCATGAGGCAGATATGTTTCCGGCTTAAAGAAATTGGTCCAGAATTTTACCGATCGCGTCGTCTCCTCATCGCCAAGATAGTTTTTCGACCATTGGCGGCTAATCGACAATACGTTGTCATCTTTTTCTATGGCGCGGATATGGGTAATAAATGCGGCTTGGGTTTCTCGCCAGATTGCCTCGGTAATCCAGAATGACAACGAAAGTATGGCCACGATTGCCATCACATATCCAAGGCGCCCGACCCCCAACTGTCCGATCAGTGCGACGATCGAGGCACTCGTGACCGACCATTTCTTTATTTCAAGACAGGCGGAATTTATACCACCAACGGTATCCTGCAGGCAGTAATACTGTTTGTCCTGCCGTTCGGTCTCACAGGCGTCGGACAGTTTCTCTGCTGCGGCCGCCGCCCCTTCCGCTGCCGCTTCCAGTTTCGGGATAGCAGCCTCGGCTTTGCCAGTTGCCTCTGCAAGCTCTTCAGCCGAACCATTCATCCCGCCAACCTCTCATGCACCACAGCCCCATCCTTTGTCAGCCTTACCCCTTGCACAATCTCGTCGTCATCGGGCAGTACCGGCGCTTTCGCCTCCTCATCCCAGAAGGCGCTAAGGAAATTATAGAGGTTGCGGGAGTAGAGCGCGCTGGCATCCGCCGCTAACCGCCCGGCGACATTGCGGTAGCCGACGATTTTCACGCCATGCTTCTCGGCGACCGCGCCCGCTTCCGCGCCCTCGACATTGCCGCCCTGCTCCACCGCCAGATCGACGATCACGCTGCCAGGTTTCATCGTTGCCAGCTGCGCGTCGGAGATCAGCCGCGGCGCAGGGCGGCCGGGGATCAGCGCGGTGGTGATGACGATATCCTGTTTGGCGATATGGCTCGACACCAGCTCGGCCTGCGCCTTCTGGTATTCTTCGGACATTTCGGTGGCGTAGCCACCCGTGCCCTCTCCCTCGATGCCTCCGACATCCTCGACGAAAACCGCTTTCGCGCCAAGGCTTTCGATCTGTTCCCTGGTCGCCGCCCGCACATCGGTCGCCGAAACCTGCGCGCCGAGCCGCTTCGCCGTCGCTATCGCCTGGAGCCCCGCCACGCCGACGCCCATGACGAAACATTTCGCCGCCGATACGGTGCCCGCCGCGGTCATCATCATCGGGAAGGCGCGGCCATATTCCGCCGCCGCATCGAGCACCGCCTTGTAACCGGCCAGATTCGACTGGCTGGAGAGTATATCCATCGATTGCGCGCGGGTGATGCGCGGCATCCATTCCATTGCCAGTGCCTCGATGCCCGCCTTGGCATAGCCATCGACGGCCTCGCGCTGGTTGAACGGATCGAGCGCCCCGATCAGCCACACGCCCTTCTTTGCACCCGCCAGCTCCGCCGCCTCCGGTCCACGCACGCAGAAGATCGCGTCCGCATCGTTTAGCACATCCTCGCGCATACCGATCATCGCTCCGGCATCGGAATATTCCTTGTCCGCAATACCGGCGATCTGCCCTGCGCCGCTCTCCACCGCCATATCCGCGCCCAGCGCGATAAATTTCTTCACCGTTTCCGGCGTGGCCGACACGCGGGTTTCGAGTGGGTCGGTTTCTTTAAGGACCGCGATTTTCAAAGGCTGTTATCCGATTTTGGCAAAAGGGAATCAGGTGATCGCCCAGATGGCGACAATGGCGGCGATGACCGAGAGTATTGTTCCCCATTTCACCAGCCCGATGAAGCGCCCGAATGTGTTATTATGCGCCGTATAATCCATTTCGGCATAATGTTCTTCCATGCTCTTGTCATCGCTCATCGCTGCACCCCTTGGTAAATTCAGTTCGTGGCCTGTGTAACGTGCGGCCAAAGCCGCCTCAAGCGGTTTTCGGGGCACCCCCCGAATAGCGCCCGTATCGCCGTCAACCGGTTTTAATCGGGCTTTTACCGGTCTGCGCTATGAAAAAGGCGGTATCCACCGACAAAGGGCCAAAATGGAGGAAGACCGCGTACGTGCGCTTTTGCTGATTGACGATGAACCGGCCCAGGGGCGGTTGATCGGCGCTATCGCCACGCGTTCCGGATGGCGGTGTTTGCGGGCGGAGAACGGCTCCGATGCGCTGCTGCTGCTCTCATCGGATGACGGCACGGCCATCGATGCCGTGCTGATCGATTGCTGGGCACCGACCGCAGAGAGCGCCGCGCTCATCGCGAATATCGGTGCCGCGCAGCCGGACACCCCGGTTCTTGTCATCACCGCGCAGTCGAAAGTTTCGGTCGCCGTTGATGCGATGCGGGCCGGGGCCAGCGATTTTCTTGTCAAGCCGATCTCCCCGGAACGCCTTGTTGCCGCGCTCGACGCCGCGACGAACGTTCATCTTCATCCGGGCGAACTGCGTCCGCTGAGCGAGAAGGTGACCCAAACGCTCCCCTTCGACGAGATCGTCGGCTCCTCGCCCGAATTTCGCGCCGCGCTCGCTATCGCCGCCAAGGCTGCGCGATCGCGCGTTCCGGTCTTGCTGGAAGGCGAGACCGGGGTCGGCAAGGAAGTCGTCGCTCGCGCCATTCACGCCGCCAGCCCGCGCGCCACACGCCCGCTCTATACGCTCAATTGCGGCAGAACGCCCGCGAACCTGATCGAATCGGAATTGTTCGGACATGAAAAGGGGGCGTTTGCGGGCGCGTTCGAGAAGTATATCGGCAAGCTCTCCGAAGCCGATGGTGCCACGGTTTTCCTCGACGAGGTCACGGCCATGCCGCCCGCAATCCAGGCCAGGCTTGCCCGGACCCTCGAAACCCATACCATCCGCCCGATCGGAGCGCGGCGCGACCGGGAGGTCGATGTCCGGCTGATTGTCGCCGCCGACAGCGATCTTGTCGAGCAGGTGAAAGCGGGGAATTTCCGCGAAGACCTCTATTATCGCCTCAATATCGTCCAGCTCACGATCCCGCCCTTGCGTGCCCGATCCGCCGATATCCCGCCGCTGGCGCGCCATCTGCTCACCCGTATCGCCGCGCAGCCGGGGATGAAGAGTCTCGGTATAACCGACGATGCACTCCGCCTGTTGATGCGATATCCCTGGCCGGGCAATGTCCGCCAGTTGCAGGACACGCTCTTTCGCGCGGCGATCGGATGTGCGGGCGCGGCGCTGACTTCGGCAGATTTTCCGCATATCGGTGCCGCCGTTCGCGCCGGCGAGTCCGGATCTACCGGACTGGCCGTTTTCATCCCCCCCATCGCCGATGGTCCCGGCGTTACGCTTTACGAGGCCGACGGCAATCTGCGACCGCTATCCGAAATAGAGGCCGATGTGATCCGCCTGGCGATAGGCCATTATCGCGGGCGAATGACCGAGGTCGCCCGTCGACTGGGAATCGGGCGTTCGACGCTCTATCGCAAGCTGACGGAGCTGGGAATCGACAACGCGGCCTAACTCGACTTACCCGGGCACGCCTGATAGCGGCGCAGCATGACAACGGATTTTCACGACAAGACGGCGCTCATCACCGGGGCCGCATCGGGTATCGGTCTGGCTACTGCGAAGGAGATGGCGGCGCGGGGTACACGGCGGCTCGTTCTGGTCGACCTCGATCACGATGCGCTGGATGCCATCGCGCTGGACTGTGAAGCGGTGAAACTCGCCGGGGACGTTAGCGACGAGCAATTCTGGGATAGATCGGCGAAGCATATCGCCGCTATCGATCTGGCCCTCGTCAATGCAGGGATTTCGACCGCGGGGGCGATTGCCGATCTTGAATATGCCGAGTGGCGGCGCACACTTTCCGTCAATCTCGACGGCGCGTTTCTTACGCTACGCGCGGCGCTGCTGGCGATGCGTGGGCGCAAAGGTGCGGTTGTATGCACCGCCTCGATTGGCGGGATCAAGCCGGAACCCGGTACCGCAGCCTATGGCACATCGAAGGCCGCTCTCATTCATCTTGCACGCGTTGCAGCCAAGGAAACGGCGGCGCAGGACATCCGCGTCAACGTCATTGCACCCGGTGGGGTCGAGACACCGATTTGGGATGGCATGGAGTTCTTCGATAATCTCGTGGAAGAAAGCGGCAGCCGCGAAAATGCGTTCGACACTATTGCAAAGATGGCTACACCAATGGGCCGCTACGCAAAACCGGAAGAGATCGCAAGCCAGATTGCTTTCCTGCTGTCCGAGGATGCGGCTTTCATTACCGGGGCTGTACTGACCAGCGATGGCGGCTATTCAATTTAGCTAACAGGCATCAGTGCCTGATCCTTCAGCCCGCGCCAGACATGGAGTGCCTGCACGCTTTCCGGTACATCATGGACGCGCAGCATCTGCACGCCGCGCGCCATGCCTACCAGCGCGAGCGCGAGCGACCCGCCGAGGCGTTCTTCCACCGGTGCTTCGTTGGACAACGCGCCGATCATGCGTTTGCGGCTGGCACCCAGCATGACCGGGCAGCCGAGGCCATGAAACAGCGCCAGTCCGTTGATCAGCGCCAGATTATGCTGGAGGCCTTTCCCGAAACCGATACCCGGATCGATAACGATACGATCGCGCGCGACCCCCGCCGCCTCCGCCGCCGCAACGCGGTCCGCCAGCCAGTCATAAACCTCGATCAATGGATCGGCATGGTTCGGATCGGCATGGGGTTCATGCCCTTTGCCTGCATGGTGCATCAGGATAACCGGGCATCCGGAATCAGCCACAATGCCCATCGCGCGCTCGTCGAAGCGGAGCGCGGAGATATCGTTGACCATATCCGCGCCTGCCGCCAGCGCCGCCTCCATCACCGCCGCCTTGCGCGTATCGACTGACACCGCAACGCCAGACTTCGCCAGCCGCTCGATCACCGGCATGACGCGTTCGATCTCGTCCTGCTCCCAGACATCCACCGCGTCGGGCCGGGTTGATTCGCCGCCGACATCGATCAGCGCCGCCCCTCCCGCCGACATCGCAAACCCCGCATCGGCCGCTGCCTGCGGATCGCCATCATGCTTGCCGCCATCGGAGAAGCTGTCGGGCGTGGCATTGAGGATACCGGCGATGAGCGGGGCATCGAAGCGTAGCGTCCGCTCGCCGAGTTGCAGCGGTGCGCGCGGCGCTTCGATACGGGCGATGGTGGCGCGGGCGGATTCCGCCTGTTCCTCGCTCAGCGTTTCGAGAAACTCTTCCAATTGCTCTATCGGGACATGGCACGGTGTCTGACGCTTCCCGCCGACGACAGCGATGACATCGAACGCGCTGAACCACAGCATCCCGCCAGCCAACCGCATGACCTGCCCGTCGAGATCGAACGGCGCATCGACGAAGCCGTTTGGGCGGAGATAAATGTCGGCGGAGGAAGGAATTCGGGTCATCGGAACGCCATAACCCTCATTGTCATTCCCGCGAAAGCAGGAATCTCGCTGTCCTGTTCGTTATTTTGTTCAACGCGCCATCGGACTTCACGAGAGCAAAGCGCGATTCCCGCTTTCGCGGGAATGACGGATTACGGAAAATGCGCCAGCCGGTATTCGGCGCGCAGGTCGTCTATCGGCTTCAAACCGTTCGCATCCTCATAATGCCAGAAGGTCCAGCCATTGCAGCTGGGCGCGCCCTGCAGAACCGCACCGAGCTTGTGAATAGACCCCTCTTTACCTGCCGCCGTCGCCAGCGTGCCGTCGATCCGCACCTTCGCCTTCCAGCGACGCTTGGTGTCGGTCAGTACATCGCCAGGCTTCAACATGCCCGTCTCGACAATGCTGCCGAACGGCACTTTGGGTTGCTCCTCATTGGCGCGCATCATTTGTAGCGCGCTCTCGTCGAGCGGCAGCGCATCGGCGATCCGCTCTTCGGCGATCCGGCAATAGCGGCTTTCGCGCTCCAGCCCGATCCATTTTCGGCCCAGCCGCCGTGCCACAGCCCCCGTCGTGCCGGTGCCGAAAAACGGATCGAGCACGACATCGCCCGGTTTGGTGCTGGCCAGCATCACGCGATAGAGCAGCGCTTCGGG
>JBGTHW010000022.1:0-17497 GCA_041746035.1 Parasphingopyxis sp.
CAGCTCCTTGCCGCTGGTGTTCTCGGTCGCCTCGAACGCGGATACGACGCTGGTCATCAACGGCCCGGACGGCCGCTGGTATTGCGACGACGATGGCGGCAATAACGGCCTCAACCCCGCCTACGCCTTCCGCGCCCCCTCCAGCGGGCAATACGATATCTGGGTCGGCACCTATGGCAATGCGAACCTCGAAGACGCGGTGCTCAGCATTTCGGAACTTTACAGCGATTAGGCTTCTGCTCGCTCCTTCGTCATTGCGAGCGCAGCGAAGCAATCCAGAGCTGCAAACGACAGCACCTGCCGCTCTGGACTGCCGCGTCGCTGCGCTCCTCGCAGTGACAAATAGTCTGTGCCAAATGACCCGCCTTGCTTTCAAGCAGGGCGGGCCATAGTCGTTGGCGATGATCAGCCGCCCGCTTACGCCCGCCGAACGCACCCTCGCCGCCAGAATCTTCGGCGAGGCCATCGATTATGACGCGGTAAAGCTCCACCGGAAAAAATGGTTTCCGTTTCAGCCGGTCACCACGCTGATGGCACCCACCGGCGGCATCTGGTTCCACCCCCAAGGCCCCTTCTGGCGCGAGGATTTCGGCGAAGCCCCGCTCAAGCTGCAAGGCCTGTTCCTCCATGAAATGACCCATGTCTGGCAATATCAGAGCGGCATATTTCTCCCCATCCGCCGCCACGCCTTCTGCCGCTATCACTATAGCCTTAAACCCGGCTGGCCGCTGAAAAAATACGGGCTGGAGCAGCAAGCGGAAATCGTTCGGCACACGTTCTTGCTGCGGCAGGGGCAGACGGTGGCCGGGGCAGCCCCGCTGGAGAGCTTCGAGGCGGTGCTGCCGTTCGGGGCCTGAGCGGCAACCTGTAGGGTGCATTGAGGCCCCGCCGAAATGCACACGCCATTTGTTCCAGCAATGCGAGCCACTTTACAAAGCCATATTGCACCAATAGTATGACGCACGATAGAGAAGAAACGCAGCGAAGGAAGACGCCATGGCCACGGTCCGCAAAACCATTACACTCAGCGATACGCAGGATGCCTGGATCAAGTCGCGGATCGCAAGCGGCGATTACACCAACGACAGCGAATATATCCGCGCGCTGGTACGCCGCGATCGGGAGCGGCGGGATGGCATCGCCGCTCTTAAGGCTGCGATAACCGAAGGGCTGGAGAGCGGAGTGAGCGACCAATCGCTGGACGACCTCTGGCAAGCCGCCGAGGACCGTCATTGCGCGACTAATGCGTAACCTGCGCATAAGCTGTCGCGCCGCCAACGATCTCGCCGAAATAGCCGACTATACCATCGCCGAGTTCGGCATCGCCCAGGCGCGCCGCTACCGCGCGCTATTCGACACCTGTTTCGAGAGCCTGAGCGAGAGGCCAGGTTTGGGCGCAAGCGCCGGAAAAATCGTGCCGGGGTTGCGCCGCATCCGGCAGCAGGCCCATATCGTCTTTTACACTTGCAGCGAGGACGAAATTCTCATCGTGCGCGTGCTCCATCATAGCATGGACTTCCAGCGGCATTTGTAAATCGCATTTGCGGCACCTTCCAGCCGATCCGCTGCCGGACAGTTCGAGGCGATCGTCCCTTTCGGATCACCCTGAAAGATCGAAGCGTCTGTGAGTCATACAAAGCCACAAAGACACGAAGAAGATCGCGCGCGCGAGGCGCCTTGCATCACGGAACGCAGACAAAACTTGGTCGATCGCGACGAAACGTCTTTGCGTCTTCGCGTCTTTGCGTGAAAAAACCGGCACGACGTTCGCCACGGCGCACAGAATCCACCGGGTCATGCCTTTTTCGATTCACGCGAAGGCGTGAGCAAATCGGGCAAAACCCTTTCCCCCTGCAATCCGGTCAAAGCAGGCGAATCGGACACATATTCCCCGCTGCACGCCCGCAAAAGTTTTTCCTTGCAATATAGGGAATCCTGTGAATAACCTTTTTGGTTAAATAAATTTGCTAATATTAGCGTCTACGACTCCATGCCAAAAGGACAATCCATGACCTATTATGAAGGCCCCCATCCCGCCGATAACGACACCGCCGAAACCCCCGATCCCGATACCCTGCCCCCGCACCATAATTGCGACTGCACCTCGAGACACTGCAATGGCAGAAACGAGCATGGCGACAGGATGCCGCCTTTCGTCGATTATCCCGCCGGAGCGAAAGGTGAGATCGATCCGGACGACCTGACCGAGGCCGATCTTGCCGCCAATATAAAACGCAACCGGCTGGCGGGCTGGACGGCATGGAATATGCGCTATTTCGTCAATCGCCTCGCCGATACCGGCAATGTTCATCAATGCTGTCGCGAGCTCGGCCTGTCGCGCCAGTCGGCCTATCAGCTGCGAAGCCGCAACGAGGTCTTCCGCCGCGCCTGGGAGGGGGCGGTGATCCGATCGCGCGACGCGCTGCTCGATGCGGCCTGGCACCGCGCCTATAATGGCGCGTTCGAGGAAAAGATCGTCGATGGCCGCGTCGTCGAGACCCAGGGCAAGCCGGAAGGCGCGATGCTGCGCTACCTTCTCACTCGCGCCGACAGGATGGCGAACGACGCCTCGCTCGCCGCGCGTCCGGCAAAAGAGGCCGAGATGCGGCTGGAGGAACTGCTGGACTGTCTCGACCCCGATCATGCCGAAGCGGAAAGGCCGGACGAGGAGGCGCTGCTGGAAGAGATTGCCGCAGCCGGGAAGCCCGACGACCCGGCATCTGGCAGTGGAGCGATGGGCTTTGCCAGCGCCAGCGCTGCGACCGAGGCGCTGAAAGCGCACCGGGAGCTCCAGCAAAAAAAGCCGGAGGACATTGACACGAACGATCTCGACCCGGCCGAACATGAAAGCTGGACCGGGGAGCAATGGGAACGCGCCTTTGCCAGCGGTGTCTCGCAACAAATCGAATGGCCGGATGACGATGACGAAGCCGATATGGATAACGACATTAAAGCGATGAAAGCAGCGGGTCTCGATTGGCAGTATGTCAAGACTTCCCGGGAACTGGAAGCGACATTCGCGGCGCTCGGCGACCAGTGTCAAGACTGACAAGTTAAGGCAAGGACAGCAGCATGCCGCGATCCCCTCCTCTCCCTCCGCGCGGGAGAAGAGTTCTGGCGACGCTACGGAATGGAAGGATTGATGAGTCACGCCAACCCTGATAATCGATAAAATCAAGGGCGGCCCAACCCGCGCCCTGACCAACGAGACAGCAATGGAGCTTATACACTATGGCATGTCGCCAGAGCGCGGCTATCTATCGGACTTCGAAATCAACGAAATTTTCCTGCCCGACGAGTTCCTCGAAGTCGAAGGCGCGGCGGAGGAATTGTCCGGCCTGCTCACCACGGGCCGCGTTCGCCACTGGCTGGCCGACCTCCCGCAGCCCGATATGGACGCCTTCCTCGCCGATGCCACCGACGAGCAGATCCGCGTCGCGATGGTGCGCTACAGCTTTCTCGTGCAGGCTTATGTCTGGGGCGAGGAACCCGCGCCGACCGCCCTCCCCGCCACTCTCGCCGTGCCGATGGTCGCACTGGCGGACCGGCTCGGTCAGGCCCCGTTGCTGCCCTATTCGGGCTATGTGCTCGATAACTGGTACCGGCTCGACAAATCCGGCCCGATCGCGCTCGACAATATCGCGATGTTCCAGAATTTCTATGGCGGGATGGACGAAAACTGGTTCGTGCTGGTCCATGTCGCGATCGAGGCCGAAGCGGGCCGTGCGCTCGAAATCGCCACGCAACTTGTAGATGCCTCGGGCAGCGGCGACGAGGGCGAAACCGAAGCCCTGCTGACCGAAATGAACGGCGTCTGGGATCGCATCAATGCGCATTTCGACCGGATGCCGGATCGCTGCGATCCGGCCATCTATTATCAGCGCGTCCGCCCCTATATTCATGGCTGGAAGAACAATCCGGCGACCCCCGACGGGCTGATTTACGAAGGCGTCGAAAAATACGGCGGCAAACCCCAGGCGTTCCGCGGCCAGACCGGATCGCAATCCTCCATCGTCCCGGCGATGGATGCGCTGTTCGGCGTCGTGCACGAGAACGATGCGTTACGCGAATTCCTCGCCGAGCTGCACCATTACCGCCCCGTCCCGCACCGCCGCTTTATCGAGGATATGGCCGAAGCCAGCCAGCTCCGCGCCTTCGCGAAGGCGCAATCTAGCGGCGTCAAAGACGCCTTCAACGCCTGCGTCGAACAGGTCGCCCGCTTCCGCACCCGCCATCTCGAATATGCCGCGAGCTATATCAACAAACAGGCGGCAACGGGCAAGGGTAACGACACCGAGGTCGGCACCGGCGGCACCCCCTTCATGAAATATCTGAAGAAACACCGCGACGAAAACCGGGCGCAACTGGTGTGATAGGGCTGTGCGATTGATAATCCGTTTTTAACCGGGAGAGTCTAATCGGAATGTATGAACGACCTGTCTTTCGAGAATACACTGCACAAGCCCCTTGTGGTTGCGGCAACCGGAAAAGACGCGGTGGCGAGAATCGTGGGGCTGGTCATTCAAAGCAGCGCGAAAGTCGAATGCAAAATCAATACGTTGATCGCAACGAGACTCGATATCGAGCAGTTTGCCGACTGCAAAAAGTCTCCGCAACCGATATTCCGGCAACGACTCCAAACACTTTGTGCTGCCGCAAATGCTCCCGGTACGAAGCTGAAATCGGCGAAGAAACTCGCCGCAGCGCTCGCCGAATTCGATGGTTTCGCAAAACTGCGTTCAACGCTCGCACATTCGGAATGGCTGGGACAGGTGAATTTCGAGAACGAACAAGCCGCCATCCTCGCCAATGCTTCGTCAGAATGCCATGTCCGTGGTCGCTTCGTACAGATTTATACCGAAAAGGAACTTTCGTCTTTGTCTCGGGATATATCGATCGCGGCCAACCGCCTCTGTCAGTTAATCGATCTTCAGCTAATCTAATCCGGCTTCTTCGCCACCCCCACCAGAGACGGCCTGAGCAGCCGGTCCCTGATCATATAACCGCGCTGCATTTCCTGCGTGATCGTTCCCGGCTCGGCCTCGGCATCGGGGATTTCCACCATTGCCTGATGCCGGTTCGGGTCCAGTGGCTGGCCGATGGCTTCGATGGCCTCGATGCCATGCTTGCGGAACACGGTGTCGATCTCTTTCCCGGTCGCGAGCAGCCCCTGGACCAGTCCCTTGAACTTCTCGTCCTCGCGCAGATCGTCCGGGATCGCCGCCAGCGCGCGTTCCAGATTATCGGATACCGAGAGGATATCGCGGGCAAAACCCGTCGCCGCATAGGCACTCGCATTCTGCCTCTCGCCCTCCAGCCGACGGCGCGTATTTTGCTCCTCCGCCTTCGCATAGAGCACCTCCTGCTTCGCCGCCGCGAGCTGATCCTCGAGCTCTGCCACCCGGTCATGCTCGGCGAGCTCGGGCGCATCTTCCGCCGTCTCTTCGCGCAAATCCGCCGGCACGCCTTCCAGCTCGGCCTTCGCCTCGTCGGAAAGCTCTTCGCCAGTCAGCTCGTCGATCGCTCGGTCTTCGGTCTGTTCGCCGTTCATCGTCATCCATCTATGCCATTAGTTTCGACAAGGTCTGTGCCGTGAAATCTACCATGGGCACCACGCGCGCATAGTTCAAGCGTGTCGGCCCGATTACGCCCACCACACCGACCACCTGGCCGTCCCCGTCATGATAGGGCGCGGCGATCACCGAAGACCCGGAAAGGGAAAAAAGCTTGTTCTCCGAACCGATGAAAATCTTGGTCGCCCTGGCCTCGCGCGCGGAATCCAGAATCTGCGCGATCTCCGCCTTGCCTTCCAGCTCGTCGAGCAGCAGCCGCACCCGTTCCAGATCGGCGGAGGTCGTCTCGTCCAGCAAATTCGCCTGTCCGCGCACGATCAGGATGGACCGGTCGGCCCCGTCCTTGGACCAGGTGGCGAGCCCCTGCGCGATCAGCGCCTGCGCCGCCGCATCGAGCGCGGCCTTGCCGTGCGCGATTTCGTCCTCGAGCCGCGCCTTGGCCTGGTCGAGCGTCAGCCCGGCCAGCCGACTGCTCATATAATGCGCCGCTTCGGACAGCGTCGATGCCGGGACCGGGCCGGGCAGATCGAGCACGCGGTTTTCGACGCTGCCGTCCGCCCCGACGAGCACCGCCATCGCCTGGTTCTCGGACAGCTGGACGAAGCCGATCTGGTTGAGTACCGGCGCGCGTTTGGCGACATGAACGATGCCCGCGCAGGCCGACAGGCCCGACAGCGCCGATGTGGTTCGCGCCACCGCTTCTTCTATGGGGTTTGCTTCATCGAGCTGGGATTCGAGCGTCTTGCGCTCCGCCTTGGTCAGCTTGCCCGCCTGCATCATGCCATCGACAAACAGCCGCAGGCCGCTCTCGGTCGGCATCCTCCCGGCGCTGGTATGCGGCGCGGCGAGCAGACCGAGTTCCTCCAGATCCTGCATGACATTGCGGATCGAAGCGGGCGACAGGCTGAGGCCCGCCATCTTCGAAATCGTCCGGGAGCCAACCGGCACCCCATGCTCCAGATACCCCTCGACGACACTGCGAAACACATCGCGCGCCCGATCGGACATTTCATTGACGGTGGGATTGGGCATGGCCGCGGTGTAAATTGTTCAGCGCCCATGCGCCAGCCCGGCGCAATTTATCGTCCTGCTTTTGCGTTTCGTCGAAACTTCTATAACGACACTTGCCGTAACGATAAATGCCGGATAGACGGAGCGCGGAGCAAGCCATGAACAAGACACCCGAGTCGCCCCCTGCGCCTTCCGAGGCCGAAGCGGAAATCCTGCAGATTGTGTGGGAACGCCAGCCGGTATCGGTGCGCACCGTGCATGAGGAAATCCGCGAAACCCGGGATGTCGGCTATACTACGGTGCTGAAACAGTTGCAGCGGATGCTGGACAAGGGGCTGGTCAGCCGCATTCCGGGCCAGGGAAAATCCTTCGATTATATCGCGACGCGCCCCGCCTCCGAAACCCGCACGACGCTGCTCGACCGGCTGACGCGCACCGTGTTCGACAATTCCACCAACGATCTGGTCATGCACGCGCTGGGCCGCAACCAAGTCTCGGCCGACGAAATCGAGCAGATAAAACAATTCATCGCGACGCTGGAGGCGGCGCAAGAGGGGACGGAGAATGATGCCGATTGAACTGAGCGGGCTCGTCGATAGCCTGGGCTGGGCGCTGTTGCACAGCAGCTGGCAGATTGCGATCGTTTCGGCACTGGTTTATGCCGCCTTGCGGGTCGCGCCGCGAGAGAGCGCCCGGTTGCGCTTTGCGCTCGGTTATTTCGGCATGGTCGCCTCCCTGCTCGCCTTCATCGTAACCGCCGCCGTGTGCTTCGGCACGACCGGAACGGAAGCTTTTGCCGTGGCCGTCGCGGCGGAGCCGTCGGGTTTTGCGCTTGTCGTGGAGATGCTCGGCAAGACGACATCGGCCATCGGCCTGTGCTGGAGCGGCGGCTTTATCTGGCTCGGCGCGCGCTATATTCATGCGCTGCGGGAAACACAGAAGCTGCGGCATGAAGGCACCAGCGCCGTTCCCGCAATCTGGGAACGCCGCTTCCGGCTCTGGATCGAACGGCTCGGCGCGGACTGCAATACCATCATACTGCAATCCAGCCGCATCGCGACGCCGATCACGATCGGCGCGTTGAAGCCCGTCGTATTGGTCCCGACCGGCTTCTTCCTGCGCCTGCCCAGCGACCAGGCCGAGGCTGTTCTTCTTCATGAGATCGCCCATGTCTGCCGTCAGGATTACCTGCTGGGGCTTGTTCAGGCGATGATCTCCACTATCTTCTTTTTCCATCCGGGCATTCATTTCCTGTCGCGGCAGATCGATATCGAGCGGGAATTTGCCTGCGATGCCCGCGCCGTGGCGGAAACGGGAAATGCCGTGTCGCTCGCCCGCGGTCTCAGCCGGATCGCGCTGGCGAGCCATGGCCCGCTGCCGGTCTTTGCGATGGCAGCGGACGGCAAGCGGACGCCGGTAATGGACCGTATCGGCCGGCTCGGCGACCGCCCCGTGCGCCGCGAGACAGGCGTCAGCGTTCCGGCTGTCGCGCTGGCGATGGTGTTCGCGGCATGTGCGATGGTCGCGGTCGGCGCGGATGCGTCTTTGGCAAAACCGGAAACCGGCAAAGCCGAAGCCAACCCGGCCCAGACCCAACATGGCCAGGACATGCACAGCGCTATGGCGAGCCCCGAGCAGGAGATAGCGGCACCCACCGACTGGCCCGATCCCGCGCTTCATGCCGATAGCGATAGTGCGGCCGTAACGGTTCGGGCGGATACCGTTTCAGCGGTTCGCGTCGCTTTGTCGGAACGCAGAAATACCGGGATGTCCAGGAAGCCCTCGCAACCGAGCTATCGCCAGCCCACGGCCATGCGCGCGATGGTCGAAACCGTGAATTTCGAGATGCAGCTTGCAAGGGACGTTGCCCCTGTCCGATCCGGTTTCAGGTTCGCGATCTTCGAGCCGCCTGTACCCCCTGCTCCACCCGAACCACCCGAGGAAGACTGCGAAGACGCGCGCACCCGGGACCATGATAATGACGGCCATCGGCGCGCCAACCGCACTGCGCGGTCCCATGCCGAACGTGCCGACCGCATCGCCCGTTCCCGTGCCGAACGCGCCGACCGCAGCGCCCGTTCCCATGCCGAACGCGACGCCGAAAGGGCCGAACGGATGGCCCGCAATGCGGAGCGCCATGCCGACCGCATCGAGCGGGAGATGGAGCAGCGCGCGGACCGCATGGAGCGGCTGGCCGAACGCATGGAAGACGAAGCCGAACGCCGCGCGGAGGAAATCGAGCGCCGGATCGAACAGCGCGAGGAGCAGTACGAAGTCCATTCGATCACGATCAGCTTCGCGGTGCCCGATGTCAGTGGTGAAGCGGACTATCTACCAGCCGGTTAGCATCGCCTCCCTAGCCGGAGGCCGGGGAAGCGGCTACGGCTCGCCTCGAACAGATCGAGGAGAGTATCATGCGCCCATCCGGACGCGCGCCCGACCAGATGCGGGCGCTGACCATCGAAACCGGCTTTACCAAACACGCCGAGGGTTCGTGCCTGATTAGCTTTGGCGAGACCCGGGTGCTGTGCACGGCCAGTATCGAAGGGCGTATCCCGCCCTGGTTGCGCGGCAAGGGCGAAGGCTGGGTGACCGGCGAATACGGCATGCTCCCGCGCGCAACCCATACCCGCGGCGATCGCGAGGCAGCGCGCGGCAAGCAATCGGGGCGGACGCAGGAAATCCAGCGGCTGATCGGGCGCTCGCTGCGCGCCGTCACCGATCTCAAAAAACTCGGCGAGCGGCAGATTACGCTCGATTGCGACGTTATTCAGGCCGATGGCGGAACCCGTACCGCCTCCATCTCGGGAGCCTGGATTGCACTGCGGCTCGCGGTGAATACGCTGCTTGAGCAAAAGCTGATCCAGAACGATCCCATTCATCAGAAAGTCGCGGCCATCTCCTGCGGGCTGTTCGAAGGCGAGCCGGTGCTCGATCTCGATTATGCCGAGGATTCCAACGCCGGAGCCGACGCCAATTTCGTGCTGACCGGCGACGGCAATATCGCCGAAGTGCAGGCCACCGCCGAAGGAGAAACCTTCACCGAAGAAACCCTGCTCCGCCTGATGCGGCTGGCAAAAATTGGCTGCAACGAGATTTTTGTGGCGCAGGACAAGGCGGTGAGTTGATTACATTCGTTGTTGACGTTATGTTCGGCATATGACGGTTCAAGAGCGCCCCTCGGATTGGCAAGACCCGGTATTACTTGATGTGCCGGGTAAGCTCGATGCACGAGAAGGCTCGTCCAACATGCTGTCGGTTATCGCCTATTTTGCCTTGGCACTTTCGGTTGTCCTTTTTTTTTCGGTCCTGTTTTTAAGCATGGCCAGCGCCTTTCCGGCTCTGGCCATAGACGGTTCTTCGGATAGCCTGCATCGCGGTTTTCTTCTCCTGCCTTTCGGTGTGAGCATATGGCTTTTCTGGAGAGTGTATTGCCGCGAGGCCGAGTTGCGTCGGGCCGAACGGGACATATTTCTGCGCAGCGTGGAAACTATGCGTAAAATATCCGATCACTGAGCCTTGCCTACCGACAGCATACGATCTTTTCCGGTCAAGAATTCTACATGGAAAGGTTGGCTAGCGAACTTCCCCACCCTCCCTCGCGAACGTTTTGGCGGCATCGACAAATATCTGAATGACATAGGCCCGTATCTGGCAAATCGCCCAAATCCGGACTTACTGGAGGACGACGAGAAAAGAGAGCTAACAATCCGGTTTGCGAGATATGCGCTCGCACTGAGTAGTGAAAGTCGCAAAAGGAATATTACCACACTGATCGATGGAGGTATTCTCTCTGCATCGGGAGTTGGATGGTGGGCTGGAGTAACATTTTTGGGACCCGTGACCGTGACCGCATCGGTTCTCGCTATAGCCAGAGAGACATGGAATACTAGAAAATGGAATCAGAAGAAGGACGAGCTCGATGCCTGGGCGTTGTTCATGACAAGTCTTGCTCAAAATGGGTCGTAAACTCGAACCTGGAAAGCTGGTCATCGCCAGCCATAATGCGGGCAAAGTGCGCGAGATTGCCGCGCTGCTTCTGCCGCACGGCATGGATGTCGTGAGTGCGGGCGAGCTGGGGCTGGACGAGCCGGAAGAGACCGAGGACAGCTTTATCGGCAATGCCGAGCTGAAAGCGCGCGCGGCGGCGATGGCGGCCAACCTTCCGGCGCTCGCGGACGACAGCGGCCTTGTCGTCGATGCGCTGGGTGGCGCGCCGGGGATTTATTCCGCGCGCTGGGCCGGATCGGACAAGGATTTCGCTCTCGCCATGCGCAGAGTCGAGGATGCGATCGTCGATCAGGGGACCGATACGCCGCGTAGCGCGCATTTCGTCTGCGCGCTGTCGCTCGCCTGGCCCGATGGTCGTATCGAGAGTTTCGAGGGACGGGTGAACGGGGTGCTGGTCTGGCCGCCGCGCGGCGGCAAGGGCTTCGGTTACGATCCGGTGTTTCAGCCCAATGGCTACGACATAACCTTCGGCGAGATGGAGCCGGAGCGCAAACACGCGATGAGCCACCGCGCCCATGCTTTCAGGAAACTGATCGCGGCGGTGTTCCCGGAACCATGACAAATTCGCTGGCGCTGTATATTCACTGGCCGTTCTGCGTCTCCAAATGCCCCTATTGCGATTTCAACAGCCACGTCCGCGAGAGCGTCGATCAGACGGTCTGGCGCGAGGCTTTGCTGAAAGACATGGCGTTCGAGCATGAAGCGACAGCGGATCGAACGCTCACCTCGATCTTTTTCGGCGGCGGCACGCCGTCGCTGATGCCGCCCGCAACCGTCGCGGCGCTGCTCGATCGAGCCGAGCACCTCTGGGGTTTTGCAAACGATATCGAGATCACGCTCGAAGCCAACCCCTCGTCCGTGGAGACCGCCCGCTTCGTCGATCTCGCACGATCCGGGGTCAACCGCCTATCGCTCGGGCTGCAATCGCTGGAGGACGCGGCGCTGCGCTTTCTGGGGCGCGCGCACGATGCGAAAGAGGGACTGGCGGCACTGGCGACGGCGCAGGAAAATTTTTCACGCGTCAGCTTCGACCTGATCTATGCGCTGCCCGGCCAGCGCATGACGGATTGGCGTAAACAGCTGCCGAAGGCCCTCGGTTTCGGCACAGACCACCTCTCTCTCTATCAGCTTACCATCGAGCCGGGAACGCGCTTCGAGACGCTGGCGAGGCGAGGCGAGTTGACACCTAAAGATACAGATGAAGCCGCCGCTTTTTACGAATTGACACAGGAGCTGACCGAAACCGTCGGGCTGCCCGCCTATGAAATTTCCAATCATGCCCGGCCCGGAGCGGAAAGCCGCCACAATCTCGCCTATTGGCGATACGAGACCTATGCCGGAATTGGCCCCGGCGCGCACGGCAGGCGCGGCGGGCACGCGATTGCGCGTCACAAGAAGCCGGAAAATTTCCTCTCGGCAATCGGGCGCAACGGCAACGGCATCGGGCAATCGCAGCGCCTGTCGCGCCGGGACAGCGATCTCGAAACCCTGATGATGGGCCTGCGATTGCGCGAAGGAGTGGCGATCGACCGTTTTGCCCCTGCCCTGCTGGATTTCGACGCCGTCACCCGGTTCATCGACGAAGGCCTGCTGGAGCGGAACAACGCCCGCCTTTGCACCACGGACAGGGGCCGGCTTGTTCTGGACGCCCTGCTTGCCGAATTGATCCGGAACGCTCCCGAAGAGGCTGCGGCCTAATTTCCGAAACTTGTCGGCGCGGGAGACACCACGGAAAAGCCGGAGGCACCGATCTGCTGAACCTCGAGCGCGCGCTGGGCTACTCCGTTGTCCATAAAGCGGAATGCGCCATCGACACCCGAAAATCCTCCGGGGTCGCGCAATTCGTTTAACGGAAAGGGGTTTCCGGGTGTCCATTGCTCGGCAACGCGGACGACGAGAAGTGCTGCGTCATAGCCAAGGCTCGACAGCCGGTAAGGCGACCCGTTGAACCGCGACCGATAGCGCCGACCGAGCGAGGTAAACATTCGATCCGAAACGCTGGCGAAAATCGCGCCGCGAAGCTCCGGATAGGTTCGCAGATCGGGCTGGTTGTTCCACAATTCGGTGCCCATGACCTGAAATCCGGTCGTGCCGAGATTGCCAAGATATTGCACCGCCTGCCGCGCCGTCGCGCCGCTATCGGCAATCAGCAGCGCATCGAAATCGCCTTCGCCATTGAGCTGTGTCACGCCGCGCTGGAGCGAACGCGACGAGCGTTCATAGCTCTGCATCGCGACGAGGGTTCCTCCGGCGTTGCGTACCGCTTCGCGATAGGCCTCCGATGCGCGCTGGCCATACAGGCCTACGGGAACAAGCGCGGCGAAGCGGCGTGCGCCATTCTCATAGGCATAGTCGACCACCCGGTCGATCGACTGGGTCGGCGTGAAGCCCATCACATAGGTGCCGTTACCCGCGACCCCGGTATCGTTGGAAAAGGCGATGATCGGCACCGCCGCGCCGCGCGCCAGCGGGCCGAGCTGGCGAACATTATCCGCCAGCAACGGCCCCAGGAAAAGGCGACTGCCATCGGCCAGCGCCCGATTCGCCGCCGCGCCCGTGCCGCCAGCGGCTGCTGTATCGTAGGTGGTGATCCGCACCCGTTCGCCACCGGTATCGAGTATCGCCATATTCGCGGCATTGGCGACCGACTGACCCACGCCCGCATTATCGCCGGACAGGGGCACCAGGAGAGCCACGCGATGGCGCTCCTCATCTTGCGGAATTCCCTGCGTAATCGGCGCATCGGGGGTTGTTTCGACAGGCGGTGGCGGTGCCTGTTCGACCGGGCGATCCCCGCGCGGGAACAGCGCCTCGCAGCCGGCCAGCGCCAGCGCCATGAAAATCACGCTTGCGCGCCAGGCGATGGAGCGCCGTTGCCCCGAGGGTCCAGTCAATGCCATGATGCGATTCCTATGTCCGATACGCTACTTCCCGGCCTTTATATCGTCGCCACCCCAATCGGCAACTTGCAAGATATTACCTTGCGCGCCGTGACGACACTGGAGCAGGCCGACCTGATCGTTGCCGAAGATAGCCGGGTGACCGCGAAGCTGCTGAATCATCTGGCAATTAAAAAACCGATGGTCGCGTATCACGATCATAGCGGGGCCGATGTGCGGGAAAAGCTGATCGAGCGGATGGGCGATGAAGCAGTTGCGCTGGTCTCGGATGCGGGCACGCCGCTAATATCGGATCCCGGTTACAAGCTGGCGCGCGAGGCAAGAATGGCGGGGTGCGCCGTGACCACCCTGCCCGGCGCGAATGCCGCGATTGCCGCGCTGACGCTCGCCGGATTGCCGACCGATCGTTTCCTGTTTGCCGGGTTTCTCCCACCGAAGGAAAAAGCGCGTGCGGACATGCTCCGTGAGCTGGGCTGTGTCGATACGACACTGATTTTCTACGAATCGGGGCCACGGCTCGGCAAAGCACTGGCGACAATGGCCGAACTTCTTGGCGACCGTGCCGCCGCTATTGTTCGGGAAATCACCAAGACGTTCGAGGACACCGTCACCGGCACGCTGTCCGAACTCGCCAACCGCTATGCCGGGAAAGGCCCGAAGGGCGAAATCGTGATCGTGGTCGGCCCGCCCGACGAACCCGACGCTCCGAACGACGAAACAATCGATGCGGCTCTCGCGGAAGCGCTCGAACGCCTGCCGCCCGGCCAGGCGGCCAGCGAAGTTGCGGCGGTGCTCGGCATCAAGCGCGGCAATATCTATGGCCGCGCGCTATCTCTGCGGCGGCGCAAATGAAGCGACAGCGCGCGGAAAAACGGGGACGGCGGGGAGAGACGATTGCGGCCTGGTATCTGCGGCTCAAAGGATATCGCATCCTCAACCGGCGCGTCAGGACACCGCGCGGCGAAATCGACCTGATTGCCCGGCGCGGTCGGGTCATCGCCTTTATCGAAGTGAAGATGCGCAACACGCCGCAAGAACTCGCCTTCGCCATCGACGAGCGCCGCCTCGCCCGGGTTGCGGCGGCAAGCGAAAGCGTTGCCCATAGCTACGCGACGCGCGGCGAGGACGTCCGTATCGACGTCATTCTCATTGCGCGATGGCGCTGGCCGCAGCATATCGAGAATGCGTGGATGGAAATGCGCTAGCATCCGCCTGTCAGGAGAATCCGATGCCGTTGAATGTCGCCGTCCAGATGGACCCCATGGCAAGCGTCAAGATCGCGGGCGATTCCAGCTTCGCGATCATGCTGGCGGGGCAGGAACGCGGGCATCGTTTCTGGCACTATGACGTCCGCGAACTCAGCCATCGTGCCGACGGGCAGCTCACCGCCCGCGCCCGTCCGGTCACCGTCCAGCGTGTCGAGGGCGAACATTTCCGCTTCGGCGATCAGGAGTTGCTCGATCTGCGCGCCGATGTGGATGTGGTGCTGATGCGGCAGGATCCTCCCTTCGACTTGTCCTATATTACCGGCACGCATCTGCTCGAACGTATCCAGCCCGACACGCTGGTCGTCAACGATCCCGCCTCGGTTCGCAACGCGCCGGAAAAACTCTTCGTGCTGGACTTCGCGCAATTCATGCCGCCGACGCTGATCACGCGGTCATTGGAGGACACCCGCGCCTTTCAGCGCGAACATGGGGAGATCGTCGTCAAGCCGCTTTATGGCAATGGTGGATCGGCGGTGTTTTTTGTCGGCAAGGAGGATCGCAATCTTTCGGCGCTGACCGAATTGTTCGAGGATGTCTGGGTGGAACCGTTCATGGTGCAGGCGTTTCTGCCGGATGTTAGCCAAGGCGACAAACGCATCGTGCTCGTCGATGGAGAACCAGCGGGCGGAGTGAACCGGCTTCCAAAGAAAGGCGAAATCCGCTCCAATTTCGCCGTCGGCGGATCGGGCGCACAATCGGAACTCACCCCGCGCGAACTGGAGATTTGCGAGGCGCTGGGGCCGGAACTGAACAAACGCGGGCTGATATTTGTCGGCATCGATGTGATCGGCGGCTATCTGACCGAGATCAATGTGACCTCGCCGACCGGCATCGTGGCCATCGATGCGTTTAACGGTACGGATACCGGCGCGCTGATCTGGGACGCGATTGAGGCTAAGCTGTAGCAATAAATCGAGCGCAGCGAAGCAACCCGGAGTGGCGCGCGAAGCTCTGGATTGCTTCGCTGCGCTCGCAATGACATCACTCCGCCCGCGGATGTGCATTGCGATAAACGTCCAGCAAATGCGCCGCATCGACCCGGTTGCGCCGATTTGATTCTGGTGTTGGACGGGCGAAGCTCGGCGGGAAAGGGTTTCGGTTACATCTTCAATTCGCGCGCAATCGTGCTCTTCGTCGCCTTCCCGAAAGGCGGCTTGAACCCGCCCAGTTTCGCAACATCCATTTTCGCCTGGCTATACACGCTTTTCGCGTGGCTGAATTCCCTGAACCCGGCATGCCCCGTATAGCTGCCCATGCCCGACGGCCCGACGCCGCCGAATGGCAGTTCCTCCATCGCGACATGGAAGATCACGTCATTGACCGTGACGCCGCCCGAAATCGTTTTGGACAGCACTTTCGTTTCTTCCGCGCCATCGCTGCCGAAATAATACAGGCCGAGCGGGCGGTCGTTGCGGTTCACATAGTCGATGGCCTCATCGACATTCTTGTAGGTCTTGATCGGCAAAACAGGTCCGAAGATTTCCTCCTGCATCACCTTCATATCGTCGGTGGGGTTGCGCACGATGGTCAGCGGCATTTTGCGCTTGTTGGAGGCGCTGAAATCCTCGTTGCCGGGATTGACCTCGACCAGCTCCGCGCCCTTTTCCTTCGCGTCGGCGAGATAGCCCTGGAGCCGGTCATAATGGCGGTCATTCACAATCGACGTGTAATCGTCATTGGCATCCAGCGTCGGATATTGCGCGGCGACGGCGGCGCTCAGCCCTTCGATGATCTCGCCTTCCTTTGCTTCGGGCACCATCATGTAATCGGGCGCAAGGCAGATCTGCCCCGCATTCATCATCTTGCCCATCGCCACGCGGTCGGTGGCCTTCGCAATGTCCGCACTCTCGCCCACAATCGTCGGCGATTTGCCGCCCAGTTCCAGCGTCACCGGCGTCAGGCTGTCGGCGGCGGCATGGAGGATATGCTTGCCGATGCTCGTCGCGCCGGTGAACATCAAATGATCGAACGGAAGCGCGGCGAAAGCCTCGCCGACATCGGGGCCTCCGTTAAAGACCGCGACTTCCTCATCGGAGAATGTCTCCGCCAGCAGCCGCTCGACCAGCGCGCTGGTCGCGGGGGTATATTCGCTCATCTTGATCATCGCGCGATTGCCCGCCGCGAACACATTGGCAAGCGGCGCAAAGGTCAGCTGCACCGGAAAATTCCACGGCGCGATAATGCCGACGACGCCCTTGGGTTGATATTCGATCCGCCCCTTCGCTCCGAGCAGACCCAGCGGAAACCGCACGCCGACCTTCTCCGGCTTCATCCATTTGCGCAGGTTTTTCCTGGCGTATTTGATTTCGCCGACGGCGGAGACGAGGTCCGTCATCATCGACTGGTCCTTGCTGCGATGCCCAAAATCCTCCGACATCGCATCGCACAGCGGGTCCGCCGCCGCGATCAGCAAATGGCCGAGGCGGTCGAGCCGGTCGATGCGGGTTTCATAGCTAACCGGCAGCTCCGCCGTGAAAGCCGCTCGTTGTTTTTCGAGCGCCGCGAGCATCGCGGGTTTATCGACGATTTTCGGGTCGGCTTCGGCCATGGCGGTTTCCTCATGTTGCGATTTGCAACTTATCTAGCGGGTTTGCAGGATTTTGGCGAGTCGATACATCCATTTGTCATTGCGAGGAGCGCAGCGACGAAGCAATCCAGAGCGGCAGGCGATGGTATCTGTGGCTCTGGATTGCTTCGCCGCGCCGCAATGACGAATCCTCCCCAATTCGTATCG
>JBGTHW010000023.1:0-15089 GCA_041746035.1 Parasphingopyxis sp.
GGCGACGGTGTTTCCCTGTGCGCGGCCCGAGGCGTCGGGGTCCGAAGTGCCGCTCTGGATGGCGCAGGCGGCGGGGCAGGGGGTGCGGATGCTAGCCAGCGAGTGCGCATGGGCCTCGCGGACGCATCATGCGACTGGCAAACCTGTGCTGCTGCCGGAAACGGGCGACTGGGCGGAGGCGATCCGGCGCGCAATGTCGGCGAAAGCGCCCGAATCGCAGGATTTCGGCGGCAACACGGTTTTAACCGGTCTCTATCGCGAACTCGCCGCAACAGCCTCATAACGCATCGAATATAATCCGCCACTGGCGCTCGCTTCGCGCCTGTTGTAACAGCGCACCCAAGCAAAGTTTCGAGGCATAATGTATGCGTATTGCAATGATCGGGACGGGGTATGTAGGGCTGGTGTCCGGTGCCTGTTTTTCCGATTTCGGCCACCGGGTTGTCTGTGTCGACAAGGACGCAGACAAGATCGCCGCACTCGAAAAGGGTGTCATGCCGATCTACGAACCCGGTCTGGAGGCGCTGGTCGCGCATAATGTGCGCGGTCACCGGCTGGCCTTCACGACCGATCTCGCCGCAGGCGTGGCCGGGGCGGACGCGGTGTTTATCGCGGTCGGCACACCGTCGCGGCGCGGCGATGGCCATGCCGATCTCAGCTATGTCTACGATGCGGCAGAGGAAATCGCGCGCGCACTAACCGGTCCCGCTGTCATCGTCACCAAATCGACGGTGCCGGTGGGCACCGGCGACGAGGTCGAGCGGATCGTGCGCGAGGCGGTGCCGGATGCGGACGTCTCGATTGCGTCGAATCCTGAATTTCTGCGCGAAGGCGCGGCGATCGACGATTTCAAACATCCCGACCGCGTGGTGCTGGGTGTCGAGGATGCGCGGGCGCGCCGAACGATGGAGGCTGTCTATCGCCCACTCAACCTCAACAAGGCACCGCTGCTGTTCACCAGCCGCCGGACCGCGGAAATCATCAAATATGCGGCCAATGCGTTTCTGGCGACGAAAATAACCTTTATCAACGAGATAGCCGATCTCTGCGAAGCCGTGGGGGCCGATGTGCAGGATGTCTCGCGCGGCATCGGTCTCGATAACCGGATCGGGCCGAAATTCCTCCATGCCGGGCCGGGCTATGGCGGATCGTGCTTTCCCAAGGACACGCTGGCGCTGCTCAAAACCTCCGAGGATCTGGAGACACCGCTGCGGATCGTCGAAGCGGTGGTCAAGGTGAACGACAACCGCAAGCGCGCCATGGGACGCAAGGTGATCCGCGCAATGGGCGGCGATGTGCGGGGAAAAAAGGTCGCGATTCTGGGACTCACCTTCAAGCCCAATACCGACGATATGCGCGAGGCACCGTCGCTGGCGATTATCCGGGTCTTGCAAGAAGAGGGCGCCGAAATCAGCGCTTACGATCCCGAAGGCACCGACCAGGCGAAAACACTGCTGAAGGAGGTGACTTTCCTGACCAACCCATACGCAGCGGCGAAGGGCGCGCACGCGCTGGCGATCGTCACGGAATGGGACGAATTCCGCGCGCTCGATCTCAAGCGCATGGCCGAAACCCTTGCGCAGCCGCTGCTGATCGATCTACGCAATATATATTCGCCCGACGAGGCGAAGCGCGCGGGTCTCACCTATCACGGTATCGGCCGTGCGAGCGGGACATAAAGGCGCAAAATGGCCGAGGCTCCGGAAAACACGAACAGACTGTTTGTCACTGCCTTCTCGGCACGCTGGTTCGAGGAGCTTCTCGCATCGCTGACGGTGATGATTCGCGTCATCTATGCCCTGATAATCAGGGAAGCGCGAACCCGATACGGCAATTCCAATCTCGGCTATACATGGGCATTGATCGATCCGGTCATTCAGCTCATGGTCTGGATCGTGCTGTTTTCGGCCATCGGGCGGCTTTCGCCGGTGGCGGCCCCGCTGCCCGTGTTTCTCATAACCGGGATCATGCCTTTCTTTTTCTGGAAAGGCTGTCTGGGCCGCGGGTCGAATGCAGTCAGTAGCAATCTGGCATTGATCAGCTATCCGCAGGTCACGGCGTCGGATGTCGTGATCGGGCGCACCGTGCTGGAGGCGTCGACCACGCTGATCGTGTTCGTCCTCCTCGTTGTGAGCCTTGCGTTTATCGCGGGAATTTCGCCAGCCGAATTTTTCGGCAATCCCAGCGAGCTGGTTATGGCGATGCTTGCGCTCGTATATTTCGGTCTCGGCACGGCGTTCTTAAGTTCCGGGCTGGGGCGGGTATGGACGATCTGGCCGAATGTCACCAGCTATATCAATCGCCCGCTCTATATCGTTTCCGGCATTTTCTTCACGCTCGAGTCGCTGCCGACCGGCGCGAGGGAGTTAATGGCCTATAATCCGGTGGCGCACATTATCGAATGGATCAGAAGCGCGGCTATTCCCAATTTCGAAAGCGACGCCTATTCCAGGACCTATGTTCTGGCATTCGGAACAGTGGCATTTGCCATCGGACTGGTTATCGACCGGTATATGATGATGACGGGCGATGAGGAAATTGTCAGCTGATGATCGAACTGCGCAATGTACAAAAGACATACCGGTCCCGCCGCACAGGCCGCAAAACCGTGCTTCACGATGTGAATGCGGTGTTCGAGAGCGGCCACAGCTATGGCATACTCGGGCTGAACGGTGCGGGAAAATCCACGCTTTTGCGCATAATTTGCGGAGCCGAGCGGCCCAGCGCCGGAAAAATATACAAGGATGTTTCGATCAGCTGGCGTCTTGGCTTTGCATCGTCCTTCAACGGATCGCTGACGGGACGCGAAAACCTCCGCTTTGTCTGCCGGATCTACGGTGCCGATATCGAGGATGTCACCGATTTTGTGGAGGACTTTGCCGAGATCGGAGCGGCCATCGACGAGCCGGTAAGCAATTATTCATCCGGGATGCGCGCGCGATTGGCTTTCGGGCTGAGTATGGCTATCAACTTCCAGGTATATGTTATCGATGAATCGATATCCGTGGGCGACCGGGAGTTCCAGACGAAAGCCCGTGACGAGTTCGAAGCCCGCGCCGCCTATTCGGATATCCTCCTGACCTCTCACCATCCCGGCATGATCGAACAATATTGCGATCGCGCGGGCGTGGTCGAACACGGAAACCTGACGATGTTCAATTCGGTCGAAGAAGCAACCGACTATTACGACAGGGCCGTTAAATGATCAGTATTCTCGATGTCGATTCCGCGCAACGGGTCGATCCCCGTGTCGAACGGCGTAAGCAGAGGCTGCGCATTATCGGCATCGGTATCCTCGTTCCGACCCTGCTGGCGCTCGTCTATTATGCCCTGATCGCAAGGCCCGAATATACGACGGAAACGCAATTGACGATTCAGGGCCTGCAGCAGCAGCCTCCCGACCTTTTGGGCGGGCTGGGTGTGCCGTCGATATCGCGAGCGGGCAATGACGGGCTTGTCATCGTCGAATTCATCCGATCGCGCGCGCTGGTTTCGGAGCTTATCGAGGATTACGGATTCGATGCCGCCTATGGAGGCTGGAGTTTCGATCCGGCGGGAACGGTGGCGACGGACGCTCCCCTGGAAAGCAAGACAGAATTCTGGCTGGATCGCAGCACGGCATCGTTCGATCCGCAGGGAAACATCATCACCGTGCGTGTGAGTGCCTTCACGCCCGAGGAGTCATTGCGCCTCGCCGAAGGAGTGGTGGCCGAGACCGAGCAGGTTGTGAACGCGCTCAACAGCCGCGTCCAGAATGAAGCGGTCAGGGTGGCGGACGAAGAAGTCGCCGCCCGCCGCGACGATTACGATGAGGCGAGAGCCCTGATTACCGATGTCCGCGCCAATCGCGCCACGACGCTCGAAGGCGAAGCCGCGCAAGACATTTCGCTGCTCGGCCAGCTTGAGGGGCAACTCGCCAATGCACGGGTCGAACGCGCCGCATCGATAGCGACATTCCGGCCGAATTCTCCCCAGATACAGGCCCTGGATGAGCGGATCGCAGCACTGGAGCAGCAACGGGCGCAGGTCATGGCCGGGATTCGCGGAGGGCCGGGCGCAAGCGAAGCGACGCAGGAGGTGAATGCCCAGACCGCCTTGCTCGACTATGAGTTCGCGCAGCGTGCCTATTATGCGGCGCTTCAGGCGCGTCAGCAGGCGGCGGGCAATCGCGAGAACGAACGCCGTTATCTGGTGGCGTTCGTACCGCCGCGGCTGCCGGAGGTTTCCAACTATTGGAGCCGTTTCATCAATGTTATCGCCGTTGCGCTGGCGGCCGCGCTGTTGATGGCGGTGGCGGCTCTGGGCTATGCGGTCGTCAAGGATCATATGCAATGATGTGCCTATCGCGCCTTTCGCTGTTTACAGGCTTGCTGGCCGCGCTGTTGCTGGCGGCGACGCCCGGCATGGCGCAGATCGATCGGGATAGCGGTGCCAGCGCGGTCGGGGCCGGTCAGGCACCCTCCGCCGTTTTACAGGATGACCAGCGGATTATCGAGGACGAGCGCGCGACGACGCTGCGCGAGGACCAGCTGGCGGGACGCCGCCCCGAACCGTTCGGGTCGGAACTCTTCATTGCCGGTGCCCCGGCGACAACGGGCGCAATCGACCCCAGCTATGTCGTGCAGACCGGAGACCGGATCGCGGTGACGACCTTCGGTCTGCTGAATGAATCGGCGGTCCTGCCGGTCGATGCGGAAGGCAATATCGCGCTGCCCAATGTCGGGCCGGTGCGGGTGGCGGGGGTGTCGGCGAACAATATCGATTCGGTTGTCAGCGGCGCTGCCTCGCAGGTCTATCAGGATACCGTGCAGCTCTATGCGACCGTCGTCGACGCCGGGCAGATCCAGGTGTTCGTTACCGGCCCCGTGGCCCGCCCCGGTGGCCATGGCGGATCGAGCCGCGATTCGGTGATCGGGTTTCTCCAGCGTGCCGGCGGGATCGATGCCGAGCGCGGCAGCTACCGCCAGATTATCGTGCGGCGTGGCGGCGAGACGATCGGCGAGATCGATCTCTATGATTTTCTGCTTAATGGCGATCTTGCGGGTGTCGAACTCAGATCGAACGACGTGATCGTCGTCGGACGCCAGGGGCCGGTGGTGTCGGTGACCGGCGGGGTGCGTGCGCCGTATACATTCGAGTTTCGCAATGTCGCGGGGACGGGCGGGGAGCTGCTGCAATATGCGCGGCCAAGGCCCGAAGTCACCCATGTCTCGGTCCTCGGCACTCGCGACGGGCGACCGTTCAACGCCTATATGACGCGCGAGGAATTTGCCTCGCTGACATTGCTCGATGGCGATCGCGTCCGCTTCGAGGCCGATGCACCCGCCGATACCTTTATCGTGCGCGTGCAGGGCGCGCATACCGGCCCGTCATCCTATATCGTCGATCGCGGCGATACGCTGGGGCCGCTGCTCGCCCGCATTCCGCTCGATCCGCTTGCCGATGTGCCGATGATCCATCTCGAACGCAAGAGTATCGCCGAAACCCAGCGCGTCCTGCTTCAGGAGGGCCTCGCCCGGCTCGAGCGCGCGATCTATACCGATCCCGGCGGTTCGCCCAGCGTTTCGGCGGCGCGCGCCGCGCAAGCCCCGGCGCTGGCAGCCTTTATCGCGCAGGCACGGCTGGTCCAGCCCCGCGGTCTGGTATCCTTCCCCGACGATGCCATGCTCGACCAGGTTCTGCTGGAGCCGGACGATGTTATCGTCATCCCGTACATAACGCAGACAGTCGTCATCGCCGGCGAGGTCGAACTGCCGCAAACCGTGCTCTGGACACCGGGCAACGATGCGCGCGACTATGTCGAGCGGGCGGGTGGTTTCTCCCGGCTGGCCAACCGGTCGGACACGCTGGTCATCCATCCCGATGGCAGCGTGCAGCTGGGCGGGGCGGTCAGGCAGGGGGACCGCATCCTCGTGCCGCCCAAGGCTCCAGGCCAGACCATCGCCCTGATTCGCGATATCACCCAGATACTCGGCCAGACCGGACTTGCCATCGCCTCGATCTTCAGGATTTTCTAGGCTCGGCAAGCTCCTTCAGCAACACACCGGGATCCGCCAGCTTCCTCCGGTCCGGCGATAGCCGGTCGAGCACGAGCTTGCGGCCCTGCACATAATCCTTCGTCGCATTGACGCAATCGAGCGCCAGCACCCGGCCCTGTTGCAGATAAATCACGGAGAAACTGCGTTCCGCCGGGTTGCCGCGCAGCACGGTTTCGTCATAGCCGATATTCAGCCCGACCGTCTGGAGTTTCAGATCATACTGGTTCGACCAGAACCACGGGATCGCGTCATAGGCCGCCGGGTTGCCGGTGATATGTTTCGCAGCCGTCATAGCCTGGTCGTTGGCGTTCTGCACCGATTCCAGCCGGATCGTTGCGCCATCGGCAAAAGCGTTGGCATGAGCCGCACAATCGCCGATGGCATAAATGTCGGCCAGGCTGGTGCGGCAATGACCGTCGACCCATACGCCATTATCGCCTGTCGCGCCCGCTACGATCAGCGGTTCGACCGCCGGAACGATGCCGATACCGACGATTACCATCTCTGCTGGCAGGATTTCGCCATCGGCGAGCCGGACGCCGATCGCCCGCGTTCCGTCCCCCTCGATACAGTCGACCGTGACGCCGGTGCGCAGATCGACGCCGTGCGCGCGATGTTCGGTTTCGTAAAAATGCGAGAGTTCCTCGCCCGCGACCCGTGCCAGCACGCGGTTCTCGGTCTCCAGCACACAGACCTGCTTGCCGAGTTTACGCAGCACCGCCGCCGCTTCCAGCCCGATATAGCCGCCGCCGATCACGACGACGCGCTCGATCTCGCCGAGCTTCGCCATCATCGCATCGACATCGGCGCGGGTGCGCACGGCATGGACGCCATCGAGATCGTGACCATCGCAGCTCACCATCCTTGGCGACCCGCCGGTTGCCCAGACGAGCTTGCCATATTCCAGGGTGTCGCCATCCTCGAATGTCAGAATATGCGCAGCGGTATCCACCGCCGTTGCGCGCGTACCCAGCATCATCGTCACATCGCGCTCGCCCCAGAAGTTTTCGGGTCTCAGCATGATGCGCTCGAACGGCTTCTCGCCGGCAAAATACTCCTTGGAGAGGGGAGGGCGTTCATAGGGATATTCGGGTTCTTCGCCGATCAGCGCGATGGAGCCTTCGAATTTCAATTGCCGCAGCATGATTGCCGCCTGCGCGCCGCCATGGCCTGTACCGACAATTGCCACATCCACGCGGTTGCTCACCGCTTCAACCGTTCCGCGTGCCAGCGCACATGATCGGCCAGGAAGGTCGAGATGAAATAATAGGTGTGATCATAGCCGGGGCGGAGGTTGAGGATCAGGTCGATATCCGCTTCCTTGCAGGCTGCTTCCAGCAATTCCGGCCTGAGCTGCTTGTCCAGAAACTCATCCGCCTCGCCCTGTTCGATCAGCAATTCGTCGATCCGCGCGCCATCCTCGATCAGCGCGACCGCGTCATAGTGCCGCCACGCCGCACGATCCTCGCCGAGATAGCCGGCCAGCGCCTTCTCGCCCCACGGCACCTGCAAGGGCGCGCAGACCGGCGAGAGCGCGGAGATACTCCTGAAGCGGTCCGGGTTGCGCAGACCGATGGTCAGCGCGCCATGTCCGCCCATCGAATGCCCCATGATCGACTGGCGTCGCATGTCCGCCGGAAATTCCGCAGCGATCAGCGCGGGCAGTTCGTCCTCGATATAGCGGCGCATCCGGTAATGCTCTGCCCAGGGTTCCTCGGTCGCATCGAGATAGAAGCCCGCACCCTTGCCGAAATCATAGGCATCGTCATCGGGCACATCCTCGCCGCGCGGAGACGTGTCCGGGGCGACGAAGATGATGCCCGCTTCGGCGCATGCCTTACGGTACTCGCCCTTTTCCATGACATTGGCATGGGTGCAGGTGAGGCCGGAGAGATACCACAGCACCGGCAACGCCGCGCCGTCGTCATGCGGCGGCACATAAACGGCGAAGGTCATGTCGGTGCCGGTGGCGGCGGAGGCGTGTTTATATACACCCTGCACACCGCCAAAGGCCCTGTTTTCGCTAATTGTTTCCAAGGTCAAGGCTACTCCATCGGGTGAAGAGCGCAGAGCTTGTTGCCGTCGGGATCGCGCAGATAGGCGAGATAGAGCGTCATTTGCGGGTTTTCGCGGACGCCGGGAGGATCCTCGATCGCCGTGCCGCCGTTTGCAACACCGGCGGCGTGCCATTTATCGGCGGTTTTCGGCTCCATGGCAAAGCCGACAGTCATGCCATTGCCGGGTGTCGCGGGTTCGCCATCGATCGGCGGCGTCACGAGGAACATCGAACCATCCTTGGCATAGATCAGTCGTCCCTTGGGATCGAGGGTACCGGGCTTGCCGCCCATTGCCTCGAACGTCGCGTCATAGAATTTTCTCGATCGTTCGATGTCGTTGCTGCCGACCATCATGTGACTGTACATTTTTATTCTCCTTCAGGGGTTAGGGGCGTTTTTATATGTCTATCGCTTCGGTCGCTGTAGCATGATCGCCGGTATTGGGCATGTTGCAGGGATCGATCAACAGGAGTTTTGCTTCGCCGTTGCGCGCCACGGGCCGATGTTCGACACCGCGCGGGACGACGATCATCTCGCCGGGGTTCAGGCTTACGATGCGGTCGCGAAATTCGATGTCGCATTGTCCTTCGAGCACAAGAAACAATTCGTCCGTCGCTTCATGCCGATGCCAGATAAATTCGCCCTCGACGCGGACCACCCGAATTTCATTGTCATTGTAACGCGCAACGATGCGCGGTGCCCAATGGTCTGTGAAGCTGGCGAGCTTTTCCCCGAGATCGATCTTGTCGAACATCAGTAAATGACGACACTGCGGATGCTCTCGCCTTTATGCATCAGATCGAAACCTTTATTGATTTCATCGAGGCTTAGCCGGTGTGTGATCATCGGGTCGATGGCGATCTTGCCGTCCATATACCAGTCGACAATCTTGGGCACATCGGTGCGCCCGCGCGCGCCGCCGAATGCGGTGCCCTTCCAGACGCGACCGGTGACCAGCTGGAAGGGCCGTGTCGCGATTTCCTTGCCCGCTTCGGCAACGCCGATGACGATGCTCTCGCCCCAGCCGCGATGGCAGGCTTCCAGCGCCTGGCGCATGACTGCGACATTGCCCGTGCAATCGAAAGTGTAATCGGCACCGCCGCCGGTCAGCTCGACAAGATGTTCGACGATATCGCCATCGATCTCTTTCGGATTGACGAAATGGGTCATCCCGAACTGCTCGCCCCACGGCCTCTTGTCCTCATCGATATCGACACCGACGATCATGCTCGCGCCGACCATCTTCGCGCCCTGAATGACATTCAGCCCGATATTGCCGAGGCCGAAGACAACGATATTGGCACCCGGCTCGACTTTGGCAGTATTCGTTACCGCGCCGACCCCGGTCGTCACGCCACACCCGATGCAGCAGCTGGTTTCGAACGGGGCGTCCTCGCGGATTTTGGCGACAGCGATTTCGGGAACGACGATGAAGTTGGAGAAGGTCGAACAGCCCATATAGTGATGGACCGTTTCGCCCTTATAGGAGAAGCGGCTGGTGCCATCGGGCATCAATCCCTTGCCCTGCGTATCGCGGATTTGCGTGCAGAGATTGGTTTTTTGGGAAAGGCAGGCTTTGCATGTGCGGCATTCGGGGGTGTAGAGCGGGATGACATGATCGCCGGGCGCAACCGAGGCGACCCCCGGTCCCGCCTCGCGCACTACCCCCGCGCCTTCATGGCCGAGGATCGACGGGAACAGCCCCTCGCTATCCAGCCCGTCCAGCGTATAGGCATCGGTATGGCAGATGCCCGTCGCCATCAGTTCGACCAGAACCTCGCCTTCTTTGGGGCCTTCGAGATCGAGTTCGACAATTTCGA
Organism: Parasphingopyxis sp.; assembly: GCA_041746035.1. Lineage (GTDB taxonomy): Bacteria > Pseudomonadota > Alphaproteobacteria > Sphingomonadales > Sphingomonadaceae > Parasphingopyxis. The sequence continues at coordinate 9,916 of JBGTHW010000023.1, forward strand.
GCGGCTTTTTTGCTTCGAACGCAACGGCGGCGCGGGTTTTCATGCTTCGGTTTCTCCGTCTTCGGCAAGATCGTCGGCGGGCCCCGGCGTTTTGGCGGGTTTGCCCAGCACCTGCTCGATATAGAGGCGCTGCACCAATACGAAAGCCACAACCGTCAACGGGGCCGACAATATCACGCCGACAATGCCGAACAGCGTCCCCGCCGCGACAACGGCGAACAGCAGCACCGCGGGCGATAGATCGACCGAGCGTTTCTGGATCAGCGGCTGGAGGATATTGCCCTGTATTTGCTGGATCAAAAGATAGAGGCCAACCGTCCAGAGCGCCGTTGCCGGACTGGCGGTGAAGGCCACCAATATCGCCGGGATGCCCGCGACGACCGGCCCGATAAACGGAATAAAATCGAGCGCGGCGGCAATCAGTGCCAGCGCGGCAGCTGACGGTACGCCGAGCAATTTCAGCCCGATATAGGTCATTATGAAGACAACGATCGAGGACAGGATTTGCGCCTGGAGCCAAAGCCCCAGCGCCCGGGCGCTGTCTTCGGTCGCAATCCGGGCTATCCCTTCGCGGTCTTTGGGAACGAGGCGCAGAATGGCGTCGGTATAGAGTTTCGGCTGCGCGGCGAAAAACACCGCACCTGCCAACACCAGAATGATGTTGGTGACCGCGCCGCCTGCCGAGGCCGCAAAATCCCCGGCGCGCGTCGTCAGCCCCGAAAGCTGGCTGCCGATATCGCGGCTCGCCTGTGCTACATCGTAATCGATGCCCCAGCTATGGAGCTGGAGCTGGAGATTGGCTATCGCGGCGGGAATCTGCTGGACAAGCGCGCTGAACTGGCCGGCAACCAGGCCGCCGAAAATCCAGCCCAGTGCGCCAATCAGGGCGAAGAGCGAAAGCACCGCAAGCCCGACCGAAAGCCCCTCCGGCAGGCCGAACCGCAAATAGAGGCGGGCGATCGCGCGCAGGATCACCGCGACGACGATCGCGCCGAAAATCATCAGCAACAGGCTGGCCAGCGCATAAATCGTCGCGGCCAGTGCAACGAAGGCGAGCACAATCAGGCCTCGTTTCGCAAAACCCGCTTGATATTCGCCCTCGGCCATGCGCCGTTCCTTCCTTGTGTCGCGTCACCAATCCCGCAAAATGCGGCGGCTTGCAATGGTATCGACGAGGGGAAATCAGAATGCCTCAATAAGAGCGCGGCAGGCCGAGGATATGCTCGGCGATATAGGACAGGATCAGGTTGGTCGAGATCGGTGCCACCTGATAAAGGCGGGTTTCGCGGAATTTGCGTTCGATATCGTATTCCGCGGCAAAGCCGAAACCGCCATGGGTCTGAACGCAGGCTTCGCCCGCCGCCCAGCTCGCATCGGCAGCCAGCATCTTGGCCATATTCGCCTCCCCCCCGACATTCTCGCCGGCTTCGTATTTCGCCAGTCCGTCATGGACCATCAGCTCCGCTGCGCGCATCCGCGTATAGGCTTTGGCAAGCGGAAACTGCACACCCTGGTTCTGCCCTATCGGTCGACCGAACACCTCGCGCTCTTTCGCATAGGCCGTGGCCCGGGCCAGAAACCATTTTGCGTCACCGATACATTCGGCCGCGATCAGCAGCCGCTCGGCATTCATGCCGGACAATATATAGCGAAAGCCCTTGCCTTCCTCGCCGACCAGACTGGTCGCGGGAATGCGCATATCCTCGAAGAAAACTTCGGTCGTCGCATGGTTCATCATCGTATCGATGGGCCGGATCGTCAGGCCGTGGCCGATCGTCTCCCGCATATCGACCAGAAACACCGACAGGCCATCGGTCCGTTTGACCGCCTGGTCGCGCGGTGTCGTTCTGGCAAGGAGCAGCATCAGATCGGAATGTTCCGCCCGACTCGTCCATATTTTCTGGCCATTGACGATATATGTATCGCCGTCGCGCCTCGCCGCGGTCTTCAGCGATGTCGTGTCGGTGCCGCTGCCCGGTTCGGTGACACCGAAGGCTTGCAGCCGCAATGCGCCGCTGGCGATTTCTGGCAGATAGTGTTGTTTCTGCTCGTCGGAACCGTGACGCAGCAGGGTGCCCATAATATACATCTGGGCGTGGCAGGCAGCGCCATTGCAGCCCTGAAGCTGGATTTCTTCGAGGATAGCAGCGGCCCCCGAAAGCGGCAGCCCCGATCCGCCATATTCCGCCGGGATCAGCGCCGCGAGATAGCCCGCCCTCGTCAGGGCATCGACAAATTCCGCCGGATATTCACGCGCCTTGTCCCTGGCGCGCCAGTATTCTCCGGGAAATGCAGCGCAGAGCTTGGCGACCTCTTCGCGAATGGCGTGGTGATCTTCCATTTACAGCTCCTGTTCGCCCGGCTTCAGGATGATGCGGCCGACCACTTCGCGCCGCCGCATCGTTTCGAACGCGTCGCGCCATTGCGTCAACGGCAGCGCGGCATGGACATGCGGGCGCAGCCGTCCCGCTTCCGCCAGCGCCCAGATCGCCGCAAAATTTTCCTCGCCGCGCTCGGGAAAGCGGCGGCCATATTCACCCGCCCGTGTTCCGACGACCGAAAAGCCCTTGATCAGCGGTATGTTGCTGGGCACGGTTGCGATGCGGCCCGAGGCAAAGCCGATGACCAGAAGGCGGCCCTCGAACGCGATGCAGCGCGTGCTTTCATCGAAAATATCGCCGCCAACGGGATCGTAAACGATATCGGCACCGCCGCCGGTGATTGTTTTCACCTGCTCGCGAAACCCTTGCGAGATATTGACGAGCGCATCGGGAGCGTATTTCTCTTCGATGACAGCCAGTTTTTCATCGGAAGCCGAAGCGGCGATGACGCGGCCACCGAGCGCTTTTGCGAGATCGACCGCCGCAAGACCCACGCCGCCCGCTGCGCCATGAACGAGTACCCATTCGCCGGGCGCAAGATTTGCACGGCGGACCAGTGCGACATAGGCGGTGAGGTAGGCGATCCCAAAGGCCGAAGCCTCCTCGAAAGACAAGGCATCGGGTTTGCGCCGCAGGTTCCGCGCCGGATAGACGCCATATTCGGCAAACCCGTTGCCGCCAAGGGTTACGACCACAGCCTCGCCCGCAGCAAAATCGCGGACATCTTTCCCGACGGCGACGATTTCCCCCGCGACATCGCCGCCGGGCGTAAAGGGCAGATCGGGCTTGTGCTGATATTTGCCCTCGGTTTGCAGCAGATCGGGAAAACCCAGCGCAGCCGCCCGGATGCGGACAAGTGCTTCGCCGGATCCGGGGGCTGGCGTCGGGATGCGCTCGACCGCGCAGCCGGCAAAATCTTCGGCCAGCGAATTGACTCTGAGCGCCTGCATCTGTTCGGGAATCCGGTCTGTCATATCGCCCCGACTAACAGGTCGCGCCTGTTGGCGAAATCCTGCTTTGTGCCAGATGTTGCCTGATCCGCGATCCTGTCCAATCCCGGGGGCTTTACGTTCAAGTCAATTTGCGTATCACTAATCGGCGATAATGACGAGGATACCCGATCCATGAATTTCGATTTTTCCGAAGACCAGAAATTCCTGGCGCAAGAGGCGCGGAAGTTTCTGACTGCGCAATGCACGCCGGCGCAGGTGCGCGAAGTGCTCGATGACGAGGCGACGAGCCATCATGCGGGCGTCTGGAAACAGATTGTCGAGATGGGCTGGGTGGGGGCGGCGATCCCCGAGAAGCATGGCGGGCTGGGTCTCGGGATGCTGGGACTGTGCGTGATTGCCGAGGAGCTGGGCCGCGCGCTCGCGCCGGTGCCGTTTGCCTCGACAGTGTATTTTTTTGCCGAGGCGCTGAAGCTGGCAGGATCGGACGCGCAGAAGGCGGAATTGCTGCCCAGGATCGCCGATGGGTCGGCGATCGGCTGTATCGCGGCGTCCGAAGGGCCGGGTGCGGTGGATGCATCGAAGCTCAACACCACTTTTGCAGACGGCAAACTCAGCGGCACCAAGATTCCCGTGACCGATGGCGATGTTGCAACGCATGCCGTTGTGCTCGCCAGGGATGGCAGCGGCGCGAGCCTTGTTGTCGTCGCGCTCGATCAGGCGGGTGTGACGCGCACCACCGTCGAAACGCTGGAACCGACGCGCAGCCATGCCGAGATCGTCTTCGATGGCGCGGACGCCGAACGGCTGGGCGGACAAGGCGAGGGCGAGTCGCTCTATGACGGGATCATGAACCGCGCCGCCGTGCTGCTCGCCTTCGAACAGGTCGGCGGAGCCTCGGTCTGCCTCGATATGGCGACCGACTACGCCAAGGAGCGTGTCGCCTTCGGTCGCCCGATCGGCGGCAATCAGGCGATCAAGCACAAGCTCGCCGAGATGTATGTGAAGAACGAGGTCGCCCGCTCCAACGCCTATTACGGGGCATGGGCGCTGTCGACCGACGCCGCTGAACTCCCCGAAGCCGCCGCTGCCGCGCGCATCGCGGCGTCCGAAGCCTTCTGGTTTGCGTCCAAGGAAAACATCCAGACGCATGGCGGCATGGGCTTTACCTGGGAGGTCGATTGTCATCTGTTTTACCGGCGTGCGAAATTGCTTGCGGTGCAGGCCGGTGCGCCCGCAGTTTGGAAAGAAAAGCTGGTGCGGGCGCTGGAAGTCAAGAATGCTGCCTAGTTACCAACTTCGTCATTGCGAGGAGGCGAAGCCGACGCGGCAATCCAGAGCGGCAGACGATTCCGCGTGCCGCTCTGGATTGGTGGACCTGCGGTCGCCTTCGGCACGCTGCGCTCGCAATGACGATAGAATATAGAAAGAAGGACTAACCATCATGGACTTCAACGATACCCCTGAAGAAGCGGAATTCCGCGCCGAGGCCCGCGCTTTCCTTGAACAGAATCTCGCGCCGAAGAACGCCAACGCGATCAAACGCGAGGACCGCAAGCTCACCATCGAGAAAGCCAAGACATGGCAGAAGGTCAAAGCCGAAAACCGTTTCGCGCAGATCACCTGGCCCGAAGAATGGGGCGGACGCGGCGGCGATGCGATGCAGCAGGTTATCTGGAACCAGGAAGAGGCGAAGTTCGATGCGCCGACCGGGCCGTTCGCCATCGGCCTTGGCATGTGCGTGCCGACCGTGATCGCCTTCGGTTCGGACGAGCACAAGAAACGCTATGTCCAGAAGGCGCTGCATGGCGAGGAAATCTGGTGCCAGCTGTTTTCGGAGCCT
>JBGTHW010000024.1:0-5330 GCA_041746035.1 Parasphingopyxis sp.
CCTGTTCCGGTAAAGGCGCGAAACCGGCGCAAACCCGGCCAGATTTTTTTTGCAGTGTTTTTAGGGTCCAGGATTGCAAGCCGACGCGCGATACCATCGAAGGGCAGGCAATCCCGGCGCATCTCAGTCTTTCAACCGGGTGAACAGCCACGCCCGCGCCGAAGCCCAGCGGCGGCGCACTGTCCGTTCGGACATATCGAGCACGATAGCGATATCGGGCAGCGCCATGCCGCCGAAAAACCGCATCTCGACAATCTGCGCCCGTTCGCGGTCAAGCTCGGCAAGTTCGATCAGTGCCGTATTCAGATCGATCAGATCGACCGGCGGTTCGACCGCTCCGTCCCCGGTTAGCAGAGTCACCCGATGATGATGGCGCTTGTCGGTCTGTTTGAAGCGGGCATGATCGGTCAGCACCCGTCGCATTGTCCGTGCCGCCATCGCCAGAAAGTGCGCCCGGTCTGCCCAGCGTATCTTCTCAAGCCGTGTCAGCCGCAGCACAGCCTCGTTAACCAGATCGCCCGAAGCCAGCGAACAGGCCCGTTCCTCCCGCAAATGCGCATCCGCCAGCGCCCGGAATTCGTCATGAAGAAGCGCGAACAGCCGCTCGCCCGCCTCGCGATCGCCGCGTTGCCAGCCTTCTATCAATGCCGAATCGTACAAGGCCATCGAAACTGGTTCCCCCCGGAGCCGCTTTTTCAAAGCTAGGACGAGACGGGCAATGAGTCCAGACCATCGGACCGGGCCGATTGGTTAATCCGGAAACTCCGGCTTTCCGCCAACCGAATTCGGCGAATATTCGGGCCTCGGGCTCAGATTATGATGACTTTAGGTTAATCCAACGTCGTCATTGCGAGCGTAGCGAAGCAATCCAGGGCCGTCAGCACCGTCCCAAGCCGCTCTGGATTGCTTGACCTTCGGTCGCCTTCGGCCCGTCGCTTCGCTCCTCGCAATGACGATTCAACCATATTTCATCCCGCTCTAAACTCCGATATCGACGACAATCTTGCCGAAATGCTTCTGCGCGGCCTGGTGTTCGAACGCTTCGGCCAGATCGTCCAGCGCGAAGCGGGTGTCGTCGATCACCGGCTTGATGCCATTGGCTTCGATGGCCTCGATCATGTCGCGCTGGTCCTCGTGACTGCCGACGGTGATGCCGGTCATTACGAGGTTCTTCGAGAAGAACAGCGCGGTCGGGACTTCGCCGGAGACGCCGGTCAGCACGCCGATCAGCGCGATATGCGCGCCGCTGCGGCAGGCATAAATCGATTGCGTCAGCGTGCCCGGCCCGCCGATCTCGACCACATGATCGACGCCGCGCCCGCCTGTCCATTTCAGCGCCGCCTTGCCCCAATCGGGTTCGGATTTGTAGTTGATGACATGGTCCGCGCCGAGTGCGGTCAGTTTAGCCAGCTTATTGTCCGATGACGATGTCGCAATCACTGTCGCGCCCGCCGCCTTGGCGAATTGCAGCGCGAAGATCGAGACGCCGCCCGAACCCTGCACCAGCACCACATCGCCCGGCTTGACCGAAGTCGCCACCATCAGGCCGCGCCACGCGGTCAGCGCGGCGCAAGGCAGCGTCGCCGCCTCGGCCATCGACCAGCCTTCGGGCACCCGGGTAAAGGCGCTCGCCGGGGCCGCGACATATTCCGCCGCGAAGCCATCGGCATGATCGCCGGGAACGCCGGTGCGATTGTCGTTGAAGCCGCGCCCGTCCGCCCAGTTGGGAAAGAACACCGACACCGCCGCATCGCCGGGGCTCCAGTCGGACACGCCGTCACCGGTCGCGACGACCTGCCCTGCCCCGTCGGACATCAATATGCGTCCGTCTGCGGTGGGGATGCCGCCGAGCGCCACGACATAATCGTGATAATTGAGCGAACTCGCCATCACCTTGACGAGAATTTCGCCGGGTCCGGGCTCGGGCCGGTCGCGTTCTTCGATGGTTATATTGTCGAGACCGCCGGGTTTTTTGAGGGCTGCAACTTTCATGGTGTTTCTCCTGGAGCAAGACGGAATGCAATTTAAGCGTCATTGCGAGCGTAGCGAAGCAATCCAGAGCGGCTGGCGATGGCCTTTGCGGCTCTGGATTGCCGCGTCGCTTCGCTCCTCGCAATGACGGCATAGTTCCATTCCAGCACGGAACTACGCCGTATCCGCAAATTTGCCGGGGCGTTTGGCGAGGCCCGCCATCACCGCCTCGATCTGATTGGGCCTGCCGATAATATCCGCCTGCTCGCGCGATTCCTCGATAAGTATGTCGCGCGCCCTGTCATCGCGCGACATATTGAGGAGCCGCTTGCTGGCGCGCACCGCGTCCGGGTTTTTGCCCGCGATTTCCGTCGCCAGCGCCATCGCATCGGCGTGCGGATTGTCGGACAGCTTGGTCGCAAAGCCCAGCGCCTTCGCCTCCGTGCCGTCGAAGATGCGGTGCGTATAAACCAGCTCCCGCACGACATCGTCACCGGCGAGATTGCGGAAAATCGGGAAGCCCGCCATATCCGGCACCAGTCCCCATTTCATTTCCATGATCGCGAGTTTGGTGTCCGGATGGGTAATCCGGATATCCGCGCCGCACATGATCTGGAAGCCGCCGCCCAGCGCCACGCCGTGCACCGCTGCGATCACCGGCATCGGCAGCGTATGCCAGCCCCAGGCGACCTGCTGGAACGTGTTCGCATCGCCATGGGTGCGGTCCATCAGGTTGCCCGATTTGGGAGCATCGTCATTATCGGCGGGCCTGGCATCGGCCATCTTCGCGAAATTGCCCATATCGAGACCCGCGCAGAACGCCCTGCCCTCGCCCGACAGGACGACCGCGCGGACCGCACTTTCACCCTTCAGCCGATCGATGGCCGCGACAATCCCGTCGAACATCGCCGGATCGAGGGCGTTCATCTTGTCGGGACGATTGAGGCGGACATCGGCGACGCCATTGTCGTCGATAACGATAGTTACGCGTTCAGGCGAGGTGGCGGTCATCGGGCTTCTCCTTCGGTGAGCATACTGCCACAGACTTGACGTTTACGGCAACCGTATGCCGGATTAAAAACGCCCCTGCATCGTCATCGCATAGCCATTGGCTCCCGGCTGAAACCCGGCCCCGGTAAGCCGCTCGCGCCTCGCATCGTCGCCGGGATCGACGATGAACTCCAGCGTATATTCGCCGGTCGACCCGATGCGCAGATTGAGCTGCTCCATCCCGCTCTGGCTGATCATCGGCAGCAGCAATACGCCCTCGTCGCACCGCGCGTTGCCGGACAGCGCAGGCGGCAGCGGGATCGGACTGCTCGCTCCTGTAAACTCGGCGCGGACAAGGCCTTCGGCTTCGGCGCACAGGCCATTTTCGAAATGCGCCGTGACGTCCTGAAGGCTCAAAGAGCTTATCGGCAGCGGCGCGAACAGATCGGCAGCGGGCAGCCGAGCACTCATATCGTCTATGCCGAAATCTGCACCGGAAACCGTGAGCGCACCATCGAATTCGCCATTCGGAGAACCTTCCGGCACTTCGCGGCTCAGCGCCATCCGCGCATTGCCGATCAGCAGCGGGAAAAAGCCGAGACCAGCATCGACATCGCCAAGTTCCGCGCTGCCCAGCTGGGTTTCGACCATGGCCCCGTTCCAGACACTGCCCCTGGTCTCGCGCGCAGCCAGCCCGAGTTCGTCGAGTTGCAACCAGGCGAGACCAAACCGCATCGGAATGAGGGCGACCATGGCGAGCAGAAAAACGCAGACGAAAAACAGCGTGCGTCCAAGCGGCAGGCGAAAGCGCATCAACGGCCTCCCTGAAATGTGACATCGACATTGAGGGTCTCGTCGCTGTTCGGGCGCGCCGTCAGGGCTTCGACATCGAGGCCCAAGCGGCTTTCCATATCGGCGACCCAGGCAAAGAATATCTGCGGGCGGGCGGCATCGATACGAACGCGCGCGCCGGTGTTGCCGAGAGCTTCGGTGTCGGAGATGGTAAAGCCGACGCGCAGCGCCTCGGCGGACACCACGTCGCGAACGCTGCCCGCCGGGCGCGCGGGCGTGTTGGCACTAACGGCTTCGATCGCGGCCAGACGCGCTTCGACCTGACCGACGGCAATAACCGCGCGATCATGGCGAGCCTTGGCATTGTCCAGCGCCATATCCAGCGGGCGAACGATCAGAAACCACGCCATGGCGACAGCGAGTACGCCGCCAAGGGCAAGCAGCAGGCGCTTCTCGCGCAGGGTGCGCGTATTCCAGTAGATCCGGAAACGCTGGATCATGGTGCCCTCACCGTGAATTCTCCGATCTGCCGTCCACCACTGGCCTGCACCGCGCCCGGCGTCACGAGCAAGCCCGTCTGCTCCATACGCTGCTGAAGCGCGGTGAGCTGGGCCGGGCCGGGCGCGGCGGCGGTGAGCTGGGCACTATTGTCCGCGACATAGACAAGCGATTGCAGCTCGATATCGGGCGTCTCGCGCACCGACACGAAAACCGCACCGGCAATTTCGCCATAGCCGGGGCCGCCACCCGCCTGTTCGAGCCGTTCGCGTAGCTGCCGATCGGGATCGATAATCTCGACATTGCCCGGAATAACGTCGCGGGCGCGCGCCTCCGCTTCGCGTTCCAGGGAATCGGCAGCGAAGCTGTAGCGCGCGATCAGGGTCAGCTGGATGGCCAGCGTCACCAGCAATATGCCGCCCGCCATCGCCGCCAGCCGCCGGATATGCGCCCAGTCTATCGTCCAGCGGCGTTTCTTCGCGAAAGCCCCTTGCCGGAGATCGACGGGTGCCAGCGCAATCGCCTCGGCAAGCCCTGCCTCGATATCCTGTCCGGTCAGTTCGGCGCACGCGTCTTCGGCAATCAGAAACCCGGCAATGTCCGGCTCGGCGGCAAAGGCCCGGCGATGTCCGCGCACATTGGTAAGCCCCGATTTTTCGAAAGTGGCAACGCCTTCTTCGGGCGGCAATAGCAGCAGGGGTTCGGGCAAGACACTGTCGGGATCGAAGCCGAGCGCCTGTATTTCGGCCAGCCAGCTTGCCATGCGCGCATCGGCGACAAGACCGAGACCGCGCTCGTCTTCCCCCTCGAAACGCGGGCCGATGGCCGCATGCATCGTCTCGAGCGGTTCCGCGCTCAGCTCCGATGCCATGATCCGTGCCGCCGCCCTTGCCTGCGCCGGGGCGAGATCGCCGGGCATGTCGATCCAGTGGATCGCAACATCGCTGCCTGGAACCACGAGAATGACGCGGTCCGGATCGTCGCCAGCCTCGCCGACCGGAATCGTCTCAAGCCCGGCCCCTCGCGCCACGACGCGGTCCTCGATCATTCGCATCCAGCCCGGATCGGCCCCGACGAAC
>JBGTHW010000025.1:0-14161 GCA_041746035.1 Parasphingopyxis sp.
CAGCATTTCCGGCTCCTGCGCGGCCCAGATCAAGGCGTGAGTGTCAAGCAGGAGGCGCATCATGATCGGGATAATCGACCTCGCCATTCCACAGCGCCAGCTCGACATCCGGGATCGGATCCCAGAAGCCGTAAGCCAATGGATCGCTGCCGCGGGATTCCCCCATCAACCAGCCCAGTTGCCGCGTCTTTTTCGTGAGCGGTTTGGCGGGCACGATGCGAACAAGCTCCTCACCGGAACGCCCATTCGTGATCGTCACGTCCTTTCCCGCCAACGCCTCCTTGATCAGGCGCGACAAGTGCGTCTTGGCTTCGTGGATGGTTACGTTGGTCATGACTAAGTCATTTAGCTAAGCCAAGACGGCGCGTCAAGCGACCGCCTGATCATCGGCCTGTGCCGTGTGACAGGTCTGGCCAGGCGCGCCAGGTGCCGACCGCATGCACGACACCATAGATCAGCACGATCAAAGACGACCAAACAAGGAAAGTCATTGACAAGTCGGACCGACCCAGCGCCGAGGGCATCAGCACGACCATCCCGCGCAGCAGATAGCTCGCGCTGATGATGACCAGCCCGGCGCGAAGCAGCGGCAGGCGCGGGACCAGACCAGCGCCCGAAAAGGCGTAGGCCGCCCATAATGCCAGCACGGCGGCGATGCCCAAAGTGAACGCGGCCGGCCGGCAGTCGCCTTGCTCTGCCGCGCGCGCCATCCCCTCGCCCGCTCCCAAAAAGCGATACCAATCGGGTCCGCCGACGATGCAGGCGACGTGGAGCAGCGCCGCCGCGAGACTCATGCAACCGCCGGCGACCAGCCAGAGATTGCGTTCGATCACGCCGCCTCCCGCTCGCGCACCGTCTCGAACTCGATCTTCTTCTCGTAAGGGCTGCCATCGATCAGGCGTTTGACGTAAATGCCGGGGAGATGGATGTGATCGGGGTCGATTGCGCCGGGTTCGACGATCTCCTCGACCTCGGCGACGCAGATTTTGCCTGCGGTCGCCATCGGTTCGTTGAAATTGCGCGCGGTTTTGTTGAAGATGAGATTGCCTGTCGTATCGGCCTTCCAGCCCTTGATGATGCACAGGTCGGCGAAGATGCCGCGTTCGAGGATATACTCTTCCCCATCGAATTCCTTGGTTTCCTTGCCCTCGGCAACGACGGTGCCGACGCCGGTTTTGGTATAGAAGCCCGGAATGCCAGCGCCACCTGCCCTGCACCGTTCGGCGAGCGTTCCCTGCGGACAGAATTCAACTTCAAGCTCTTCGGCGAGAAACTGCCGTTCGAATTCTTTGTTCTCGCCTACGTATGACGAAATCATCTTCCTGACCTGCTTGGTGCGCAGCAGCTTCCCCAGCCCCTTGCCATCGATGCCGGCGTTGTTCGAGGCGATGGTCAGGTCTTTGACGCCCGAATCGCGGATCGCGTCGATCAGCCGCTCGGGAATCCCGCACAGGCCGAAACCCCCGGCGCAGATGTGCATGCCATCGAACAGCAGCCCGTCGAGGGCGCCGGCGGCATCGGGGTAAATTTTCTTCATGGGCGGACTCCGTAAGCGTTTAGGGAGCAGATACGAGGTTGGGGGGAGTCGGGTCAATCGCTCTCCACATGCCTGCGTTGGCGTCTCAATGCGTGACCTTTCGCTTGAACGGAAATTGAGATAGTCTTTCCAACGGAAATCAGGTGCCCGGTCGAAGGATGGATGCTGAAAACAGGTTCAGCATGACGGCGTTTTTGGCTGGACCGTCCTTTACTCCCCCAAGGCCGCCCTTAAATCCTTCAGCGCCTGCTCCTCGTCCGTAACCTTGATCGCCACCATCCCCAGCTGCGCTGCGGGTTTGCAGTTGATGCCGAGATCATCGAGATAGACGCAGTTCTCCGGCACAACATCCAGCGCCGCACACATCATCAGGTAAATCTGAGGATCGGGTTTGCGGATGCCGGCTTTCGAGCTTTCGATGACATGATCGAAGCGCGCCATGATCTTCCCGATCTCCGCCGCCTTACCCGCCTCGCGCACCATGCCCGCGCCCCTGAGACCAGATGGGCCGGTCGGCACATTATTGGTGATGCAACCGATCTTGTAGCCGCGCTCTTTCAGCTCATCGAGCATAACGACCATCGCGGGCCGGATATCGCCCGAGAGACATTCGAGCACCGCAGACCCGCGCAGTCCCTTAACGCCAATCGCCTCTGCCTCCTCCGCGAACAACGTATCGAACGCCGCCGCATCGATCTCCGCGCGTTCGAACTTGGCCCAGGCATTGTCGTCGGGATTGATGACATTGATCCGCCGGATCGTGTCGCTGGGAATGCCGAGGCTTTCTTCGAGCGCGGCAAATTTATCGAATGGCGATGACAGGATAACCCCGCCAAAATCCAACAATACGGCTTCAATCTCACTCATGATCCACTCTTTCTTCTGAATCCTCGGTTGATAAACTTTCACCGAACGCCACTCGCAAAAATGCGATAACCCGCGGCCACGCGTCGACACGTGCCGCAATCGTCGCCTCAGCGACACCGTCAAAGCCGATCATCTGTGTATCGGGGCGTTCCACAGTTGGCGGTGGCCCCAGCACCCCATGTCCAGCCTCCGGATAGCGCAGGAATGCTGGTGCAGGTCGATTGCGCACCCGCAAACGGTCAACGATATTTTGAGACATACGGCAGGACGGCCAGACCCCATCATGCCCGCCGCACAAAACCATCAGCCTCGCCACGATGCGCTCGACGGGAATGATGGCCTCGGGATGAGCATCCTCTTCGATCAGCGAGTTCTCGTGAATCTCGAACGGCCCCACCGCCTTGAACCAGTTTACATTGCTATAGGGCATATAGGGAATTTCCTCGCCATCGAATGAGAAGGTCGAAGTCGGATTGAAGAACGCGCCAATCGGCTCAGCGCTTTGCCAGGAAAAATGCGATGGCACGCCGGCAATGACAGCGGCAAGATCGGGTCTTCTCACACCGATCAGCAGCGCCGCCTCTCCACCCTTCGAATAGCCAAGCACCGCCACGCGCCCATTTACGCCGGGGCGTTCGTCCAGCCAGTCAATCGCGCCATCGAAATATTCAAGCGGTAATGAGCGCATTTCTTCGGGCTGACCCGGTGCACCCCAATAGGACAAGGCAAGCGCATGGAATCCCGCCTCGCTCAACGCCTCGGCCATACCATCGGCCGATCCGGAAACGCCGCCATCGCTGCCGCCAATGATCAGGACAGCCCCTGCATTGGCATCATCCGGGGCATAGTAGTTGCCGAGCAAGCCGTTTTCTTCGATGCGAGCGCCACCCGCCGCCGGATCGAAAACCTCGCGTTCCTGCACCCAGGGCTTTGCGATGACGACATATACGACCAGGGCAACAATAATCAGCAGAACGCCGAGACAGCCGAAGCCCGTCCAGCGTAGCCACCGGCGTCGCTTGCGCGGTTTTTCTATCGGTTCAGCCATTATGCTCCAGCCGCAAGCCTGGCCGCGCCCACTCCGTCTTCACCAGCCGCCCGGTGCCCGACAGACAAATCCATGCTGTCTTCATATCAGCACCGCCGAAGCAGATATTGGTCGTGAAGATATCGTCCGTCGCCACGAATTCGACCAGTTCGCCCTCCGGCGAGATCACGCTGATCCCGCATTCGCCGATGGTCGCGACGCAGATATTGCCGCTTTCCTCGACGGCAAGGCTGTCGAAGAATTTGTATCCGTCCGGACGATAGACCGGGATGCCGGGGCCTCCGGGGCCTGCATCGGGCGCAACCTTGCCCGGCTCCGTAATGTTGAATTTCATTAAGCGGCAGGTGAAGGTTTCGGCGGCATAGAGCGTCTTGCCGTCGGGCGAGAGGCCGCAGCCATTGGGGTTCTGGCTGGGGAAGATCACTTCTTCGAGATGGCTGCCATCGGCCTTGGCATAAAACACGCCGACAATGTCATGGATGCGTTTGTCGTAATCGGTCTTGCCGTGATCGGTGAACCAGAAGCCGCCATGCGCATCGAACACGATATCGTTCGGCCCGCGCAGGATGCAGTCGAAATCGCCGTCCTTATAGAGTATCTCGACCTCGCCGGTTTCGAGATCGATGCGCTCGATCCGGCCTCCCGAATAATCGGATGCTATCCCCGCAGGCGCAAGCATCCCGTTGCTCTCGGTATATTCAAAGCCGCCATTATTACAGCAATAGAGCTTGCCATCGGGGCCAGTTGCCAGCCCGTTCGGCCCGCCGCCGACATGCGCGATGACATCCTTGGTCCCGCCCGGCTGGACGCGCGTGATGTTCCCGTCGGCGATTTCAACGAGCACGATACTGCCATCGGCCATCGCCACCGGGCCTTCGGGGAAACGCAGACCATCTGTCACCAGTTCGAAATTGCTCATCGTCTCTTCCTCCTGTTCGGAAGGCACGCTAAACGAACGGGATGACTAATCAACGCACCGGCGGAAAAATCCTTGTCGACAATCTCGTGGCGCAGGGGTGCGACCGCATCTTCTGTGTGCCGGGCGAAAGCTATCTCGCCGTACTCGATGCGCTGCATGGCGAGGACGCAATAGACCTCGTGACCTGTCGGCAGGAAGGCGGCGTGTCCTTCATGGCGTGCGCGGATGGCGCGATGACGGGGCGACCGGGCGTGGCGTTTGTGACGCGCGGGCCAGGCGCGACCAATGGCTCCATCGGCGTCCATGTCGCGATGCAGGATTCGGTGTCGATGATCTATTTCATCGGAGACGTGGCGCGCGGCGACAAGGATCGCGAAGCCTTTCAGGAGATCGATTTCCCGGCGATGTTCGGGCCGCTGTGCAAATGGGCCGCGAAAATCGACGATGCGGCGCGCATCCCGGAATATATCGCGCGGGCGTATGCGGTGGCGATGGCGGGACGACCGGGGCCGGTCGTGCTGGCGCTGCCCGAGGACATGCTGCGCGACGAGGTGGAGGCGCTGGATCGACCCAAAGTGATACGCCCGGCCCAGCATCCCGATCCCGAGGCGATGGAATCGCTAATGGCGATGCTCAAAGATGCCTCGTCGCCTGTCGCAATCGTCGGCGGGGCGGACTGGTGCAAAGGAGCGTCGCATTATTTCCGGGAATTTGCCGAAGAAATCGGGCTGCCGGTCGCCTGCGGTTTCCGGCGACAGGATGCGATCTCCAATGAATCAAAGGCTTGGGCCGGAAACCTTGGCTACGGTCCGAACCCCAGATTGCTCGAACGCGTCCGCAATGCCGATCTGCTGCTCGTCGTCGGCGCGCGTCTCGGTGAGGCGACAACGGACGGCTACAGCCTTATCACCCCCGATCACCCCGACCAGTTGCTCGTCCATGTCCATCCCGATCCTGAAGAACTCGGCAGCGTCTATCGCACGGACCTCGCCATCTGCGCCGATATGCGCGAATTTTGCGAGGAAGCCTCGCTCTGGGAGCATGACATTATCGATTTCGATTGCGGTGCCGAGGCTCATACCGAGTGGGAAGAATGGAGTACGGTCGTGCCGCGCGACGATGTTGCGCTGGATATCGGCCAATGCGTGACGGCGATGCGCGATAATCTCCCCGCCGACAGCATCGTCTGCAATGGTGCCGGCAATTTTTCCGGCTGGTGGCACCGTTACTGGCGCTATGGCGGGCCGACCTGCCAGCTCGCCCCGACCGCCGGTGCGATGGGCTATGGGATCCCCGCCGCAGTCGCCGCCGCGCTGCGCGAACCGGAACGACAGATAATCGCGGTGGCGGGCGATGGCGATTTCCTGATGAACGGACAGGAACTCGCGACCGCCGTCCAGCATGGCTGCGATATGCTCGTCATCGTCGTCGATAACAGCAGCTACGGCACAATTCGTATGCACCAGGAACGCGACTATCCGGGGCGGATATCGGCGACCAACCTCTCCAACCCCGATTTCGCCGCGCTGGCCAGGGCCTATGGAGCCTGGAGCGAGACTGTCGAAGCCACCGCCGATTTCGCAGCTGCCCTGGAACGTGCCAATGGCGAAGGCGGCGTCAAACTGCTCCACCTCAAAATCGATATCGAAGACCAGCTTACAGCGGGAGGGCTGACTGTTCAGAAACTGCGAGGTTAGATTTCCTCGATCTTCAAACCCTCAATAGCCTTGAAATCTTTGGCATTGCGCGTAACCAGCGTAGCATCGACCACAATGGCTTGTGCGGCAATCATCCGGTCCAGAACCTTGCGACGGGAATAGCCTTGGGCTGCAATAATATCCGAATAAGCGGCGACTTCGCTTTTGCCGAACGCCAGGATCGAAACGCCAGCCAAAATGGTATCCAGCTTGGCTCTCCGAAACCCGGTTTCGTCGGGATCGCTGCGAAAATCCGCCTCCAGCTCGACCGCCGTAACCGC
Source organism: Parasphingopyxis sp. (assembly GCA_041746035.1). Taxonomy (GTDB): domain Bacteria; phylum Pseudomonadota; class Alphaproteobacteria; order Sphingomonadales; family Sphingomonadaceae; genus Parasphingopyxis. The sequence goes on from JBGTHW010000025.1 coordinate 6,350, forward strand.
TGATATTGCCATATCGCCTGTCTGCGTGTCGATCCAGTTCAGAACCGCCTCGTCATTATTCTGCGCGAGAACAACAATATTTGTATCGAGAATATGCACGCGTTATCGCTGATCGATCCGTTTCGGCGCGATGAAAGGCGGGCGTTTTGCGATCCGCTTGGGTGTCGGTAACTCCCTTAACCTGCGCACCATTTCCTGTGGCGAGATTTTCCGCTTTTTCGGCCGAATCGTCAGCCTATCGCCAAGTTTCTCGATGATGACCTCGATCTCTTCGTCATAAGCTACCTCTTTCGGAAGCCGGACCGCCTGACTGTTGCCGCTCCTGAAAACCTTGCTTTCGATGATGCCCATAATATACGCTCCGTATATACATTCGTATCTACGAGAATTTATGCCGACATGCAACAGTCAACCCTCGACGAGCGGGACAAAGCGGACGTCGCCCAGTTCCTTGCGTTCGAACTCAGCGCCCCGTCGGGTGAGCTTGACAAGCGTCTGGGTTCCGTGGCGCGGACCCACCGGGATAACCAGCCGACCGCCGTCGCTGAGCTGATCGGTCAAGGCTGGCGGAATATCCTTGCCGCCCGCCGAAACGATAATGGCGTCGAACGGCGCTTCTTGCGGGAGGCCCCTGCTGCCGTCGCCCTGGCGAATCGACACATTGTCGTATCCAAGCGCCACAATTCGCCCGCTCGCGCCGTCCGCCAATGATGCATGGCGCTCGATACCGAACACCCGTGCGGCAATCCGGCCCAGCACCGCCGCCGCATAGCCAGATCCGGCACCGATTTCGAGCACACGGTCCCCGATCCCTATGTCCGCCGCCTGGATCGTCAGCGCGACAATATAAGGCTGAGAAATTGTCTGGTCTTCGCCGATAGGGAGCGGGCAATCGTCATAGGCCTGTGCGGAAAGACGATCGGGCACAAAATATTCGCGCGGCACAGCGCGCATCGCATCCAGAACCGCTTTGCTGGAAATATCGCGGCGCGCGAGCTGGTCCTGGACCATCCTCTCGCGCGCCGCGGTAAAGTCATTCATAGTCGGCAGGTGCCAGGATCAGACTTTGTCACCCATTGCGCCCTTGACTTCGCCTTTGACATTCTGCGCGCGACCCTTGGTTTTCTGCGCCTTGCCTTCGGCTTCCATCCGCTCATTGTCGGTCGCCTTGCCAGCGGCTTCCTTGGTTGCGCCAGCGGCCTTGTTGCCTGCGCCTTTAGCTTTATCTGCGAGTTCACCCATGATTGTTCTCCTTGGTTTTGCGCCACTATTGGCGTGCGTTACAAGGAAAACAGGTGAAGCGGACTTAAGTTCCGCTTTTGCGATAAGCGGTTGACCGCAAATGTGACTGTTCTAAATCAGTCCCGAGAGCGGGCTCGACGGGTCGGCATATTTGCGCTTGCCCATCCGACCGGAAAGATAAGCCTCGCGGCCCGCTTCCACCGCCAGTTTCATCGCGCGCGCCATGCGGATCGGCTCTTTCGCCTCGGCAATCGCCGTGTTCATCAACACGCCATCGCAGCCCAGCTCCATCGCCACTGCGGCATCGGACGCTGTGCCAACGCCCGCATCGACCAGCACAGGCACATTCGCGCCCTCAACGATCAGGCGGATAGTCACCGGATTCTGGATACCCAGCCCCGAGCCTATCGGCGCGCCCAGTGGCATCACCGCCACCGCACCCGCATCCTCAAGCTGCTTCGCGGCAATCGGATCGTCGACGCAATAGACCATCGGCTTGAAGCCTTCCCTGGACAGCGTCTCGGTCGCGGTCAGTGTTTCGCGCATATTGGGATACAGCGTCTTGGCCTCGCCCAGCACTTCCAGTTTCACCAAGTCCCAGCCGCCCGCCTCGCGCGCCAGCCGCAGGGTGCGGATCGCCTCATTGGCATTGAAACAGCCCGCGGTATTGGGAAGATAGGTGACTTTGTTGGGATCGATAAAATCCGTCAGCATCGGCGCATTGGGATCCGATACATTCACCCGCCGCACAGCGACGGTCACGATCTCCGCGCCCGATGCCTCAAGCGCCGCCGCATTCTCCTCGAAATCCTTGTATTTACCTGTGCCTACTATGAGCCGCGAGGTGAAGGTCTTCCCGGCAACGCTCCAGCTATCGTTCGCGTCCGTCATTTCACCCGCCTCCCACAAAATGCACAATCTCAAGCTCGTCGCCATCCTCGACCAGCACATCGCCCAGCGTCGAACGCGGCACCACTTCCAGATTGCGCTCCACGGCGACCTTGTCCGGATCGAGCCCCAATTCCTCGCGCGCCAGCTGCGCCAGCGTCAGCCCCTTATGCACCCGCCGATGCTCGCCATTCACGTGGATGGAAATCGTGCCGTCGGCTTTCATGTTGCCCTTCCCCAAATTGACTTTTGCGAACAACGTTCACATATTACGAACAAGTGGACTGGAAATATCTGGTCGGCGCTAGGCTCTGGAGTATTCCGGAGCCTTTCGCTTACATGGCTCATGGGAAACTCCATATCGAGCGAAATATCTTACGCTTGATAACTTCAAAAGCGTGGTTGGGTTGATCGGGTTTCAGATAGTTGCGGCCAATGGGGTGTCCGGTCAGATCGGCCAATTGAAGTCCAGCCGAGTTAATTTTCTTTTCAACAAATTTCAGTTGGAATGGCGTGTCTTGAACCGAAAATTGGTTCGCCATGCCCCAATTGAAATCGGGATCGATGATCCGCCGAAATTCAAGTTCAAGATTTCGATCTTCAGTGCACCCCCTCGACTCGGCAACAACATGCGTGAGCCTTCCTTGTTGAGACTTTTCCTTAAGGAACGAACTCAGCTGTTCAAGGCACATTCTCAAAGCGATATAATAGGGATCAAACGGATTTGCATATTTCGCTATCAGCTTCGGCTTGTCGATAACGTGAACTATCAATTCCATTTCGGCCTCACCTACCACCTCATCCACCCGCGCTAAAAATTTCTCACGATGGTGAGGGTTCAACAAAAATTTGAAATCGCCCTTGGGTTTGCGAATATCATGAGAATGCAGAACAGCCAGATCATGACAGAAAAACTCGAATTTCAACTTTTTTATGGCTGGTTGAATCTTCTCTGCGTACGCGTTCTTCTCGAAGACACAGAATACCAACACAAAGATTGGGTAATCTGGATCAAGCGGACTCAGAGTTGGAGATCCACTTTCATCGACGAAAACAATGTAATCGCTGAATTCCGGGCGGACAGCTTCACTCAATTTCAAACCTTTGCGTCAAACAACAACGCGCATATAGGTGTCGCTTCGACCAGGCAGCAACCGAAAGCTCCCGCCCATGGCAGACAAACCGCTCATCTATGTTCTCAACGGCCCGAACCTCAATCTGCTCGGCACGCGGGAGCCGCAAATCTATGGCTCCGATACGCTCGACGACATTGCGGAGCGGCTGGAGGATCGCGCGCTGGATCTGGGCGCGGTTATCGAGATGCGCCAGTCGAACCATGAGGGGCATCTTGTGGACTGGATGCACGAGGCGCAGGCCGAAGGCGCGAAGGCTATCCTGCTGAATGCGGCGGGATTTACGCATACGTCCGTGGCGCTGCACGATGCAATCAAGGCCATCGCCACGCCCGTGATCGAATTGCATCTTTCGAATCCGCATGGACGCGAGGCATTCCGTCACAAAAGCCTGATCGGCCAGGCGGCGCATGGAACGGTTGCCGGTTTCGGTGCACTTTCCTATCTGTTGGCGCTGGACGCGGCGCTACGGCTTTGACTAGAAGCGGCAACCAATAACCGGCTTCATCCGGAAACAGGGAAAAGGCTACGCAATGAGCATGGACGAAGGCCCGGAAAACGGCGCGATGAATGTCGACACGAATGCCGTGCGGCAACTGGCCGCGCTGCTGGACGAGACCAACCTGACCGAGATCGAGGTGGCGGATGGCGACCGGATGGTCCGGGTTGCCCGGACCGTATCGGCAGGTCCGGCGATGGCGACACCGGTTGCAGGGGCACCCGTTGCCGCTGCACCGCAAGGGGCAGCGGCCGTCGACAAGGAAGCTGCGCATCCCGACGCGGTGAAATCGCCGATGGTCGGCACGGTTTATCTGTCGCCCGAACCCGGCGCGGGCGCTTTCGTCACGGTCGGCGACAGCGTGGCGGAAGGCGATACGCTGATGATTATCGAGGCGATGAAGGTGATGAACCCGATCGCCGCGCCGCGATCCGGCAAGGTGACGGCGATGCTGGTCGAGAATGCCGAGCCGGTCGAGTTCGACCAGCCCCTTCTCGTCATCGAATAGGGCGTTTGCGTGACGATCGAGAAAGTCCTGATTGCCAATCGCGGAGAAATCGCGCTACGCATCCATCGCGCCTGTCACGAGATGGGCATCAAGACTATCGCGGTGCATTCGACAGCGGATTCCGATGCCAAGCACGTCAAGCTCGCCGATGAAGCGGTGTGCATCGGGCCGCCGCCCGCCACCGAAAGCTATCTCCACATCGCCAATATCATCTCGGCCGCCGAAATCAGCCAGGCCGACGCCATCCATCCCGGTTATGGATTCCTGTCGGAAAACGAGAAATTCGCAACCATTGTCGAAGATCACGACATTATCTGGATCGGCCCGAAGCCGGAACATATCCGGGTGATGGGCGACAAGGTCGAGGCCAAGAAAACCGCCGGCGGGCTCGGCCTGCCGTTGGTACCTGGTTCGGACGGGGCGGTGCGCGAGATCGGCGAAGCCAGACGCATTGCCGACGAGATAGGCTATCCGGTTATCGTTAAGGCCGCGTCGGGCGGCGGCGGACGCGGCATGAAGGTCGTGCCCGAGGCCAGCCAGCTCGAAACCTCGATCAGACAGGCAGGCAGCGAGGCGAAATCCGCCTTTGGCGACGATACCGTCTATCTCGAAAAATATCTCGGCGATCCCCGGCATATCGAATTTCAGATATTCGGCGATGGCAACGGCAATGCCATTCATCTCGGCGAGCGCGATTGTTCGCTCCAGCGTCGTCACCAGAAAGTGCTCGAAGAAGCCCCGTCCCCGGTCATCGCGGCGGAAGAACGGGCGCGGATGGGCGAAACCTGCGCCAAAGCAATGGCCGATATGGGCTATCGCGGCGCGGGAACCATCGAGTTTCTCTATGAAAATGGCGGTTTCTATTTCATCGAAATGAATACGCGCCTGCAAGTCGAACATCCGGTGACAGAAATGATCACGGGCCTCGATCTGGTGCGAGAGCAAATCTGCATTGCCGATGGCCAGCCGCTTTCGGTAACGCAGGATCAGGTTCAGTTTCGCGGCCATGCCATCGAATGCCGGATCAACGCCGAAGACCCGAAAACCTTCGCCCCCTCGCCCGGCAAAGTAACCAACTATCATCCCGCAGGGGGTATGCATGTTCGCGTGGATAGCGGGCTTTATAGCGGCTATGCCATTCCGCCCTATTATGACTCGATGGTCGCCAAGCTGATCGTTTATGGTAGCAATCGCGAAAAATGTATCATGCGACTGAAACGCGCGCTGGAGGAAATGGTGATCGATGGCGTCAAAAGCACGATCCCGCTCCACCAGGCGCTGGTCGAAGATCCGGAATTTCTGGCGGGCGATTATACGATCAAATGGCTGGAAGAATGGCTGGCGAGAAATGCCGAAACCGCTTGAAGCTTGCGCCGTTATGGTATATTTATTATACCTGACCGATGTTCGAATATGATCCCGCAAAGAGCCGGTCGAATGTTGTCAAGCACGGGATAGATTTTGATCGGGCACAGAAACTCTGGGCGGATGAACGATTGCTTGTGGTCAAGGCGCAAACGAACAAAAAAGAAGAGGAACGCTGGTTGGCGTTAGGAACAGTGGAAAGCAGAATCTGGTCGGCGGTATTTACTTTCAGGGAAGAAAATATCCGGATCATTTCTGTCCGGCGGGCGCGGCAAGACGAGAGAGATTTATATGGCCAAGAAGAGTTTTGACGACGCATTCGATGATGGCGATTCCATCATTGACCGGCTCAATCTGACAACCGCCGTGCGGCCTAATTTGAAGGCCAAGCGGGTCAATGTAGATTTCCCGTCATGGATGGTCGTCCGGCTTGACCGCGAGGCGAGGAAGCGGGGTGTGACGCGGCAGGCGCTTATCAAGCTCTGGTTATCCGACAGGCTGGAAGCGTTAAGCCAGTAAAAGCGATGCCTGCCGAATCCGATCTTGATACGCTTCCGGGCGATCTCAAACCCATGCTCGCGAACGAACCGCATGGTTTCGCTACGATCCCCATCGGCGAAGGCTGGCCGCAGGGACTTGTCCCGGTTGCGACCTTCGCCGAGGCGGAAGGCGCGAGCGTTATCGCCTTGCAATCGATTCTCGAAGGCATCGGCCTCGACCATAATGGCGGCTGGGCAAAGATCACGCTCGGCATTCACAGCGCGCTAAGCTCCGTCGGTCTAACCCCCGCTGTCGCAACGGCGCTTGCCGAAAAAGGGATAAGTGCCAATATAGTGGCTGCCTATCACCACGATCACATTTTTGTCGCTTGGGATCGGCGCGATGAGGCGATGACAATTCTCGAAAAGCTGTCGGAAAAACAGGAGTAAATATCCCGATGCAGGCCATTATCTATCACAATCCGCGCTGCGGCACGTCCCGAAAGACGCTGGAAATTCTTGAGAAAGCACCGGGCGTCGCCGTGCGTGTGATCGAATATCTGAACGATCCGCCGACCAAGCAAAAGCTGGCCGCTCTGTACAAGACGGCCGGGATCACGGCACGCGAAGGGCTGCGCAACAAGGAGCCGCTCGCCAGGGAACTCGGGCTCAACGATCCCGATGTTACGGACGACCAGATTCTCGACGCGATGGTGAAAAACCCCATTCTGATCAACCGGCCGATAGTCGAAACGCAGAACGGCGTACGTCTCTGCCGCCCGCAGGATCTGGTGAAAGAACTCTTCTAAAGCGATATGAAATGCGGTTGAATCGCCATAGCGTGGAGCGCAGCGGGCCGAAGGCGAGGGCATCGGCAATATCCCGATGGAAGAATCTCCGGATCGCACCGCTGCCGGGATTCGCACATTTCTTGATAGGATATACTCCACTGATCGACGCCAGGAGGCCCAAACCGCTGTCCCACAATGAAGCGGATTTTCCACCATCCGGAATTGGCCTGACGGGCTGTAACCGCTAGGCTAATCGCATGGCGAGGATCGGTATTTACAGCCTCAAGGGCGGCGTCGGTAAAACCACACTGGCGGTTAATCTCGCCTGGTGCGCAGCAACCCTTTCCTCGCGCCGCACCCTGCTCTGGGATCTCGACCCGCAATCCGCCGCGACATTCCTCGTCCGCGAGGGCAAAAACCCCAAGCGTCGGGCCGAAGCCGTTTATGAGCAGGAAGTCAAACCGCAAAAGCTCATCAGACCGACACGAATCGAGCGGCTCGATCTGCTGTCTGCCGATACATCCTTGCGCAGCCTCGACCGGCTGTTCTTTTCCATCGGCAAGAAAAAACGGCTCGTCAAAATCATGGACGATGTCGAGCGCGAATATGACCGGATCCTGTTCGATTGTCCTCCCGGTCTGGGCGAAACCACCGCCCAGATGCTGCGCGTCGTGGATATGGTGCTGGTGCCGGTTATCCCCTCTCCCCTATCGCAGCGCGCCTTCGACGATGTTGTCGATCATATCGAGCGGTATCATCGCGGGAAAACACTGATTTTACCTGTCCATATGATGGTCGACCGGCGGCGTACGCTGCATCGGGCCGCGCTCGACACATTCCCGAAATGGCCGGTTATCCCCAATGCAAGTGTTGTCGAGCAGGTCGCGGCCCGGCTGCAACCGGTCGG
>JBGTHW010000026.1:0-4527 GCA_041746035.1 Parasphingopyxis sp.
GGCTGGACGCGCTTGATCGCCTCGTCGAAATCGTGACGCGTGACCGAGAGGTTTTCAAGCACTTCGGTCGGCACCGTGCGTTCTTCCAGATTGAGCTGCGGCATGATCTTCCGCACCGCCTCGATCGCCGCCTCGCGGGTCAGCGCATCGAGATCGGCCCCGACGAAACCGTAGGTTTGTTTGGCGAGTTCGCGAAGCCTGACGTCCTCGGCCAGCGGCATGCCGCGGGTGTGGATAGCAAGGATTTCGCGGCGACCGCGCTCGTCCGGTACACCGATAATGATCTCGCGGTCGAAACGACCGGGCCGCCGTAGCGCCTCGTCGATGGCCTCGGGCCGGTTAGTGGCCGCGATAACGATGAGATTGGCGCGTTTCTGCAAACCGTCCATCAGCGTCAGCAGCTGGGCTACCAGCCGCTTTTCCGCTTCGCCCGAAACCTTGTCGCGTTTGGGCGTAATCGAGTCGATTTCGTCGATAAACACGATCGACGGCTGGGCCTGGGCGGCTTTCTCGAATACTTCGCGCAGCCGCTTCTCGCTCTCGCCATAGGCAGAACCCATGATTTCCGGGCCATTTATCAGGAAAAACTCGGCGTCGCTTTCATTGGCGACCGCACGCGCGAGCAAGGTCTTGCCGGTACCCGGCGGACCGTGCAGCAACACGCCCTTGGGCGGATCGACCCCGAGCCGCTGGAAGAGCTCGGGATAGCGCAGCGGCAGTTCTACCATCTCGCGCACCTGATCGATGGTCTCGCCCATACCGCCGAGATCGTCATAGGTAACATCGGCGCGCCGCGATTCTGTCGCCTCGCTATATTCGGTCTTCAGCTCGACCTCGGTATTCTGGTCGATATGGACAATACCCTTGGGCGTCGTCGCTGCCACCACCAGGCGTATCTCCTGCAAAGCGTAGGCGGGCGCATTCATCATCTGGCGCAGCTGGGGCGGCATGTCGGACCGTTCGACCGGGCGCTGCCCGGCGGTGGCGACAACATCGCCCTGGGTCAGGGGTTTCATCCCGAAGCTGCGCTTCAGCGCATCGGCATTGCCATGCAGCCGCAATTTCTGCTGGGCGGGTGCGAACACCACCTTCTTCGCCGGTTGCGATTCGGCCTTGGCGACGGCAACGAAATCGCCAGATCCTGCCCCGGCATTGGCGCGCTGCAGACCGTCTATACGCAGGATCGAAAGGCCCTCGTCTTCGCGATAAGGCAGGACGGCGCGCGCCGGCGTCGTCCGTTTCCCGGTGATCGCGACAACATCGCCTTCGGCCAGACCCAGCGCATTCATGATTTCGCGCGACATCCGCGCCAGTCCGCGACCGGAATCCTCGGGCCGCGAATTGGCGACCTGCAATTTCTGGCCATCGGTTTTGGCGGGAAGGGTTTCGGCATCGGCCATGGCAAGCTCCGTTCTTGATCGGAACCTACATAGGACGCCCGCCGCAAGATGCGAAGCGGGGTTTTGAAATAGAGGAAAAACCAAAAAAATGGGCCGGCCATCCTTGGGGGCGGGCCGGCCCGGAGTTTAGGAGAGGATGCCTGTTAAGGCCCGCCCTAAATGCGTTTCATTTTGAAATTGTGCAAGTGCGAAAAGTGTGATAGCGATTGCAACTATTGCAACTCACTTGAATAAAATACCCTCAAACCGGAAGAAAGAGAGACAGCCGATGCGCAGATTACCGCCCCTGACCGCGATCGAGGCCTTTGTGCAGGTCGCCAGGCTCGGATCGATAAAGGTCGCCGCCGAAGACCTGTCGCTGTCGTCCCCCGCGCTCAGCCGTCGTGTCCAGACGCTCGAACATTTTCTCGACCGCATCCTGTTCGAGCGTCGCCATCATGCGATGGTGCTGACCGAAGACGGTCTCCAGCTGCTGGAAAAGATCGGCGGACCTCTGGACCAGCTTTCCGGTGCCATAGAGGCCGCCACGGGGCAAGCCGACCTGCTGCGTCTTCGGCTCGGCGTGCTGCCTCTTTTCGCCTCTCAACGGCTGATGGGCAAATTGCCGGAACTTCGCAAAGCGCATCCCGAACTGCATATCGATATCGATACGGCGGCCCATGGCACGACGCGGCTGGGCGACGGGCTGGATGCCGCCATCACGCTCGCCCGCGCGATCGATCCCGGACTCTATTCCCGCAAGATCGATCATAATATCGTGACTCCCATCGGATCGCCGCAACTTCGGGCAACACGCCCCGAACAGCTATCCGAACACACGATTTTGCTGCACCGCGATATGCCGGAAATCTTCGATTACTGGAAAGAGGCCATCGGTCTGCCGGACCTCGAACCCGCAGCGGAAGATCATTTCGACTCGGGCCAGCTGATGCTCGATGCGGTCGCGCAAGGGCTCGGTGTTGCTTTCATGCTCGATTCGCATCTGGGAGATGCCGGCGACGAGCGGCTGGTCCGGCTGTTCGATACGTCGGTGCAGAGCCCCTACAGCTACTGGTTCGCCTGCCGCCGCTCGGCATTGCGGCGCAAGCCGGTGCGGCTGTTTCACGACTGGCTGTTTGCAAATGTCTGCCGTCAGGCATCCACTGGCGAAAAGCCCGCGGATGCTATCCCTGTAGCTGCTTGACGATCTCGCGCGTCACGCTACGCGGCGTCAGGCGACCGGACTGAACCATCGCCTTGTTGACGATGCCCGGCACGACGATGGCCCTGTTTTTTGCGAGTGCCTTCAATCCCGCATCGACAACGGCCTCGGGTTCGCCCGCGAATTTTCTGAACAGCTGGGTGTTTTCCATCCCGGCCCCTTCGGCAAATTCGGTTTTCGTCGCGCCCGGACAGAGCGCCGTGACGTTGATGCCGTATGGCGCAAGCTCTTCGTGCAACGCCTCGGTAAGCGAAAGCACATAGGCCTTGGTCGCGTAATAGACCGCCATATTCGGCCCGGCCTGAAACGAGGCGGTCGAGGCGACATTGAGGATATTGCCGCCGTCATTCGCCTTCATCCAGGGGATAGCGCGATGGCACAGGTCCGTCAGCGTGGTGATGTTGAGCTGGATCATATCGAGCTGGTCGCCAATCGGCAGATCGGTAAACTCGCCGCGCAGCCCGAATCCGGCATTGTTGATCAGCGTCTTCACGAACAGCCCGCGGCTTTCGATGGATTCCATGATCGCTTCGCCGGAATCCGCATCGCTCATATCTTCCGATATCACGATGGTATCCTTGCCGAGTTCGCGGGCCAGCGCATTCAGCTTGTTCTTGCGTCTGGCGACAAGCGCCACCCGGTCTCCGCGCGCCGCGCATTTACGAGCGAATATCTCGCCCAGGCCGCTCGACGCTCCGGTAATCAGCGTAACCGCGCCCATCCCTAGCGGACTTTCATCGACCGGATTTTCCCCGGATCGGCAGGCGGCTCGCCCTTCGGCAACGCATCGACATGCTCCATGCCCGACGTCACTTCACCCCATACGGTATATTGGCCATCGAGAGACTCGGCATCGTCGAAACAGATGAAAAACTGGCTGTTGGCGCTATCGGGATTTTGCGACCGTGCCATCGAACAGGTGCCGCGCACATGCGGCTCGCTTGAAAACTCCTGCGCAAGGTTGGGCTTGTCCGAACCGTGCATACCCGTGCCGGTCGGATCGCCGCCTTGCGCCATGAAACCATCGATGACGCGGTGGAATTTGACACCGTCATAAAAGCCGTCGCTGGCCAGTTCGGTAATGCGCTCGACATGGTTGGGCGCGAGGTCTGGGCGCAGCTTGATAACGACGTCGCCCGCGGGCAGCGTCATGGTGAGTGTGTTAAACATTGTTCGGTATTCTCCTTTGAGTTGGGGCGTATCTAGGCAGCCTCGACCGGCTTCGCCAGTCCGTATTCCTCCGCGACCAGACGGTAGCTCTCCCGGCGCGCTTGATGATCGGACATGATATTGACCAGCATCATCTCGTCCGCGCCATATTCCTCGGCGACGCCATCGATTTCCGCCCGAACTTCCGGAGACGTGCCGACAATGGCGCGGCGACGGCGTTTGGTGGCGTCAGGATTGGCGGCCAGCCACTCCTCGGCAGTCTCGACAGGTGGCACGGGGATCAGCACATTGCGCATCAGCAATGCGCCCAGCATCGCTGCCGGTTTGCCGAGACGCTCCGCCTGCTCGCGCGTGTCCGCCGCAATCGCCCAGCACGCAACCATCGCATAGGGCGCAGCGAGCGTCGCGGACGACTTGAACCGCTTGCGGTATTCCGCCGTCATCGCCGCACCGTCGCGATTGATGAAATCGGCGAAACAATAGGGCAGCCCCGCCTCCGCCGCCCAGAGCGCGCTATCCATCGACGATCCCAGCAGCCAGATATCGGGCGCTCCCCCGCCGCCCGGCAGTGTATCGCGCAGCGGGGCAAATGGATGATCTTTCGGCAAACCATCGCCATAATAGGCAATCAGCTCGGCAAGATTATTGGGGAAATCGTCCTGCGGCATCCGGCGGCTGCGGTCCCGCTGCAAGGCCAGCATCGTCCGCCCGTCGCCGCCCGGCGCGCGACCCAGGCCGAGATCGATCCGCCCCGGT
>JBGTHW010000027.1:0-7957 GCA_041746035.1 Parasphingopyxis sp.
CGCTCCAAATTAACATTGTGTTTACGTAGATCAATCCTACCAATTAGCGCACGTAGTTCCGGCGATAAGCCATCATCAATTTCGTCGTCTGGATAATCTTCCATCACCCTACTGCCAGCCGGACAACATTATCTCCAGCGCCATCGCAATAGCGGCCCCATGCGTCCATCATGTCGCGCCGCTTCTTCAGCAGATTGCCGCGCCGATAGGCCGCTTCCGTTTTATCCTTGATGGCATGGGCAAGCGCCGCTTCCGATAGTTCATTGGCATAGCCGGTTGTCTCGGCTGCCCAGTCCTTGAAGCTGGAGCGGAAGCCGTGCGGGGTTTCGTCGCGCTCCATATCGCGCATCGCTTTTGTGAGCGTCATGTCGGACAAAGGCTTGCCGCGTGTCGCGCCGGGGAAAACCAGTTCGCTACCAGCAGGTCGCCATTCGCGCATCCGCCGGAATAGCCGCAACGCCGGTTCCGAAAGCGGGATAACGTGCGCCCGTCCGGCTTTCATGCGGCTGGCAGGGATAATCCACAGCCGTTCGTCAAGGTCGATCTCCGCCCATGTCGCCAGCCGGATTTCCCCGGAACGCGCCGCCGTCAATATCGCCGCCTCCAGCGCCAGCCGCCCGATGGTTTCACGTTCCCTTATGGAGTCCAAAAAAGCGGGAACGTCCGAAAAGGGCAGTGCCTTGTGATGGCACACCCTGCGCTTCTGTTTCGGCAACGATTCATTGATGGCCGCCATTGGCAGGGGCGCGTCGCGATAGCCCTTTGCAACGGCCCAGTTCATAATCGCGACAATGCGTTGCCTGACGCGACGCGCGGTTTCCGCCTTTGTCAGCCATATCGCCGCCAGCACGTCGCGAACGGATGGACCATCGATTTCCGAAACGGCAATGTCGCCTATCGCTGGGAAAGCATATGCCTCCAGCGACGAAAGCCATTGTTTGTTATGCTTGCCGTTTTTCCAGCCCTTCTGGTTTTCGGCATGAACCAGCGCCGCCGCCTCCCGGAAAGAGGGAACGCCAGCCGCCTTGCGCCGCTCCGAAACCGGATCGATGCCCGCCTCAATCTGCGAACGGACAATCGCCGCCCTTGCCCGTGCATCGGCAAGCGTCACCTTGGCTGCGCTGCCCAGCCCGATGTCGCGCCGCCGCCCGTTTTTCTGGACGCGCACAACCCAGCTTCGCCCGCCCGCCTTGCCGACCAGCAGGAAAAGCCCGTCGCCATCGCCATATCGCCCCGGCTCTTTCGCGGCTTTGACCGCAGTCGCTGTCAGATTGCCCATATCGCCATTCACTCCCACATTTCTTCCCACACTCTAGCCGGGCTAAACGGGAACGGCAAGGCATAGTGAGGGATGACTTATCGGCTGGACACCTTAGCAAAACTTAACTTTTTGATACTGTGAGGGCTGGCTGGAAATAGGCTGGTGGCGGACACGGAGGGATTCGAACCCTCGATACGGATAATCTCCGTATGCCGGTTTAGCAAACCGGTGGTTTCAGCCACTCACCCACGTGTCCATGGCCTGCCGAAAGAGGGCCTATAGCGAGACCACTGCGCGCGATCAACAACCAGTCGCGCCACAGTCTCCAATTGCGTCATAATCGGGATCGAAAGCCGGGAATCCCCGAATCGACTCGCTTCGGCGCACTATCGACTCGGCTCATCCCGAAGACGATTGCGTGCGAGTCCGGCGGAGCGCAGCACTGCAAGACATACGGTTTTCGGGGGATCGCACGATGATCAAGCAGCATATATTTTCCATTCTGGCCGTCTTCGGCGCGGTCTCCTTCGCGCTGACGCCCGCCATCGCGCAAATCGACAGCGTCGACCCCGATCTTGCCATCCAGTCCTATGAAGACGAACCGGTCGATGACGAGACCTATTCCGGGACCGGTTCGACGACCGAATCTCCGGCCTATGGCGAAGAGTTCGATAGCAGGGCGGCGACCGAGACCGATACGACCGTCGTCGCCGATCCCGGCTATATCCCCCCCGATACGCCGGGCAACGAGAGCCTTCCGGCAGCGGAACCGGCGACCGGTGACACAGTCCCCGGAGCGGCGGCCAATGACGATTTTGCAACCGGCACTACCAACCCGGTCGCGCCGCCCGGCGAACCGGGCACAACCTATCAGCAGGACGATCTGATCGCCGCTGCCGGCGGCGTCTTTGGCGATGGCGCAGAGGGCATTGCACGGATCATCGAGGATATCCTCGCCGATCAGGGCGAACCCAATGGCTATATTGTCGGGCGCGAGGCAGGCGGTGCCTTTATTTTCGGTCTCCGCTATGGCTCGGGCACCCTGTTCCACAAGGTCGAGGGCGAGCACCCGGTCTACTGGACGGGCCCGTCGGTGGGTTTCGATTTCGGCGCGAATGGCGCGTCTACCTTCGTACTGGTTTACAATCTCTACGACACCGAGGAACTGTATCGCCGCTTTCCGGCGGTCGAGGGCGATGCCTATTTTATTGGCGGGCTGACCGCGAGTTATCTGCGCTCGGGCGACAAGGTGCTGATCCCGATCCGGCTGGGCGCGGGGCTGCGGCTCGGCGCGAATCTCGGCTATATGAATTTCTCGCGCGACCGGCGCTGGCTGCCTTTTTAAACGCGCAGGTTCCATCGCAAGTTTCGGGTGGCATAGCGGCCCGTTGCCGCCTAATTGCGCGGCATGGCCGAGCCGAAACCCCAGCAGCAGAACACCCGTGCCGGTTACGCCTATGGCATCGGCGTATATCTCGTCTGGGGTATTGTGCCGCTGTATTTCAAGCTGCTCGATCATGTCGGCGCGGTAGAGATCGTCGCACACCGGATCGTATGGTCGGTTATTTTTCTGGCAGGGCTGCTCGCCATTCTGGGCAAGCTTCGCGGGCTGCTTTCTATATTCGGCAATCCCCGCACGATGCTCGCGCTGGCGATCTCGGCGGTGCTCATCGCGATCAACTGGCTCGGCTATATCTGGGCGGTCAATAACCAGCATATCCTGGCGGCGAGCCTCGGCTATTTTCTTAATCCGTTCGTCAATATCGTGCTCGGCACGCTGCTGCTGAAGGAAAAATTGCGGCCGGCGACGATGCTGGCGATCGGTCTGGCGGTCATTGGCGTGGCGGTGCTGGCGACGAGCGCGCTCGATACGCTGTGGATCAGCCTGACGCTGGCCTTTTCTTTCGGATTTTACGGCTATGTCCGCAAAATCACCGATGTCGGCGCAATCGAAGGACTGGCGGTGGAAACGACGATCCTGGCACCTGCCTTCCTCGCTTACCTGCTCTGGCTCGGCGCTGCGGGCGGGCTGGCGTTCGGGCAGGGCTGGCGGACCGACACGCTGCTGATTTTCGCTGCCGTGGTGACATCGGTGCCGCTGATGCTGTTCGCCGCCGCCGCACGCCGTCTGACGCTGACGACGCTCGGATTCATACAATATCTCGCGCCGTCGCTGCAATTCGCGATCGCGGCCTTTGTCTTTAACGAGCCGCTCAATAGCGGGCAGATCGTCTGCTTCGCCTGTATCTGGGCGGCGCTGGCGATTTTCACGATTGACAGTTTCCGGGCGGCGCGTGCCCGGCGAGCCGTCAGCCGCGCGGTTATTGCCTAGCCGAGCCGCCAGCCCATGGTTTCGCCGGCATGGAAGGGCACCATCTGCGTTGCGCCAGCGCTCAGCGTCTCAGGAACCCCGGTCTTCTCCCGCCGCAGCGTCACCATGCCCTCATTGAGAGGCAGGCCGTAAAACCGGGAGCCATGTTCCGACGCAAACCCCTCCAGCTTGTCGAGCGCGCCTTGCTCGTCGAAAACCTGCGCATAGCTTTCCAGCGCGTAAGGCGCATTGAAGATACCCGCACAACCGCAGGCCGCTTCCTTGGCTTCGCGCGTATGCGGAGCGCTGTCGGTGCCGAGAAAGAATTTCGGCGAACCGGAGACGGCGGCGGCGCGGACGGCGAGCCGGTGCGTCTCGCGCTTGGCCACCGGCAGGCAATAGGCGTGGGGGCGGATGCCGCGTTCGAAAATCGCATTGCGGTTAATCTGGCAATGATGCGGGGTGATCGTCGCGGCGATATCGGGGTCCGCCTGCCGCACGAAATCGACCGCATCGACGGTCGTGATATGTTCGAGCACGATCCTGAGGCCGGGAAAGTCTCGCACCAGCGGCTCCAGGATGCGCTCTATGAAAACCGCCTCGCGATCGAAAATATCGACATCGCTGTCCGTCACCTCGCCATGGATCAGCAGCGGCATGCCGATGGCCTGCATCCGCTCCAGCGCGGCATGGATGTTGGCGATGGCGGTGACGCCGCTGTCCGAATTCGTCGTCGCGCCCGCCGGATAGAGCTTGGCGGCGGTGAAGACGCCGTGCCCATGCCCCGCCGCGATTTCGTCGGGATCGATGCTGTCGGTCAGATAGCAGGTCATCAGCGGCGTGAAATCCGCATCGTCCGGCACCGCCGCCCTTATCCGCTCGCGATACGCCGCCGCCGCCGCCACGGTGGTCACCGGCGGCACAAGATTCGGCATGACGATGGCCCGTGCGAACTGCCGCGCCGTATAGCCCGCGACCGCCTTAAGCATATCGCCGTCGCGCAAATGAACGTGCCAGTCATCGGGGCGGCGGATAGTGAGGGTATCAGGCACGCAAAACTCCGTTCGGGCTGAGCTTGTCGAAGCCCTGCTCTATCTTCACCCCGCCATAAAGCGAAGTGCAGCCCTTCGACAAGCTCAGGACGAACGGATAGTTGGCATCGTTGGTGTGACCTTCTATTTGAAGACCATGCCAGCCACCACCCTTACCGACCGCGCCCTCCTCCGTATTTCCGGGGAGGATGTGCGCGGGTTCCTGCAAGGCCTCGTCACGCAGGATATGGCGAAAGTGCAGCCCGGCCAGCCGCAATGGGCGGGCCTGCTGACCGCGCAGGGCAAGGCGCTGTTCGATTTTATCCTCTGGGCCGATGGCGAGGATATGCTGGTCGATTGCGAAGCCTTGGCGGCGGACGATCTGGCGAAGCGGCTGACGCTGTATCGCCTGCGGCGACCGATCGAGATTGCGCGGGAGGGGGAACTTGCCGTGCATTGGAGCAAGGACGAGCAAGACAATCCGTTCGGGCTGAGCTTGTCGAAGCCCTGTCCTCCTTCTTCAACGTTTAACGAAGAAAATACAGCCCTTCGACAAGCTCAGGGCGGACGGGACTTGGTAGTTAACGATCCCCGCCTCCCCGCCCTCGGCCATCGCTGGCTCGCTCCGCCGACAGACAATGATGCCGCCCCCGCCTGGCAAGCCCACCGCCTCGCCCTCGGCGTCACCGAAGGCATCGCCGAACTCGGCAGCGACAAGACTCTCTGGCTCGAATGCAATGCCGAGGAACTGAACGGCGTCGATTTCAAAAAAGGCTGCTATGTCGGCCAGGAAAACACCGCCCGCATGCATTATCGCAACAAGGTCAACCGCCGCCTCGTGGTCGTCCCGCTAGATCGGGCCGACGAGAAGCGGCAGCGGATTACCTATCCGGATTTTGGCTTGAGCGTCGAACATCGAAGAGTGGAGAATGTGGCGGGGCTGGAGATGCCGGACTGGTTGAAAATCGCGATTGAAAAATAATAATTGATATTATTTCTCTTGTATCATAAAACTGTCTCATATTATTGCTACGCAAGTCTGAGGAGACAGAATATGGCGCGTCCGTTAACCGACCACGAAGCAACCCGCGAACAATTGCTCGAATGCGCGGAACAGATGGTCCGCGAGCGCGGACCGGTATCGATCACCGTGACCGATATCGCCAGCGCGTGCGGCATGTCGCAATCCAATGTCTATCGCTTCTTTCCGAGCAAGGAAGCGCTGTTCGAGGCGTTCGCCGAACGCTGGTTCGAGGAACTGAACGCCATCATGGAAGAGGTCGTCGAGAGCGATCTGGCTCCGCGCGAAAAGCTCTATCAGTTCTTCGCCCGTCGGCTGGCCGTCAAACAGGCGCGCTATGCCGAAGACCCGGATTATTTCGATTCCTGCATGTCGCTTGGCGAGGAACATCGCGACGTCGTGATGAGCTATGTCGATCTCGCCGATCATTATATGGCGACAATCCTGTCCGAGGCGATCGGCGCGGGCGAATTTTCAGGCATGACCATCGATCGGATGATGAATCTCGTCAATATGATGCTCGCACCGTTCTGCGATCCGGTGCTGATGATCCGCTACCGGAACGCGACGACAGAGAATCTGCGTATCGTAATCGATACGATTTTCGATGGGCTGGGTGCGCGCGAGCCAGAAGATGCCGAAGAAGAACAGGTGCGAGAACCGCTCAGGCTAGCATCCTGATTTTAGGGTTGCTTCGAAAGACGGAACCATGTTTTATTCCGCCGCTTGGGCAACTTGCTCAGCGGGCCAGTTTTTCATCATCGCCGGCGGCTCGCTGGGGTTCATCTCCGTTTCGCTGAGCGCATCAAGTGCCCGCTGGCGATCCGCCTCGGTGAAACTGCCCGTCGTCAGGCAGAACTCTACCATGTTGCCATTCGGATCCCGCGTATAAACGGAATGGCACCAATTATGGTCGATCTCGAGCACGTCCAGCCCCGCCGCATTCCATTTTGCGCGGCGCTGCACCAGTTCCTCGGGGGTGTGGACGTCGAAGCTCAGATGGTTGGTCCCCATCGGCGTACCCGCCGCCTCGTTGAGATCGTATTCGATATCGTCCTGCCCGGTCACATCGTGGAGCTCCCAGAAGGCGATGAATGTGCTGTCGTCGCCATCCATCCGGTAGAAGAAATGCTTGCCCCAGCCGCCGCCTATGGTCGGCGCGATCTCGACCTTGACCAGCTCGAAGCCCATGATGTTTTCATAGAATTCATGCGTCGCCGCCATGTCCTTCGCGGCCAGTGCCAGATGATGATAGCCCATATCAGTTCTCCTTCTCTTCCGTCATTGCGAGGAGCGTAGCGACGCGGCAATCCAGAGCGGCTGGCGCTGAGACCTGCGACTCTGGATTGGTTGACCTTCGGTCGCCTTCGGCCCGCTGCGCTCGCAATGACGTCATTGTCAGTCTTTCTTCCTGTTATCCACCATGCCCATGACATCCGCCGTCGCGCCTTCGGGGGCGGGGGTTTCGACGACCGCCTCATCGACATCGTCGAACTCCAGCCGCAGCGCGCGGCTCATCACGGCGTGCATCATATAGGTGGCGGTGATGTAGGTCAGTTCGAGTATTTCGACTTCGGAGAGGGTCTTTTTCAGCGTCTCGAACACACCATCGGGCACGCGTCCGCGCTCCAGCACCAGGCAATCGGTATAGGCGAGCACAGCACGTTGCACCTCGTCAAAACAATCGGCGACCTGCCAGTGCGCAATCGCCGCGGCCTGCTCATCGGTGAGCCCTGCGAACCGCGCAGCCTTCATATGCTGCGAATAAACGAAGCGCGAGCCGACCGCATAGCCCGCCCGCGTCTGACCGAGTTCGCGCAGGACGGGATCGAGCTTGCGGTTTTCGGAGCGATAAAAACCGAAGCCCTCCGTGGTATGTTTGAAAGCGTCCGGCACAAGCGCGAACACCGTCCACCAGTTGCCCGGCGTGCCGGTCGCCGTGCCGGGTTCGGCGACCGGATCGCGCTCTCCGAACAGCGCAGTATAGAGCGCCTTCGCAAAGTCATCGGCATCGTCGCGGGGAACCTGGGAGAGACGGGGCATGGCCGCAGGATAGCCGATGATCGCGTCCGTCGCCAGAGTTTCGCGCTGCGCGTCATGCCATTGACGCCGCCGCGTTTTGGGGCGCATATGTTTTCCGTCGAGGGGGAAGTGCGCATGACCGGATTGTTCCACCGCCATTTGGATAAAATCGGAAGCTGGCTCGGACTGGCTTTGCTTGTCGCCGTGCTTACTGGCCTGATGACGCCCGCCGCAGCGCAGGCGTTTCAGCGGGATAGTGCCTCGGCGGGGCGGAGCGCCTCTCAGTCCGGCTTGCGGTCCTTCCGCTCGGA
>JBGTHW010000028.1:0-8005 GCA_041746035.1 Parasphingopyxis sp.
ATGCGCCAGAGGGTATCGCGACCGAGCGGAGAACCCCCGTTAAAGGCGGACGTGCCGGATGCGAGATAGGCCGGCGCTTCCATACCCCGGCCAATTGCCGCAAGCGCGCCCGGCAGTGGCTTGGTCGTCCGGTAATTTGAAAGAAAGACTTCGGTGGCCGCCCAGCTATCGGGGGCTGCCACGCCCGAAGCGGAACCCGTGGTACCGGGCATCGCGCAACCGGCGAGCGCCAGTGCCGAGCTCGCGCCAAGTCCGGCCAGAAAACGGCGGCGATCGATCTGTATCTGTGGCACCCCGAATCCCCTTGCGTTTCGCTTTGCAACCCTGTGTGTCAGAAATGCCTGATTTGGCAAGCGCCGACTATGCGCGTTTCAGGCGGGCAATCGCCCGGTCCTTGCCAATCAGCGGGAGTAACGCCGCCATTTCCGGTCCATGATCGAGTCCGGTCAGCGCCTGCCGCAGTGGCAGGAACAAGGCCTTGCCCTTGCGATCCGTAGCGTCTTTAAGCGCGGTGGTAAGCTGCTTCCAGATATCGTCCGACCAATCGAGATCGGCGGTTTTGGAGGCGGCAGTATCGAGATACGCGCTGTCTTCGGTATCGAAATCCGGGGCAGCCACTGGCCCCTCGATGACCCGCCACCAGTTTTCCGCCTGATCGACCCGCTCGAGATTGGGACGAATCGCCTGCCATGCCGCTTGATCCATTCCATCGGGCAGACGCCCGGCGACGGCCTCATACTCCAGCTGATGGACGATCTTGGCGTTGAGCGTCGCCAGTTCCTCGCTATCGAAACGGGCAGGTGCACGTCCGAAATGCGCGAAATCGAAACTCTCGATCAGCGGCGCGACATCGGCAAATGGCTCGACAGGATCGCTGGTGCCGATCCGCGCCAGCAGCGCAACAACGGCCATCGCCTCGATACCCTGCTCACGAAATGCTTCCACGCCCAGCGAGCCGAGCCGTTTGGACAGCTTGCCTTCGCTGCCGACCAGCAGCGCCTCATGCGCAAAGTGCGGCGGCTCAGCGCCCATCGCCTGAAACATCTGAATCTGAAGCCCGGTATTGGTGACATGGTCCTCGCCGCGCACGACATGACTGACCCCCATCTTCGCATCGTCGACCGCGCTCGGCAGCATATAAAGCCAGCTGCCATCCTCGCGCCGGATCACGGGGTCGCTGAGCAGCGCCGGATCGAAATGCTGCGGGCCGCGGATCAGGTCGTCCCACTCCATGTCCGAGTCATGATCGAGCTTGAACCGCCAATGCGACGGGCGGCCCTCGGTCTCGAAGTCCGCAATCTGCTGTTCAGTCAGATCGAGCGCCGCCCGGTCATAGACCGGCGGCAGACCGCGCCCGAGCTGCACCTTGTGCTTGAGCTCCAGCTCATGCGGGGTCTCGAATGCCGGATAAACGCGCCCATCCGCGCGCATTTTCTCAAACGCCGCCTGATAATGATCGAAACGCCCCGACTGCCGCTCTTCGCCATCGACCGTCAACCCGAGCCAGGCTAGATCGGCGCGGATGGCCTCGACATACTCCTCTTTGGACCGCTCCCGATCGGTATCGTCGAGCCGCAGCACAAAGCGCCCGCCCTGCTTCTTGGCCCAGAGCCAGTTATGCAGCGCGGTGCGGATATTGCCGACATGCAGGCGGCCTGTGGGAGAGGGGGCGAAGCGTGTGGTGACGGTCATGGCGCGCGCATTAGCCGTTCAGAGCAAGGCTGTCATTGCTTGAAGAGCGTCACCGATCTGCGATCGCCGGAAAGACGTATGCCATTGTCAGGCATCCGCTCGGCGCGGCTGGCTGCGTCGAGCGCGTGGCCGAGCTGCATATAGATGGGCGGAACCGCGACGGCGCACACCGGCGGCGGCGCAGCGCCAAGTTCAGGCGGCGGGCCTTCATGATGGCGCTCGGCGATCAGCCGGTCGCCTTCGAATGTGATATCCCAGACGAATCCTGCACATGTAGGTTCGAAAGACATCATTGGTCCGTCGATCGACAGCGCGATGCCGAAATTCTCGTCGAGCGCTTCGCCGTCAATCCCCGCGACGCGATATTCGCCGAGCAGATCGCCGACCGAAGTGATCGGGGATTCCTGAAATGAGCCAGCCTCTTCGGCAGGCGCGATCTGATCGGTCTCTGCGCCGCCCCCCTCTGCCGACTGCGGCTGGCAGGCGGCAACGGCTAAGAGCAGTAGCGGAAGCAAATATCGCATCATACGGTCCGGAAAGCGTTGGTAATTGGATAGCGTCGGTCGCGCCCGAAATTACGCGCGCCGATTTTCACGCCGGGGGGTGCCTGGCGACGTTTATATTCGGCGATATAGAGCAGCCGTTCGATGCGGGTGACAGTTTCCCGGTCGAAACCGCGTTCGACGAGGGTGTCGATCCCGACTTCTTCCTCGATCAGGCCCATCAGGATCGGATCGAGAATCTCGTATTCGGGCAGCGAATCGCTGTCCTTTTGATCGTCGCGGAGTTCGGCGGACGGTGGCTTGGTGATGACGGTTTCGGGCATTACCGGTCCCTCGCCACCGAGACCGAGGCTGGGGCGATGTTCGTTCCGCCAGCGCGATAGCGCGAAAACGGTGAGTTTATAGGCATCCTTCAGCACCGAATAACCGCCCGCCATATCACCATAGATCGTCGCATAGCCGACCGCCATTTCGGATTTATTGCCCGTCGTCAGCAACATATGGCCGAACTTGTTGGACAGCGCCATCAGCGTGACACCACGAATGCGCGACTGGATATTTTCCTCGATGATATCGACATCGCGATCCGCGAAACTGCCCTCGAGCATCGCATCGAAGCCCTCAATCGCGGGCTGGATCGGAATCGTATCGAGCTGGCAGCCAAGCATCCGCGCGCAGCCCTCGGCATCGTCGAGACTTTCCTGCGAGGTGAAGCGCGACGGCATCATCACGCACCAGACGCGATCCGCGCCCAAAGCATCGACCGCCACCGCCGCCGATAGCGCGCTGTCGATCCCGCCCGAAAGCCCCAGTACCACGCCCGGGAAACGGTTGCGGTTCACATAATCGCGCAGGCCGACGATCATCGCGTTGTAAATATCCTCGGGATGGTCATCGAGTGGGTGGATTTCTCCGGGCACGCACTCCCAGACGCCCGCAGCATTCTTGCTCCACTGCGTCTCGACAATCGCCTCCTCCCAGTCCGGCATCTGCAAAGCCGTCGAGCCATCGGCATTCAGCACGAAGGACGTGCCGTCGAACACCACCTCGTCCTGCCCGCCAACGCGATTGAGGAACACCAGCGGCAGGCCGTTCTCCTTCACCCGCGCCGGAAAAACTTCGTTCAACCGCCGGTCGTCCTTGTCGACCTCGTAAGGGCTGCCATTGGGCGAGATGAAAATCTCCGCGCCGCGCTCTTTCAGATGCGCGCAAACATCGGGCAGCCAGGCATCCTCGCAGATCGGCAGGCCGAATTTTACGCCTTTGAACTCTATCGGCTCGGGCATCGGGCCGGGACTGAACAGCCGTTTTTCGTCGAACGTGCCGTAATTGGGCAGCTCATGCTTGTAGCGGACCTGCTCGATCCGGCCTTCGGTCAGCAGTGCAATGCCGTTATGGATGAGATCGCCTTCGGTGAAGACGCTGCCGACCAGCATCGCCGGGCCGCCAGACGCCGTCGCCTCCGCCATGCGCTGCAATTCCGCCATCGCGCGTTCGCGCAAGGCGGGCTTCAGCACCAGGTCTTCGGGCGGATAGCCGATCAGCTGCAACTCCGGATACACGATCAGATCGGCCTCGGGATTGTCCGCCTCGATAATCAGCATCGCATCGGCATTGGCGCGCAGATCGCCGACAATCTGGTTGAGTTGTGCAAAGACGATTGCCAGCCTGTCGGTCATGCGCTGTTCTGTAAGGGTGCCAGCCGGGGGCGGCAATCCTGTGCAATTACCACAAAGCCGCATCTGGCTGTTTCGCTTTTCGCAAACTGCCCCTAAGAAATGCGCGACGCAAAACCGGGAACGCATAAATGAAACTGTTATCGGGCAATTCCAACCTGCCGCTGGCCAAGGCGATTTCGCAATATCTCGAAATCCCGCTGACCGAGGCCAATGTCCGTCGTTTCGCGGATGAGGAAATTTTCGTCGAGATCCTCGAAAATGTCCGTGGCCAGGACGTCTTCGTTGTCCAGTCGACCAGCTATCCGGCGAACGACAATCTGATGGAACTTCTGATCATGATCGATGCGTTGAAACGCGCGTCGGCCAAGCGAATCACGGCGGTGCTGCCCTATTTCGGTTATGCGCGGCAGGATCGTAAACCCGGACCGCGCACACCGATTTCCGCCAAGCTGGTCGCCAATCTGATCACCACCGCCGGTGCCAACCGGGTGCTGACGATGGACCTCCATGCCGGCCAGATTCAGGGCTTTTTCGATATCCCGACCGACAATCTTTACGGCGCACCGGTGATGTCTTCGGATATTTCCGCGCGTTTCTCGGGCAAGGACATCACCGTGGTCTCGCCCGATGTCGGCGGCGTCGTGCGCGCACGTTCTCTGGCCAAGCGTCTCGATAACGCGCCGCTGGCGATCATCGACAAACGGCGGGAGAAACCCGGCGAATCGGAAGTGATGAACATTATCGGCAATGTCGAAGGACGGTTCTGCATCATTGTCGACGATATCGTCGATTCGGCCGGCACGCTGTGCAACGCCGCCGCCGCGATGAAGGAGGCTGGTGCGGAAGAGGTCGTCGCCTATTGCACCCACGGGGTTCTTTCCGGTGGCGCGGTGGCGCGGGTCGATGGCTCGGCGATGAAGGAACTGGTCATCACCGACTCCATCGGCAATCACGCCGCCATCGAAGACGCCGAAAAAATCCGTCACCTCCCCATCGCCCCCCTGTTCGCCGAAGCGATCCGCCGGATCGCCGACGAAAGCTCGGTATCGAGCCTGTTCGACTAGGAGCAGCGCATGGCCCGAATCGACAATGACATTGCGCTTGCGCACAGGCTCGCCGACGTCGCAGGCGAGACGATCCGGCCCTTTTTCCGCGCCGACTTCGGCCTCGAAGACAAAGCCGATCAGTCGCCGGTAACCGAGGCAGACCGCACCGCCGAAGCCGCGATCCGCAGCATTCTCGAAACCGAACACCCTGATGACGGCATTATCGGTGAGGAATTCGGCACGGTGCGCGAGAATGCAGCCAGACAATGGGTGATCGACCCGATCGATGGCACGACAAGCTTTATCGCCGGCCGGCCGATCTTCGGCACGCTGGTTGCCCTATTGCAGGATGGCTGGCCGGTGATCGGGGTAATCGACCAGCCGATCGCCCGCGAGCGCTGGCTTGGCGCGCTGGGGAGACCGACAACATTCAACGGCGCGCCGTCCCGGACGCGGTGTTGCCGCGCGCTCGACACAGCCACCTTGGCGACGACCAGCCCGCACTGTTTCAGCCCGAGCGAAGGCGAGCATTTCCTCGCGCTCGCCGGTAAGGTTGCGCCGCGCCGCATCGTCTATGGCGGCGATTGCTATAACTACGGGCTGCTCGCCTCGGGGCATCTCGATATCGTCGTCGAGGCCGGGCTCAAGCTCCACGATTTCGCCGCGCTCGTACCGATCGTCGAAGGCGCGGGTGGGCGGATGTGCGACTGGAGCGGCGATCCGCTCGGCGCGCATAGCAAGGGCGATGTGATAGCGCTTGGCGATCCGGCGCGGCTCGACGACATCATGGAAGCGTTGCACGCCGGTCACTGACGCATGGTCGCGCTATTCCTTGACCGGCCCGCCGATCGACCAGCTGAAGCCGAAGGGATCGTCTATCCGGCCGGAGCGATCGCCCCAGAACTGGTTTTCGAGCGGCATCCGCACCGTCGCGCCGGCCGCAACCGCCTTCTCGAACCAGGCGTCGGCGTCGCCGACCTGGAGATGGAGCGTCATCGCGGCGGGCGGCGCATAGTCGCCACCGTGAAATTCGGGGAAATCGTCATTGAGCATCACCGAGCCGCCATTGATCTGGAGGTGCGAATGCATGATCCGCTTTCCGTCGTCGGCCAGATGGCGCATCTGCTCCGCCGCGCCGAACGCCGCGGTATAGAAATCGACAGCCTCGCCCGCACGGCCATCGCCGATCGTCAAATGCGGCGTCACGCCGCCCGCTGGGCCTTGGTTCCGGTCTGCCATGATAAATTCCCCGAGTCGTTTCACCGCCAGATTAGCACAGGAGCGCGGGCGGTACGCGGCTAGAATATCCCGAGGCTGAGAAAGCCGCCGTCAGCACCATCGGCTCGGCTTTCGCCGCCCTCGCCGATATCGCAACGGCGCTCGCCGCCTTGAGTGCGCTGCGCTCCGGCGCGCGCGCCGCCGAGGATAAGATCGGCGGCGGTGAGCCCGTTTCGCACCGTGAAGGCGATCGGACCGCAATTGATCCGAATAGGCTAATCGAGACCGTCTTCGAACGTCAGCCGGACGAAGGCGCCGATATCGAGTTCGCGGTCGGGGATGAGCGCGAAGAGTGCCCCCGATCCTGCCATGCCGCGTCGACCCCTGCTCGGTCATGCGAAAGAAACACCGTTTCGTGGGCGCGGGTTCCGGCTTTGCGCATTGCCTTTCATGCCGCAGCGCACTATAGCCCCGCGCTTCTAACGATTTTGGAAGAGCTGTCCGGCCAGTATGGGCTGCCGAGGCCGCTCGCAAATCGTCAACTATGAGGAGACGAAAATGCCCAAGCTCAAGACCAAGAGTGGCGTCAAAAAGCGCTTCAAGGTCACCGCCACCGGCAAGGTGCTGCATGGCGTGGCCGGCAAACGCCACAGGCTGATCAGCCACACTTCGAAATATATCCGCCAGAATCGCGGCACCACCAAATTGTCCGACGCCGATGCCAAGACAGTCAAGAAATGGGCGCCCTACGGGCTGCGCTAGGAGGTAAGCGAAAATGGCACGAGTAAAACGCGGGACCACCACCAAGGCCCGTCACAACAGATTATTGGAACAGGCCAAAGGCTATTGGGGCCGGCGCAAGAACACCGTTCGCGTCGCGCGCCAGGCTGTCGAAAAGGCCGGCCAATATGCGTATCGCGACCGCAAGGTCAAAAAGCGCAACTTTCGCGCGCTGTGGATTCAGCGGATCAACGCCGCCGTCCGCGCCGAAGACCTGACCTACGGCCGCTTCATGCATGGGCTCAAGCTCGCCGGCGTCGAGCTCGATCGCAAGATCCTCGCCGACCTCGCGATGCACGAGCCCGAGACGTTTAGCGTCATCATTGCCCAGAGCAAGGATGCACTCGCCAAAGTCTAAGGCCGCCACAATAGCCGGTGACATTTGCCGGTTCATCTTTATGCAAAGGGCGCAAGGAACCGTATGGCTTCTCGCGCCCTTTTTCTTTCAGCGCCCATATACCGGAAATGTCGATGACCCAGGACCCGCCCGACCTCGCCCAGCTCAAGACCGATCTGCTCGCCGCGCTCGAAGTGGCGACCAGCCTCGACGCGCTCGAAGCCGTGCGCGTCCATGCGCTCGGCAAGAATGGCGTGATAACCGGATTGCTCAAGACGCTCGGCGCGATGAGCCCCGAGGAGCGCAAGAGTGAGGGGCCGAGGATCAACGGACTGCGCAGCGAGATCGCTGGCGAGATTGACGCCAAAAAGGCCGCGCTCCAAAGCGATGAACTCGACTCGCGGATCGCCACCGAGAGCATCGATCTCTCGCTGCCGCCGCGCGAGGCGGTTCAGGGCAGCGTCCATCCGGTCAGCCAGGTGATGGACGAGCTCGCCGAAATCTTCGCCGATCTCGGTTTCGCCGTCGCCACCGGGCCCGAGATCGAGGACGACTGGCACAATTTCACCGCGCTCAACATCCCCGAAAGCCATCCGGCGCGGGCGATGCACGACACCTTCTATTTCGACCGCACGGACCCCGGATCGGGGTCCGGGGCAGACGCCGACGGTCGCCCGATGCTGCTGAGGACCCACACCTCGCCGGTGCAGATCCGGGCGATGCAGAGCCAGGAGCCGCCCCTCTACATCA
>JBGTHW010000029.1:0-2816 GCA_041746035.1 Parasphingopyxis sp.
GTGCGCATAATCAATTGCGCGCGCGGCGGACTCATCGACGAGACGGCCTTGAAAGAGGCACTCGAATCCGGGCATGTCGCCGGAGCGGCACTCGACGTCTTTGCCGAGGAACCGGCCAAGGAAAATCCGCTGTTCGGCACACCCGGACTGATCTCGACGCCGCATCTCGGTGCTTCGACGACCGAGGCGCAGGTTAATGTCGCGATCCAGGTCGCCGAACAGATGGCCGATTATCTGGTCAATGGCGGGGTTACCAATGCCCTGAATATGCCGTCGCTTTCCGCCGACGAAGCGCCGAAGCTCAAGCCCTACATGAAACTCGCCCAAAAGCTCGGTTCGCTGGTCGGGCAGCTCGCGCACGATGCGGTCAAGGGCATCTCGATCGAAACCGAGGGGGCAGCCGCCGAACTCAACCAGAAACCGATTACGGGCGCGGTGCTGGCCGGCTTCATGGGTGCTTGGTCGGACAGCGTGAATATGGTCAATGCGCCGTATCTCGCAAAGGAACGTGGTCTCGATGTCCGCGAAATCCGCCACGACCGCGAAGGCGTGTATCACACGCTGATCCGGGTCGCAGTGATGACCGACGACGGCGAGAAATCGGTGGCGGGCACCCTGTTCGGCGAGGACGCGCCGCGGCTGGTCGAACTGTTCGGCATCAAGATCGAGGCCGATCTCGATGGCGCGATGCTGTATGTTGTCAATGAGGACAAACCGGGTTTCATCGGCAATCTCGGCTCCGCACTCGGCGAGGCGAACGTCAATATCGGCAACTTCCATCTCGGTCGCCGCGATGGCGGCGGCGAGGCCGTGCTGTTACTCTCCGTCGATCAGCCGGTGGACGAACCCGTCATGTGGAAAGTCTGTAATCTCGATGGCGTAAAAAAGGTCAAGCCGCTGCGGTTTTGAGCAAAAATTCCCTCTCCTCTCTGGTGAGAGGGCTAGGGAGAGGGGTATATCGTGACCGATCAAAAAACCGACCCGAGACTACTTGCCCGCGCCAGAGAAATGAGGGGTAACCCAACACCAACCGAACGATCACTTTGGCTGGCTCTGCGTGCGAAACGCTTTGCCAATCACAAATTTTCACGTCAGGTCGTGATCGAACCTTTCATCGTCGACTTCGCAGCGCGCAAACGAAAGTTGATTATCGAGATAGATGGACATACCCATGATTTGGAAGATGAAAGGGAACGAAAGCGGACGCGTTTCCTTGAAGCACTCGGATACCGTATAATTCGGTTCACAAATACCGATGTTCTCGGAAATCTGGAAGGTGTATTGACGGCGATTGAAATGACGCTGCGCGAGACCCCTCTCCCTAGCCCTCTCCCCAAAGGGGAGAGGGAACAATGATTCCCCCAGGCCTCCTGCCCGAGGGACTGCGCGACCGGCTGCCGCCAGAGGCGGGAGCCGCTGCACGGCTGCTGCGGGCCGTCTATGACACGATGAACAGCTATGGTTATGACCGCGTCGCCCCGCCGCTGGCCGAATTCGAGGACGGTCTGGTCGGGCGGTTGAAAGCTGACGGCGCGCAGGATTTATTGCGGGTGATCGATCCTGTGTCGCAGCGCACGCTCGCCCTGCGGCCCGACATCACCGCGCAGATCGGGCGGATTGCGGCAACGCGGCTGGCCCATCGCCCGCGCCCGCTCCGTCTCGCCTATGGCGGGCAAATCCTGAAATTGCGCGCTACCCAGCTGCGCCCCGAACGCGAACTGTTGCAGGCGGGCGCGGAACTGATCGGTAATGATGGCGTAACGGCGGCCATCGAAATTCTCTCGATCGCGGTCGAGGCACTCGAAGCGGCGGGCGTCGAAAATATCACCGTCGATCTCACCCTGCCCGATCTGGTGCCGACATTGGCCGCCGATGCCTTTCCGATTGATATCGATAAAATAGATACTGTTCGCTCCAAACTGGACGAAAAGGATGCGGGCGCGATCGCGGCACTCGGGGCCGATGCGTATCTTCCGCTTATCCACGCCGCCGGTCCGGTCGACAAGGCGCTGAAAACCATGCGCGGGATCGATGCCGGTGGCACGCTGACATCCCGGTTGGACGGCATCGAAGCCATCGCTGCCGCCCTGTCCGGTCGCGTCACCTTCACCCTCGACCCGACCGAACGCCACGGCTTCGAATATCAGACCTGGCTCGGCTTCTCGCTGTTCGGCGCAGGCATGACCGGCGAAGTCGGTCGTGGCGGCAGCTATATCATTCGCCACGAAGGCGGTGCCGAAGAACCCGCCATGGGCTTCTCGCTCTATATCGATCCGCTGGTCGATGCGGGATTGGGGCTTAACGAGAAAGACTGTGTTTTTCTACCTTTCGGCACCGATGCTGCAACAGGCAGGCAGTTACGGGCCAAGGGCAGGCGAACAATGGCGGCCTTATCAAACGAAGACGATGCGAAAGCCTTGGGCTGCACCCATATCCTCTCTAAAGACGGGCTGGAGCGGATTTCCGACTAGACGGCGCTAAGATTCGTCATTGCGAGGAGCCGAAGGCGACGCGGCAACCCGGAGCAGACACCATCGCCGGCCGCACTGGATTGCTTCGTCGCTGCGCTTCTCGCAACGACGATAATGTGAAAGGCAAACGACTTGGCAAATGTTACCGTTATCGGCGCGCAATGGGGCGATGAGGGCAAGGGCAAGATTGTCGACTGGCTGTCGGCCCGCGCCGATATCGTGGTGCGATTCCAGGGCGGCCATAATGCCGGCCATACGCTGGTGATCGGTAACGAGACCTACAAATTATCGCTGCTGCCATCGGGGATCGTGCGCGGCACGCCGTCGATGATCGGCAATGGCGTG
>JBGTHW010000030.1:0-4192 GCA_041746035.1 Parasphingopyxis sp.
TGAACAGCTCGCCCTCGGCAACCCGCCCCGCCTGACGCCGTTTCAATTCGTCGAGCGATGTGCAGCCAAAGGCAACCTTGGTGATATGGAGCGAAGGCATGATTGCCATGTCGGGGACGCCGAGGATGCAATCAAGGCGGCCATGCTATTCTCTTGTCATCGCGCGAAAAACGGAGGATATCGTCGGTGCAATGAATCACGCTGTTCGTCCGCTAAAGGGCCTGTGTGGCGCACTTTACCTTTCCATTTTCGGAACGCCTTTGCTTGCGCAAACCAATCCGGACGAAATCGTCGTAACCGGCGAGCGTGAGACCGAACGGGCAGTCGACGGCTTTGTCCGGGATATCGGCGAAGAAACCGCCGAGGGTCAACTGGCGCGTTGGGAGGGAGCGGTATGTCCCCATGTCACCGGGCTGCGCGATGAGCATAATGGCTATATCGCCGGGACGATAACGACGGTGGCCGAGGCTGTCGGCGCGGAGGTCGGCGAGGCCGGGTGCAATGTAAATCTGGTGGTGATTATCAATGCCGATCCGAATACGCTGATAAGCGAAATGCGGAACCAGCAGCCCTTGCTTTTCGATTCTCTCAATCCGCCCGAACGGCGAAGTCTGGCGGAGGGTATCGAGCCGGTGCGGTTATGGAGCGTGGTTTCGACGCGCGGTTCGGACGGGCGGGTCGCGCAAAGACAAGATGGCGCTACTGGAGGTCTTGGTCCGGGGGCAGGATTGGGAAATGCCGATACGCTGTATCTGTTCGGCGTACTCCCCTCCCGCATCCTGCGCTCGACGCGAATCGATCTGGGCGCAACCTTCATCGTTCTCGACGCCGCGCGCATCGAAGGCCTCAACCTCCAGCAAATCTCCGGTTTCGTCTCGATGCTGGCGCTGGCGCAGCTCGATACGCGCGAGCCGGTCTCGCCGGGTCGCTCTATCCTCAATCTCTTCCACAATGCCGATGCCCCGCCGGACGATCTCACGCCGTGGGATATCGCCTATCTCCGCGCGCTCTATGCGACCGACAATCGCCACAGCGCCTCCTCGCAGCGCGGCCAGATGGCGCGGATGATGCGGGAGGATTTGGCGGCGGACGAAGAGTAGCTAGCCCACCAGCCCTGACGCCACCGCCAAGCCGAGAAACGCCAGAAACCCCATCGAATCCGTAATCATCGTTACGAATACCGACGAGGCAACTGCGGGATCCTGTTTCAGCCGATCCAGCGCGACGGGTACGAAAACCCCCGCCAGTCCGGCGATGACGATATTGATCAGGATCGCCAGCGCGATCACCCCGCCCAGCAGCCAGTCGTCGAACCACAGGCCCGCGCCGATACCTATGAGCACCGCTATCGTCAGGCCGTTCAGTATCGCGACCGCCAGCTCATGCCGGATCGTCCGCCAGGTATTGGAGCGGGTGAGTTCGTTGATGGCGATGGCGCGGACAGCGACGGCCATCGTCTGCGTTCCGGCATTGCCGCCGATGCTCGCAACGATGGGCATCAGAACCGCGAGTGCGACCATCTGCTCGATGGCCGCGCCGAACATCGCGATGATGAAGCTGGCAACGAGCGCCGTGCCGAGATTGGCGATCAGCCAGCGAACGCGCGAGCTATAGGCCTCGCCGATCGGTTCGTTGATATCGCCCTCGCCGGCACCCGAAAGCCGCAATATATCCTCGCCCGCTTCTTCCGAAATAATATCGACGATATCGTCGACTGTAATCTGGCCGACAAGCCGCCCCGACGCGTCGGTTACGGCTGCCGATATAAGCCCGTATTTCTGGAAGCGTAGCGCCACCTCTTCCTGATCCATATCGACCGGGATCAGCGTCTGTTCGCGCTTCATGACATCGGCGATGGCAAATTTGCGCGGGGTGCGCAAAATCCAGCTAAGCGCGCAGGTGCCGACCGGGCGGTGGGATGCGTCGACGACGAAAATCTCCAGGAAATCGGTGGTCAGGCCAGTTTCGCCGCGCAAATAATCGATGACATTGCCGACCGTCATATATTCATGTACCGAAACCAGTTCGCGCTGCATCACGCGACCGGCGGATTCCTCCGGATAGGTAAGCGCTTCCTCGATCGCGACCCGATCGTCCGGCTCCAGCGCATCGAGGACTTCGCGCTGGTCGCCAGCGTCCATATCCTCGATAATTGCTACGGCATCGTCGGTTTCGAGGGTTGCGGCGAGACCGGCGACTTGCGCATTATCGAGCTCGTCGACCAGCGCCTCGCGCACGAAATCGTTCATCTCGGCGAGCACTTCGCCATCGAGCAGTTCGGCAACCGCGACCGCGAGATCGCCCCGGTCGTCGCGCGGCACCTGTTCGAACAGATCCGCGATATCGGCGGGATGCAGACGACCGACGAGTTCGCGCGTGCGCTCGTCGTCGCCGGTTTCGAGCGCCTCGACGACCGCATCGACGAATTCGGGCTTCAGGCGATCCTCGTGGTCGAGCCCGGTTTCGGCGTCTTCCGGTTCGAGAGTTTCGGTGTTCTGCTCTGTCATCCGGCCCTCCCTTTGCTTTGCGTTCGGTCCGCGCGGGGCTTAGACTGGCGCGATGGCATCCTACAAGCTTTCCGTACTCGATCAGTCCCCCATCGCC
The DNA here is from genome assembly GCA_041746035.1 of Parasphingopyxis sp. Lineage (GTDB taxonomy): Bacteria > Pseudomonadota > Alphaproteobacteria > Sphingomonadales > Sphingomonadaceae > Parasphingopyxis. The sequence goes on from JBGTHW010000030.1 coordinate 2,605, forward strand.
GAGGGCCGGACATCGGCGGATGCCCTCGCCAATACGCTCGATCTGGCGAAGCTGGCCGACGAACTCGGCTATAACCGTTACTGGCTGGCCGAACATCACGCCTCGCCCGCTCTGGCAGGGGCCGCACCCGAAGCGCTGATCGGGCCGGTGGCACTAGCGACCCGGCAGATACGCGTCGGCTCCGGCGGCATCATGCTGCCGCACTATTCGCCGTTCAAGGTGGCCGAGACCTTCGCGCTGCTTGCGGCGATGGCACCGGGGCGGATCGATCTCGGCCTGGGTCGCGCGCCGGGTGGCGACGGGCGGACGATGCTGGCCTTGCAGCGGGACCGTAGTCGCCGGATACCACAGGACGATTTCCCCAGTAATCTTGCCGAGCTGATTGCCTATTATGGCGATGGTCTGCCGGAGGACCATCTGTTCGCGCCGCTGATCGATACGCTGCCGAGCGGCGGCGGAGTGCCCGATATCTGGCTGCTGGGATCGTCGATGGATAGCGCGCGCTGGGCGGCGGAGGCAGGACTGCCCTATTGTTTTGCCGATTTCATCAATCGCGACGGTGCGGCGATGACGGCGGAATATCGCAAACGTTTCAAGCCGTCCGCGACGCAAGTCCGGCCCTATGTTATGGTTGCAAGCTGGACGATTGCGGCGGACACACACGAGCAAGCGGAGCGTCTCGGTAAACCTGCGACGATGCTGGGCGCATTGCTGATGCGCAATGTGTTGATTCCCGTTCCAACCATCGAGACTGCCGAGGAATGGCTGGCCGCCAATCCGGACGTCGCCAAACGCCGCCGTCGTGCCATTGTCGGCACGCCTACGGAAATTCGGGCCGAAATCGATGGCGTTGTCGAGGAATATGGCGCGGATGAGATGCTGCTGGTCAATATCATGTCCGATCATCAAGCGCGCCGGGAGAGCTACCGTCTGGTCGCGCGGGAATACGGACTGGCGAAGCCCGCCGAGGCTGCCTAGATAGCCCGTTCACGAAGGAGACCCAGGAAATCATGTCCGATACACTCACCATGACGCTGCCGACTGGCGATGTCGTTATCAAATTGCGCCCCGATCTTGCTCCAAAGCATGTCGAGCGGATCACCGAGCTGGCGCAGGACGGCTTTTACGACGATGTAAAATTCCATCGCGTCATCCCCGGCTTCATGGCCCAGGGCGGCGATCCGACCGGGACCGGCATGCATGGCTCGGACAAGCCTAATCTGGCGCAGGAATTTTCGAGCGAACCGCACACACGCGGGACGTGTTCGATGGCACGATCGCAGGATCCCAACAGCGCCAACAGCCAGTTTTTCATCTGTTTCGACGATGCCGAGTCTCTCGATGGCCAATATACCGTATGGGGCGAAGTGACGTCGGGCATGGAGCATGTCGATGCGTTGCCGAAGGGCGAGCCGCCTGCCGATCCGGGTAAAATCCGGTCGATGAAAGTCGGCTAGGGATGGCCGCTGTTACGCTGATTACCGGAGCGTCGAGCGGTCTGGGCGAGATATTCGCCCGTAAATGCGCCGCGCGCGGAGACCGGGTGGCGCTCGTGGCGCGCCGCAAGAACAAGCTGAATGCGCTGGCC